>DATFQQ010000484.1:0-15587 GCA_035264195.1 Candidatus Sulfotelmatobacter sp. | reverse complement strand
CCAACATTTAGCGCGGCGGAGACCAAAATTTAGGTACCTCTCCAGCCTTCGATGAATCCCGTACTTTTCCTGCGAAGTAGACAGGCCCACTCTTTCTGTAAAACGGTAACGCCTGGGCACAATTCTGGGCACAGACACTCGCGCTTTTACACGTAAGTCTTTTCCCATCACAGAGCGGTATGTTCCCTGCTAAGGCATGGGTCGGCCTCTAACGGTCGGAGATATGACGGGGTGAAGGTGACAGTTGATTTCATAGCATCGAAGCCCGACTGCGAGGAAATGCAGGTTCTCCCACGCAAGAAGCTGTTGCCTTGCCCACCAAAAAGATCACCAGCCTTATGCCTGGGCCGCCACGCTCTAATCTTGCTCCAGGCGAGTAAAGAGACGGCCCTTTCGCATTTGCGATGACGGGTACATCAATGTGTGAGCGCCAAACTACGCGAGCAGAAGGAATGGTTTGACCAGTACCAGCGGTATCGGTACAAAAATGACACGTCACCCGATGCGTGGATGGCGTAAGTAGGGATTTTCTGGGAACGAGTCGGGACCTAGTTCGGGATTTTCTCGGCTTTGCCATCCTTGATGAGAAATTCTCGTTTGCACTCAGGGCATATTCTCCGCGCCCTAAAGATGTGGTCTAACGGAGACTCGAGTCCGAACTCAACTCCGCAATACGGGCAGGTGATCTCATGGATTGGCATAAGGATGAACCCGCCCTCAGGGACTTCTGCGAGAGAACCGAGAGCGGGTTCCTAACTTGCGTGAGGTCTTGCACCGATTTGTTACCCTCGTCTCTAATGCTCCTGCCTGCCTGTCCACCGCGGAACTACCAATTCTGCTAGCAATAAAAAAAGCCGCCCAAGGTCACCGGATAGGCGGCTTTCCATTGCGGTTCCAAATTAATGAAGCATCCTGATAGTTCCACGCACCTGCTTAGTAGCCAACTGTTATAACGGCCAGTCGTCAGAAACGAAAAAAAAGCCCGACGTGCCGTGTCCCAACACGCCGAGCCTGCGAATAGTTGTGCTAAGCGGAAATAGTCTACTCCGGAACGGAGAGAATGCGATCCCTTACCACCATTCCCGAAAACCCTTTATTGGCGGAAGATAAACGGAATAAGGCACCAAATCGGCGCGTGTGTAACTGTGAACCTTACCGCATCTCTGGCACTGGTGGTAAAACACCTCCGGCAAGTTGCCCTGGAGTTGGTATGCCGTTCCATTGTCTGGGCCGATGAACTTCGCAAAGAAGCGGTTAGAGCATCCGTGAGTTGTGCAGATCGCCGTCCAATACACATACTTCATGTGACGGTCCTTTGAGGAACGCGCCGCTCCAGGAGGAGACGCCGCTAATCAATGCTAGGAAGGAAATGAAAAAGCATCAATGGCACTGAGGTAACGAGGGCCCCATGGATATGCGGATGACATTTCCGGTATACGTCCAACATTCGAACCGGAGACGCCCGAGTGTATATCTGCGAGGTAGACAGGCGAGAGTGTCCCAACATCGCAGCAACAGCCACGGCTTGCTTTAGTCAAATGCAAGCGTAAACTTTCTTGGCGGCAAGATCATCTTTATATATGGCTCTCCAAGAACAATTGATTGAACTGACGACTAAGCACCTAATCGCGTGCCGAGAGTGCCATGCAAACGCGGATCTCCCGCTGAGCGATTCACTGGTGACGATGATTTGTCCCGGATGTCACACGACGTTCGGAAGCTGGGAGACGACAGCGGCGGCCATCTCCGATATCACGGCATTCGTAGCGAAGGCAAAGCGTCGAATTAGTTCGGGCTCTTTTTGGCTTTCCCGTCCTTGATGAGAAATTCCCTTTTGCACTCTGGGCAGGTTCTCCGGGCAATGAATATCTGCTCTAGCGGAGACTCGAATGCGAGCTCAGTTTCGCAATACGGGCATGTCACCTCATGAATCGGCATATTCTTTGCCCATCTCGTTTCCGACGATTTTGTCGGCATCCCCGAGATGAAGGCGCATCCCTTTTTAGCAACTCTTTCCTCTGTTCTGGATCATTGGTCGTGTTCAACCGTTCCGAAAGCTGATTCAGTATTTGGAAGAGGGATGGGAGTGGTCTCGATGGGATCTTCATGGCGCAGAAAAAATCTAAGGCATCTACGACAGGAATTTGTCTACAGGAGAGTCTGTAGGACAAAAGTAAAGAAAGTAAAGGGTGTAGAAAGCCCTCTGCTCGCATTGGCGCACTTTGGCACTTAAGACCTACAGGAAACAGGGTATAATTTTAGCCAATAACCCCTCCCGCTCAGGACTTCACATCCCAGAGGTGTACATGGAAGGCGCAGTCAAAGAGCGTTGGATAGAACTTTGTGAGCACATCACAAAGGAGCATGACTCAGAGAAATTCCTTGTGCTTGTCGAAGAGTTGAACCGTTTACTGGAAGAAAAAGAGCAGCGGCTGAACGCGAGGCTAACCAGGCAGTCATGACACGAAACCCGCACCATTTTTTGGGGGGCGTTCATAGTACGGAAGGTGCGGGTTCAGTGAATGATCGAATTTTCGCTTGTATTTTGTGTTTTTACATCCTCTACCTCATAGATGCCCCAGTGCTTCTGTGCGGTTGCTGTCTGTTTCAGTGGCCTAGAGGCGGCGACTGCACACGGGCGTCTAGGATCGGCGAATCTCGGCGTCGTGGCGCAGGGCTTCTAAGTATTCATGGATGGCGGAGCGTAGTTCTTCACCAGTGCTCTGTGCTGCGATGGTATGTTGCGTGGTCAGTAGCTCTGAACAAAGCTCTCTAATTCGTTGTTCCATGTTGCATATACGTCCTGTGAGGGGATGACTGTGTGCAAGCTTTGTAGCATGGCTAACAAAACAGGCACACTCGGAAAAAACCTTAAGGAGCAATACCTAAGGCAAAGGTTTTAGGCCCTTAGCCATTACGTGGGCAAGATGCGCAGCGATTGCCGAGCTTCGATCCGCGTTGGTGAGTCCATCTCAATAAGCTTTCTTCTCTTCTTTTCTTTTCCTGTTCCATAGCAGCAAATTGCACGGCTGTCTTGGGGAACATCAGGACGCCAGAAAGCCGTTCTCTTGTGGCCCGTTCGGCCTCTTCGTCGATGTAGATCTGTGTGACCCTGAAGCGGACGGGTCGATTGTGACTGTAAGGAAAAACATTTTGCTCACCAAGTAAGAGATGGGGATTTATCAACAGCTAAGTCTGTTGTCTCCATCGATGAAATGAGAATCTGCTTACATGGGACTAGGTACAGAATTTACCCTATGGAGAATTACTTAGTCTCATGCTAAAGGTTCCCTGGCCAAAAACAATCCCGCTTCCGGTCGAACGGCGATGCTATGTCCTTCGGCCTCGGATGTCAGTAGGGTTTTTCTCCGAGATTGACAATCCAACATTGCCTCATGACTGGAAGGTGATTGTCAGAATGAAAGGAGGGTAACCCATGCGAGCGGGTTCTCTCGCAAGATGTGCCTTGGGTGCTCTGGCCTTAGCCTTCACTCTCGGATTGCCACCTTCAGCATCCGCCACTTCGTGCTCTGGCTTCAACCTTTCCAACAATAACCTGGGACTATCGGGCTCCGTTGGCTGCGTAACAGTATCCAACTCGGGACCCAATCAAGTCACGATTACCATTAGGATGAATGTCGGCTTCTCGATTAAGCTGAACGGCGGGGACGTAGCCATTAACGGTCCCACCGGGCTCACGTTCATCGACGCAGGTCCCGTCAGCATTGAAGCCGGGATCTTCAAAGGCGCCTTTAACCACCTTCACCCCGATCACAATATCGCTGACCTTGGAACGTTTGCTTTTGACTATGCCAACATCAAGGGTCAACCGGGCAATATTGTGAGTGCGGACATGATTAGTTTCACCCTCACAGCATCCGGCTTGACGGCAAGCCAGTTTACTTCTTTTGCGATCCACTTCTGTACGATGTCGGGAACAAACTGCGGACCCAAGACGGGATTTGCCTCGAGCGGGCCGACGGTAGTGCCTGAGCCGGGCACACTGGCTTTGCTAGGCACAGGTTTGCTGAGTCTGGCAGGCTTGCTTCGCAGGTCGACAGTTCGGATCGTCACGCGAGTGCGGCAGGGACCTGCAGCCAAGGCTACTGCCCGCAAACCCGCGATGATGAAGAACTGAATCCTAAGTTAGGACCGAAAGATATACGAACGGCTCCCGGAACTCGAGAAGAGCGCCGGGGGCCATTTTCTTGTTACACGAAGTTCGGGCCCCGCGGACCCTTCTACTGGAGACGGATCGCCGATTGGCTACGGCGACCTGTGTGCTTCATCCCTTTCCTGGAATTCGCTTCAGGCTAGTCATTCGCGATAAGAACCGGATGCGCTTCTGAGCACCTGTCCGGGTCCGTCCAGGGGTATCACGCAAGTGGTTTCCCTACTGGGATCTCCATCATCGCCGACGATCCCAGCTACACGCCGTAAGACATCACTACGAAGGCATCCAAGGCCGCGGCGAAGGTCCGCAGCAAGAAAGCGGCTGAACGCAAGAAGCGGAAGAGGCCATGACACGCTTTTCGTTCGGAGCCTGTCCCGGTTGACCCATACTTATGAGCAAGATGCCCAGAAGATGCTTAGGAGCCTACGTTATAGATTTCGCCATTTGGGCGAGGACCGCGAGTGCATTAACCTCAAACGCCCGAAGGGCCGCGAAGGCGAGAATAAGAATAATCCCGAGCAAAACACCGTATTCGATAATGCTTTGTCCTTAGTCCTGCCGGCAGGTCTTCGCCGCTGGTCGCTGGTAGGTACCAGCTGTGCTGGAGCAGTAGGATGTAAAGTTGCGCATAAATCGCCCAAGAACTTTGAAAGATAAGGGGGACGTTAAGCAGGGGAGGAGACGAACAATCCGTAGAAAGCCTACTCCGAAGCCCAAAGAATGCAAGAGGCATGCCGCTAGAGAAAAAAGGCCCAACGAAGCCTTCTCTTTCGCTGGGCCAATGTCGTATGGATCGCTTTCCGGGCTGCACTCTACTCCTCCAGCGAAAGGACGCAATGGCCCGAAGGTTCGAATACCGAAGGCCGACGAAACTCTTTTCGTACGTCCCCGGCCGGTAGCCCCGTTAACTGACACCAACACGTCACCATCACGCCTAAGCCATTGATTCCGTACCGTCCATTAACGAACCGCCATTATCGATTGCGCTGCTCAGCGCCTCAACGTTACCTGTTCGCAGAAAGAGTGTGCTCGCTCAACTCCTCGAAAAAGTACGCGATTCTTCAAAGTTTGTGCAGAGAGACTCAAGAAGGTCCCAGGCTCAAGAAGGTCCCCAACAACATTCCGCACGACGTTGTTGCGGCTGCTCGGAAATTTACGGCTCAGGGCTATGAAAGACTTCCGAAAATTCTTGCAGTTGATGTGGCGCGGTTTGGCGATGATCGCACGGTGCTGGGGATTCGCCAGGGCAGAAGGTTCACGATCTACGCAAAATTACGCGGTGTTAACACCGTCGAAACGACTGAGAAAATCATCGAGTGTTGGAAAGCGGAAAAACCCGGTGCTGTCATTGTCGACGGCGACGGGCTTGGAGCGGGCGTTGTTGATCAATTGCAATACCGCGGCTACGGGCGAGAGCGGGTCTTTATGAGTTCCACGGCGGATCAAAACCGCACGATCCAAACAAGTACTTCAACCGCAGAGCGGAAGTCTGGGGCCTAGCTGGTGAGTGCTGAAAGCAGGAGCTCAGATTCCCGATGATCCTGAATTGGAAGTTGATCTCACAGGCCCGCAGTACGGCTATTCCAACAAGTCACAGATTCAACTTGAAAAGAAAGAAGACATGAAGGCCCGCGGCCTAGCATCTCCCGATCTAGGGGGACACTCTGGCAATGACGTTTCACATCAATGTGAACGCGAAGCTACGCGAGCATAAGGAATGGTTCGAGGAACTGAGTCGCTATCGCTACAAGAACGACAACTCAGCAGATGCGTGGATGGCATGAGGACCTGATCAGAACGCATTCAGAAAATCCGGCGGAGGGGACGTCTCAGTTATCATGGGATAAACCTCACCCCGTTCATAAAAATGCAACTTCTGACAAGAGCCGCATTCAGCGCGAAACCGCGCAGGGACGAACTCACTAAATTTTATGTCGCCTGAATCTTGTCCCAGGTATTTCAAAATACGCGCGGTCGTGCATCCGGGCGTTTTACAGTTAACAACCAAGAAGAGGTGATCCATAGGCGCCGCGAATTATACCCGAGGGAAGGAATCGCCGGAATGACTCATCTACAGGGAATGGTTCTGCGAAGAGGGCCGCCCTTTTCCGGTTTACGAGGAGGAGAACCACCTAAACTAGTGCGACCCTCAACGAGCGTTTGTGTATGCGGGAGCATGCCACGCTTTGATCAAGCTGCAACCTGTCAAAAATGGCGGAGGGTGCTTTCGACGGTTTCTCGGGTCTATCTCGTATTGCTAACAAGTCCAGCCTTGAAACACTTCTTCAAACGCGGTTCGGCCCTGATTCCCGCTTCGTTCTGGCTGGGCACTTATGAAAAAACAAACTGAACAGGAATTGCGAGGAGAAATTGATCGACTGCTTCGACAACAAGCGAAATTCTTGGAATCACGAAGGTTCGGGACGGCAACGGAAGCCGAACTCCGCGAATATGAGCTCAGACAAGACCTCATGCGAGAATTATGGGAGAAACTGGTTCTGTCGAACCATAGAATGACATTCATCCAGACGGGAACCTGGAGTCATTCTAGTAATGCGTTTTGGTTCGTTTTGCTACCGTTTTAGCCTGTCAACGGGGACAACACGCCAAACCTCTTCAGGGATCACGAAACACAGTGGGCTGGATCTCGAGAAAGAATCTCCTCCGGTCGGGTGGAGCTTTTTTCTTGACATCCCTTTTTATAGAACTCATTTACCGTGAGGAAAAATGTTTTCCTCTGGGTAGAAGAGTGTTAACACCTGATTTGAACAATTGACCGTTAGGCCGTTGCCTAAAGCGCACAATTTACTCCCCAGATGGCTGAGAGAAACTCAACTGACTTATACGGTTTGCCCCTGGCCGGCGACCGTTACCTCCGCCTTCTGCTGGGCTGCGGCGCGCAGTGTCGAGAGGTACTCGAACGCCATCTGGGTCTGGTTGTGGACGTACTCGATCCCGACAGGCTTTCCGTTCGACAGCCCGGGGTGACAGAACTCCCAGTTCATGTAGCCCTGGTATCCAGACGAGACCAGCGCATCGACATACGCGGGATAGGCCACCTTCCTTCCCCAGAAGTGCTCGTCGAAATAGCCAGCGCCTACCAATTCCACTCTGCCGTCCGAGCGTCTGGCGAATTCTCCGTTCATGTGCGAGTGAACCTGCAGGGCTCCGCTGGCCAGTGCCATTTCGCGGGCATGCTCGGGCGAATCGGCCTCGGGCTCGATGTTGATGTCCATACTCGCTTTGAACACCGGGGAGCCGACTTCTTCAATGAGAGACAGCACGTCTTGGTAGCGATTCACAACGTCGGGGCCATGATTCTGCATCGCGAGCACGACGCCGTAGTCCTCGGCCACCTTGCAGAGCTCGCGCATGGACTCGACGACGAACCTCCGTCGGTCGCCTTTCCAAAACCCATACTGGTCCTAATTGTATGTATCGTCGTAGGTCGCGAGACCGTCATACAGCGTAATCCCACGCCACGCGGCGAAGATCTTGCAGATCGGCGAATCCAGATCATGCGCGAGCTTGATGCACTCCCGGACGTAGCCGATCATGGCTTCGCGCTGAACGGGGACGGGACTAGAAAGGTCACAGTTGGGCGAAACCGCGCACAACTCGAGGCCGATGTCGCGAGCGAGATCGCGTAACCGCCTTCGATCGGCGGCCGACAGATCGATAGGTGCTGCGTGAGGCCGCTCGGCATCCAGTTCCAGTCCCTCCCAGCCCTGCCCCCTGGCTAGTCGCACCAGAGTGAAAAGGTCGACCGCCTCGCCGCGGTACCACACCCCGCGGTACGTGATGCTGTATAACCCGATTTTCATCGGTCTCTCCTTAGTGCTGTTGTAAGCCAGTGAAACTGTTTCATTTACGCAAGATGGATATTGGCGGGTACACGCCAACTATACGCGCTCGTGTCATAAAAGGAACTGTTTCGGTGCCACGGAGAGTAGGGGAAGGAAACAGTCGCAAGCGTAACGCGGGGACGCAGAAAAGTCATGCAGGAAATGGCGGCGTATGACCGCCTCAGATGAGGAACTAGGCCGGCGAACGGCTCTCAAGAACTGCAGGCGGACCGGACGTTCACCAATCCCCATTCGTCGAAAAACGGGGAAAGTTGCGTGGAGTGCATCCGTCTCTCCGCCAGCTTCTCTCGAAACTTGGGAAACCTGTACCCGTATTTCTTCTTCAGCTGATTCGAGAGTTTCGTGTTACCCTCCCGAGGGCGGGAGGGGTGTTATGCCATTGGACAGTGATCCAGTCCAGGGGAAGTCCCAGCCTTTCTCAGCGCTAATCGGAGCATTGTCTCTGGTGGCTGCGCTCCTGTACGTCGCCGGCTTCGCATTCCGCTGGAATTACTACTTTAATTTCGGCGTTCAGCATCTCGTTTTCAACCTCAGTTTTCAATCCACACTTACTGCGTCCATGGACATGATCAAGAAGCCGCTGAATCTGATGTTGACGGCGGTCACGCTGACCGGAACGATCCTGATTGTGAACCTTGGCATTGCTGGAATGAAGAAGGTGGCCCGGTGGGATTCTGAGAACTTGGTACGCAAGACTGCCTCAGCAGCCGTGCGAGGGTTGGGGATCGAGCGGGACCTGGTTACGGATTCGATTCGGGCAGCGGCGATATTCTACGCGGTGTACATGCTAAGTTCGCAGATGGGCTACTGGCAATTTCAAGAGCACGTCAAGAATACCAGCGGAAACAAGCTTCCCGTAGTGACAGCTGTCATCGAAACCGAGGATAAGCAGAACATATCTCTGGCGTGCGGCAAGCACTGGGATGAGCTACCGAGTCTGATAGGCGATGCAAAACTGCTGCAAAGCCTCCGGGACTATCACCGCACCTGCAGCTTGGATAACACAGTATGGCGGTTGTTGTATCGAGACGACAAGTCTATTTATCTCTTTGCGAGCCAAAGCGACGATAAAGTTAGGCCCCTTACGATCGTGCTTCCGAATTCGGACAAAGTCTTCCTCGTCATGGAGTAACCCACAATGCTCCGATCAAAATGCTGTGAAGCAGCGCTTGCGGTCTTCATCACAATGTGTTCTCCGGTATTGGTTCGGGCACAAAGTTTGCGCATCAACCTAAGCAATGAAGATCAGTATGCCCGACGATCCATGGAGATAGTGAAAAAGTCTGGCGAGACGATGAGCGACGTGTTGAGGATCCGATCCTACAGCAGCAGTAACAATTCGTTTGCGGTCGAACGCGTCACGGGAGAAACGAATGTGGCGCTGTCGGAGATAAAAGAGATTCATTTCCAGCAGGAGCTGCTAAACCCACAGTCCGTAGCACAGGTAGCAGTCCCGGTAATGAGGGCAAGGAACGGTGACGCGTTTCAGTACACGGTCTCTGCGACGGCGTTGAAGATCGATGACGCTGGCGGTCTTGTCTTTCCTGAGTCTGCCCCGAGAAAAAAAATCTCGGAGCCTGCCTCCGCAGTGACGCAAGCGTCGAAGGACCATGCACACATTTTGGACAGTGCCACCATCGCCGAAGCCAGGAACTTGACTTACGATGCGGCGAGGAAGGCCTTTGTGGTGGAGATTCAGTATGTCAAGTACACGAAGGAGATGTCGGGAAGTAGTGGCTCGACGCCGTCGGGAATCGCGAAGTAAGGAAAAGCGACAAGAGGACACGCGAGACGCTCAACGACTTCCATAAAATGATGCCGCAGACCAGCATGTAGTCAAGCTCCATGAAGCCGGCCCTTGGAGCGTGCCTCGGCGGGCGCTATCAATCGGCAGTCTGCCATGCTAGAGCGTACTCCCGACGTCAACAGGGATCTTTGCTCCCGAGCAGTTATGACCCGAGTTGGCGAAACATCGCCATTGCACTCATCGTCCGACCGAACTAATGTGAACTGAACCGAAAGGAATTGGAATTTGAGTGTTAACGCCTGATAGCGACAGTTGACCTCACTACTGTCACTCGCTCAGCAATAAAGAGCTTCTGAGTGCGCTACAGAAATTCTCTTGATCGTCTCCTTGTCGCTCACCCCTTCATCTTTCGTGAGCACGCATCCGCAACGGATAGTCATGCCGTACCTTTTGGCCCATTCGTTCCAACGATCTTCCCGCTGAATCGCTCTGTCCGCTCTACCTTGTGCCCACAAGGTTGGTGTGCATTCTCAACCAACTGCAACATGGAGATGTCTTTCTTCTGCTGCGCGAACCGCTTCTACAGTTCGGAAACTTCCACCGGTCGCTAGTCGATCTTCGTCGAACGCGCCTGTGACTGACGACAGCGAGTCGGAAATATCCAGGGGTATGTAATACTTCTGGTCGATAGCTGCATCAACGTCCACACTTGATGATCTTAGTCGTTGGCGAATGCTCGCGTGATGTGATTCGCTTGCTATCACGACCGCTACTTTCCCATTCGCAATAGCGGTTTCGATATAGTTGGCAAAGCTAGCCACGAAAGCCGAATCTTCCGGGTAGAAATCGACTGGGTGGCGACGTACGGCAGCTCCCCCGAAAGGGTGCAGTGCAACGACCTTGCCGGGAGTCTCACCGTTAGCGACCCGATCCTGATTGGCGAAACTGGTGCTCAGAAACCGCTGGCCCTGAAGGACTGCTTCCACTGCGGGCGATAGGGCGCTGGCGGCATCCGACTTTAAAACATAGCCGCATGCCCCCGTGCGCATGGCTTCCTCTACGACATCCGATGAGTGGTTTTCGCTTAGAAATAGAATCTTCGAATTCGGAGAAAGCTGCAGAATCTGTCGAGCGGCTTTAATCCCATTCAGTGTTGGCAGTCCGATGTCCAGCAAGACTAAATCTGGCTGCAGTTCTTGGGCCCTCTGAACCGCGTCCAATCCATCAGATACCTCGCAGATGGTCTGCAGATCAGGTCGTTTATCAAGTGTCGAACAGACAAAACGACGCCAAGGCTCGTAGTCATCGACGACGAGGACTCGAATGGATTTAGGCATTCCCATCGGCGTGGGCTAATCGGCACCAGAACGTTACTCCAAAAAACCTCGGGAGAGTAGCATTTTCGTCTCTGCCCCCCTGAGCATACCTCTGGGTCAATTCGTAACGAGATCCAGCAGCCGTATTTCGCTAGAAACCAGCAATATCAGGGTGATTCGTGAAGAAGTAGATCGAATTGAGTGGGCGTTGACCGAGATCGCCCCTGGGTAGGCACGCCTGGCGTTGAGTTTTGAGTGTAATGGCCTGCTTTCGACAGTTGGTACCCGGGTTCCTTGTCTGGTGTAGGTTGCGGTCGGCCAAGCTCAGGTTACCTCGTCAGAGGTGAATACCATCATCTTCGATGATTGGTGCTGTTCGAGCACGAAGAGGGCATGGCCGCCCTCGCATGTGCGATGCTTATCACTTTTCCGAGATGGTGGACTGTTGGGATCCCTTAGATGGGACGGTGAGTGTAATGGCGACGTACGCCAGCACGTGACACTGCCTATCTTTTCAACGTGCGCCAAGATACGCCATACCTTAGGCACCTTTACGCGACCGATTCCAGTGCCTGTCCGGGGTTACCCCTGTGAGTTTTGACAGTGGCTTATGCGGGAACTGGTGGCAGAATCGTTCGCACAGTAACGTCGACGAACACACTTATGTCCCCTTCGCTTTTGCAGAGCCGAAGGGGACAGTTAAACCTTTCCTAAACCCCTTTATTCTCGCGTTCTGAGGCAATTTAATGAAGTTCTCAATTGGTTGGCCAATTTTGAGAGTCGTTTGCCCGATAGTCTTAGTCGGGGTTCCGCTACTTGCTATTCCCGGGCATGGTCAGACTCGTGCGTATGTGACGAATACATCTGGCACGGTTTCGGTCATAAACACCATGACAAACACAATAGTTGCGACAATTTCTGTCGGCATATTTCCTTCTGGGGTCGCTATCACCCCAGATGGAACCCGAGCCTACGTGGCGAATATCGTCAACTCGATTTCCGTCATCGACACCGCAACCAACGCCGTAGTTGCGACGATCCCTTCTGGGCAATTTCCTACAGGGTTAGCGATCACTCCCGACGGAACCCGCGTCTACGTGGTCAATCAGTTTCTAACCAATGGCCACAACACAGTCTCGGTAATCGAGACTAAAACAAACACCATAGTTGCAACGATTCCTGTTGGCCTAGGCCCGATCGCGGTATCTATCACTCCCGACGGAACCCGTGCGTACGTGCCCAATCAACAGGACTTCAACATCTCAGTCATCGACACCGCTACCAACACCGTGGTTACGACCATTCCGGTTAACGGTACTGCGGGAGTAGCCATCACACCTGATGGCACCCGAGCGTACGTAACTAGCCCTGGGGGTGGCACTGTCTCCGTCATCGACATTGCGACCAACAACGTGGTTGAGACCATTTTCCTTGATGCAAATCAGAATCCGTTTGGAGTCGCCATCACGCCAGACGGATCCCGCGCCTATGTGACGATTAACTTCCCCAACATCGTCTCGGTGATCGACACCTTCACCAACACTATTGTCGGGACTATTCCTGTTGGTCTAGGTCCAACTGGAGTAGCCATTACACGTGATGGAACCCGAGCCTACGTGACCAATAATGACTCTAATACCGTCTCGGTCATAACCACTGCTAGCAACATCGTGACTGCTACAGTAGGGGTTGGGATCGGCCCCAACGCTATAGCCATTAGCCCCGGAATTGGTCCCCCAACAAAGAAAGATCAATGCAAAGATGGTGGCTGGCGAATCTTTACGATCCCTCGGAAATTCAAGAACCAGGGTGACTGTGTCAGTTTTGTCAACATTGGACGCGACTTGAAAGCCATTGACATGCGGTCAGGCAGGGCCGGGGAATACTCGGGTTTTCCTTACCGTAGTAATGCGATGTGGTAACTGACGTTTCGCTTCCTGTCCGCCGTCGACTATTGAAACATCCCCATCTCCTAAAAACTCCGGTTTCGTCAAAAATAGCTGAAATTTGGAAGATAGAAAATGTCTACCAAAACGGAGATCGCCGTTTGTGGGGCTTCCTATTGAAAAGTTTTTTCGACCATTTTCCTGTCAATGAGTTTTTCAACACCACAGGCGTTATCGCAAGTGAGCCAGAGGAGAATGTTTTCCTGATGGTTGATGAGTGAGGCGATTTTGGACAGATAGCAGGGTCGGTCAAAGGCAGCGAAGCCCTCCACACCATTTATCAACGCGCACCATGCGAAACGGCCCGCGAGTGGCCCGCTACGAAATCTTGAACACGCACCTCCCATAATAATTAGGGAACGACCGCTTTGACGGGGGGCGTCTTGACGCTTTCTTTGCCGCTTACATCGACTGCGGTCGCCGAGTAGTAATAGGTCGAGCCATTGGCTACCGTGGTATCGGTGTAGAGGGTCGGACCAATCAGGCTGACGTTGATTTTCTTCCAGGTCATGGCGTCGGGGCTGCGATAGACGTTGTAACCGACGACATCCTTTGAGGTGGAAGCATTCCAGTCCAAGTTCACGATATGGTTTGCTCCGGCCTGGATGACGATTTTGTAGGGCGCCTGAGACGTGCCTCCGTGGCAGCCGATGACTTTTACGGTAAAGGAATCGGTAACCGCTTTGGTCGGTTTGCCGGTGAGGTTATACGAGGTCGTGTTCGTGGACACCTTTGCGGTAATGCCGGGGGGCAGTGTGCCGGAGACGATAGTCCATTTATACGGAGAGCAACCGTCGGCGACCTGGATTGCCGCAGAGTAAGCGGTATTAACCGTGCCGTTAGGCACACTGGCAGTGGTGATCTTAGCGTTTGCCAGGCATTGAACGGTCAATGAAGCCAGTAGGGGGAGGAATAGCCACAGTTTCATGACCCTATACTGGCGTGATTACACGATTCCCAACAGATTCTGGAGGTTTGCGCCCTTCCTATTTTGCATTCGGACTTCAAATGAGTTCTGCGGTTTACCATGCACGCGTATTTCAGCGTTGGGGATGCAGGAACAGGCAGCGCGCGCGTTTGGAAGTTGCGTGTGTCGAATCCTGCTAGCGCGGTCTTGTTCCTTTTAAACCATCACTGCCCGTCAATTGACGTAACTCGCCATTACACTCATCGTCCAAACGTGTGGATGTGAAGCCAATCGAAAGCAGTCGAAATTTGAGTGTTAAGGCCTGATAACGACAGCTATCCTTTGCCAATGAGTAGGATGGCTCTTTGATAAGGGCAGCACTAGTGCTTTTTATGTTCCCTTACGTATTGGAGAATTGAGAGGCGGCTCTGCGGGCCTACGTGGGTAAATCGGATTCCATGCCGCCTGTTATGTTGCCAAACGATGCTACCGACTGCATCCACGGCTACACCGGAAACGGGTAAGCGGAATGACAACTGGATCGCCTCTTTCGGCTTGAGGTTACTCACTTCCACCTGTATCCCTGCCTGGCTGAGGTTCCAACTCACTCCGCGGCTGGTCTCGGAATCGACTATGCAGATTACCTGTGCATGCATCGCTACCCGCTCGTACGCACGTTGATCCTGGAACATGCGGCTGCCCATCCCTTCCATATTCACGTCCCCGTGGTACAGCCAAGTACCAAAGGGAACAGGTGTGATCATTGTTCGTATGATCGGAGGGGATTCTGTCATTTGCTGCCATGTGACCCGACTGTCAAAATTGACAGTCGTAAACCGGGACTCAAAAGCTGCCCAACGAATTTCTTCGCTAGGCAGAGGCGTATAAGATTTCAGGTGTGCAGCAACTTGCACTCGGCGACCGACGACGACTGTGGATTACTGCAATAAACCGCTTATTCAAAATCACTTGAGATTTTCTCTATTGGAACTCAGGGTGCGTCTAATCATTTGGGTGCTTGTGTTTTTTAGTGTCCCTTCAGCGCCGAGGGGAAACTAAGGGACCAGGGACCGAACGGCTAGGAGGAAGTTATGCAGCGCATGTTTTTGTTTTGGCTGTTGTTGCTGACTCTGGCGCTACCAACGGTAACGGTTGCCAACTCCGTTGACTTCACCAACAGCAGCGGCACTTTGAGCGGCAACAACGCCGGATTAAGCCTCTCACAGGCTCTTTAGCGAGCGGGACCTTGCAAATGAGAAAATGTGACGCTTCCAAGATTTCCCGTCACGAGGCCCAGACCGTCCAACCCATTGACCGCAATCAGGGTCGAGCCGCTGATGGCCACCGCCTGCAGTTGATTCATGATGCGGGTGCGCGCTTGCACCATGCGGTGTCGATGCCATAACAGTTGCCGCAGATCCCGGTTCTCCCAGTTCGGCACCCAGATCGGCGGGAAATCATCCTTCAGCAACAAGCTCAGAATATGCTGCGCATCTTGCCGATCCGTCTTTTGTTTGCGTCCGCGTTTGCGACGTATCTCGGCCGCATCTCCTATCCGCAACTCAAACTGCAACTCTGCCAGCAATCGTTCGAACCAACCTGCGTGTCCGCTGGCTTCCATACCCACTCGC
>DATFQQ010000483.1:0-73774 GCA_035264195.1 Candidatus Sulfotelmatobacter sp. | reverse complement strand
AAAACCTACGAAGGCACGCATGACGTACATTCGCTGATCATCGGGCAGAGTATTACGGGGATTGACGCGTTCTAGAGATCAGGGTTGTGCTCAACCTTGGTTTCAACTTGGTACCGGCTGTGGTACGCCTCGCTTCGCTTCCGCGGGGCGGACGAATGCGTCCGCCCCTACACGAACCTATCCGTACAACTCTTCCAGCAGTTCATACGCTCGCCGCATATGCGGGATGACGATGCTGCCGCCTACGACCATGGCTACGTTGAGTGCTTCTTCCTGCTCCGGGCGAGGTACGCCGAGGCGGTACGCCTGGATCGCATGGTAGAAGATGCAGTCATCGCAGCGGAGAACCGCGGAAGCGACCAATCCCATCAACTCTTTCGTCTTTGCTGACAACGCGCCTTCGAGGTACGTGTTGTGGTCGATGTTGTAGAACCGCTTTACCAGGAAATTGCTGGCCTTGTCGACGTTAGCGTTCAGGCGCTCTCTCGTGTCCAGGAACTTGCGCGCTAATTCGCTCTTCTCCGAGACGTATTTCTCCGTGAACAAATAGGTGGGCTCTTTACGCTCTGGCGTCGGACGTTCCTGCGGGGGATGTTCCGTGATTGTGCTCTGGCCGTTTGTCGTGGTGGGCATGCGCAAATGGTAGCAGAATGCGAATGCATGCGCGGAGACAGAGCGCATCTCCACTACACGCAGTTCGCGGGCGGGGGCGCCTGAGCCACATACTGCTACGCAGTGGGTTTGTCTCGTGGTGGCTCTACTGCCATGAATTCTTGCGCGAAACGTTGCGCATAGTTTTCTAACAATGTCGGAATACGATCTGGCGCGCTTGACTTCAGGATGAGCCCCGCGTGGTGATGCTTCTTGATTCGCAGGAAGACTTCGGGGTCGTTGTAGGCAGAAGTGTCAGGATCTTCTTGCTTCGCCAGCGAAAGAATCACTCCGGCGTATTCTTCGCGGATCGGTGGCAACTTGTAAGAGCCATCGCCACCTGCTACTTCGATACGCGCCCATTCTCGCCAAAGATTAATGCCGGTTGCTGTCTCGACCATTTCGTTGATGTAGGCGCCACCTACCCGGGCGGCGCATTCGAGGAAATAGAAATGTCCGTCAGCATGGGCGCGAATGAATTCTGCATGCGAAACGCCGCGCAGAAGTCCAAGGGCGGCAATCAAATCGTGATTGGTGGCCCGCAACGCCGTGTCATCTTCGCTTCCACGTGGCACGGTGAAAGTGGTGAATACGCCGCCGTGAGCCACGTTCATCGGAGGTTTGCCGTACTTGGAGACGTTGGCAAAAACGACTTCATTCTCGGAGACCACTGAGTCGACGTGGTAGACGTCGCCGGGTAGGAACTTCTCGACCAAGTAAGAAGACTGCTTGTCGCCCAACTGCTCGAGCAGAGGCCACAGCTCTTCGGAAGTGGAAAACTTCTTAATTCCGATCGCAGATGCTTCCTGGCGCGGCTTGAGCACCCACGGTCCTGAGACATGATCGAGGTAGTACCGGATGTCCCCGTGATTCACGACTGGAACAAAATCTGGCACCCGCACGTGGCGATCGAGAGCCCGCATGCGCATCGCCAACTTGTCGCGAAAGTACCGCATGGTGGTGAGCCCCATCCCCGGGATGCGCAGATGCTCACGCAAGGTCGCGGCTGTTTCCATATCGAATTCATCGAGCGCGACGATGCGGTCGAGTTTCTCGTTGCGCGCCAGATGCGTAACCGCCTTGACGATATCGTCCAGCGGAATCTCATCCGGCAGATAGTACATATCGTCAAGGCTCTCGCGCGGCCAATCGGCATTGCGCAGCTTTTCCGCGGTGAGCAAGATGACCCGGCAACCGCTGCGTTTGCACTGACGCATGAACTCCTGGCCTTTTTCGTAGGTCGTGATGCAGAGAAACGTGAGCGGACGGGCGTCAGGCATGGCTTCAGGCTGTGATCAGGGATAGGAGGATAGCACGTTAGCTGCTTCCTCAGGCATCAGACGACTCCATGAACAAAAACGATTGGGTGAATGCGGTATTTTCATTCTTCGCGAGAGTGCGGTATAGTCCACCCCGGCGCGTGACAATTTCGGGTGCACGCAGAAGGGGCTTCATGGGGACACAGACTCGGCCGGAAGGCAAGGCTCGCACGTTTGGCGAAAACATCGAAAGCGACTTGGCGTCGCGATTCCTGCGCGTGGTGGAAGTCGCGGCAATCGCATCGGCCCGCACCATGGGTCAAGGCGAACGCAAACTCAGCGATCAGGTCGCGACGGAAGCCATGCGGAAGACAATGGATGCGATCCCGATGCGTGGAACCATTGTTATCGGTGAGGGCGAGCGGGATGAGGCCCCAATGCTTTATATCGGGGAGAAGGTCGGCGCCGAATTCCCGAATGGCACTGAGGTTCCAGAAGTCGATATCGCAGTCGATCCGCTCGAAGGTACGAATTTGTGTGCGACTGGAGCGCCCGGGTCGATCACGGTGCTGGCAGCGTCAGAGCGCGGCGGCCTGCTGAACGCGCCGGACTGCTACATGGAAAAGATCGTCGTGGGGCCGTCTTGCAAGGATGCGGTTTATCTCGATGCGCCCGTGTCGCACAACCTGAAGAATATTGCCAGGCGGCTGGATCGCGATGTGGAGGATCTGGTAGTCATGGTGCTCGATCGCCCTCGGCATGAGAAGCTCATTGCCGATATTCGGGCGGCAGGCGCACGAATTCGGCTGATCGGTGACGGGGATCTTTCTGCCGGAATCGCAGCAGCCGTGATCGGAACAGGTGTGCACGTCGTGATGGGGTCCGGTGGCGCACCGGAAGGGGTGATTACCGCCGCCGCGGTGCGCTGCCTGAATGGGTACATGCTCGGGAGGCTGGTGGTGAAGCCGGACCAGGAAGAACGACTGGAGCGGATGGGGATCAAGGATAAGAACCGGATTTACGAGGCTGAAGATTTGGCTCCGGGCAAGCAAATCATCTTCGCGGCAACCGGGGTGACCGACGGCGCGCTGATGAAAGGGGTGCGCTTCTTTGGCGAAGGGACGCGAACGTCATCCGTGATCATGACGCTCCGCACCGGCAAAGTGCGCTTTGTGGATAGCATTCATCTGGAGAAGAGCCCGGACTTCAAGGTGAGGTTCACGTAGAAATGAGACCAAGCAATCGATAGCGTATCGGATCACCTGCCGGCGGAGACTCGCGGGAATGACCACCGCAACCAAAAAAGAGCAATCAGGATGCTTTCTCCGCTACCGATAAAATTTGATCGGGACTGAAGCCGTTACCAAAATGAGGGGCTGCGGTTGAGTTGACGCGCTATCTCGATTTAGGAATTGCTGTATGCCATTCCTCTTTGTCATCCTGAGGGCGCCGCTTTTTTGGCGCCGGAGGACCCATGCAACTCTGCCTGCAGTGCTCCTGCGGTCGGGGACTGCATAGGTCCTCCGGCCTGCAAAAAGCGCAGGCCATCAGGATGACACCGCGTTGGATAACGTTAGGAAGCTGCAATAGCTAAAACGGGCAGCAGTCGTCAGTGCAATACCCCTCACTTCAGATATTCCGAGTTCTTCTTCAGATCCTCCGGAACTGGCGGATGAGGTGGCCATTCCTGGGAAAATCCCTTGAGCAGCGGGGTGGCGACTTCCGACCTGGGCGTGCCATCGTGCACGACGAAGGTGTGCGGATTGCCTTTGGAATATCCCTCCCATAGGCTGACGCCAGCGTAGGCTCCGTCTTTGCGCAGGACGTAATACGTCATGTCCATGTAGCGCAGCCTGGTCATATCACCGTTATAGTTGCGGACGATGCGCTTGAGAGCGTCCAGACCTGCCTCCTGCGGAGACATGCCATGCCGCATGTTCTCTACGATGGTGTGAGCACCCGCAACTTTGATGTTCTCTTCCCCGCTGCCGGTGGCGCCGGCTGAGCCCACATCCTGATCGGTGAAGCATCCCGCGCCGATGATGGGAGAATCGCCGCAACGGCCCGGGATTTTGAATGCGAGGCCACTGGTCGTTGTAATACCCGACATCTCGCCTTTCTCATTCAGGACTGAGCAGTGAATCGTTCCGGTTGGGGGAAAGAGAACGCGCCGCACTGCTGCGACCTGAAATTCCGGCTCGATGCCGAGTTCACCGGCCCGTTGCTTCAATTGCTCGATCCGCTCGTGCCGCAAATCAGCCGTCGGTTTCGCATCGCTGGGCGGATGCCAATGCGGATCGGCTAAACCCGGTCCCCACCAGTCGCGGTCGGAGTTGAACTCTTTCCAGAGGAGCCAGATTTTGCGGGAGCGATCCGTCAGCAGATTTTCGCGCGGAAACCCCATGGCGACGGCAAAGCGTTCGGCACCTTCTCCGACGAGCATGACGTGGCCGGTATTCTCCATGACGGCCTTCGAGACCATCGAGACATTCTTGATGTTGCGCACGCCGCCGACGGATCCCGCGCGGCGGGTGGGGCCGTGCATGCAGCAGGCATCGAGTTCGACCACACCCTCTTCATTGGGTAGACCACCGAGGCCGACGGAATCGTCGTTGGGATCGTCTTCGGGCCCTCTCACTACGCGGATCGCAGCATCGAGAGTGTCGCCACCGCTTTTGAGGTAGGCGTATGCGGCTTCGATATAAGCGTGTCCGTTATGCGCACAGATCATGATCGCGCGCTTGGCAGGGTCGTTGTTTGACGCGTGCCCCTGCTGACCGGAGTTTAGAGATACAGCAGCCTGTGCTCCAGTTCCTGCCGCGACGGCTCCCAACACTGACGTTTTTACGAAATCCCGCCTCGAGATTGACAACCCGGCCTCCTGGAAGTGTGCGGGCAGACCAATGGAAGCTCGTGATCAGCCGCGATTCTCGCAAACGTATTGCTAACCTGTTTGCGCGGAAGGCGCAAGAATATCACGATGGCGCGGCACCGTGTGATAACAATGCCGCGCTTTTCTGATTCCCAGGAGATGGGGCGTGATTTACCGACTCGCGTACTTGCGAAGCCGGCCCGGGTAATCGGCTCCGGCTTTCTGCAACTGCTCGGCAGCGGCGTTACTAATGGGCTGCACCTTTTCTGAACGGAAGCGCAGCAGCGCTGCGATATTGCCCACTTTGTCGAACTCGGGACCTCCGTTTACATAATAAGTTTCGATATCGCGCCGAACGACCCATGGCAAGATGGCCTCGCCCACATCGACAATTTCCTGGGTAGCTTTGCCGCACACGGGGCAGAAGCTGACGAGGTGGACATCGATGTGTCCGCACCCCGAGCATTCGACGGCATGGGCCTGAAGGTTTTCGCCAATCAGCAGGGTCTGCACTTCCCCCAATTCGAGGGAGCGCAGAACACGGCGTAGGCCGGTGACGCCACGGGAATTGCTGCGGGCCTGATTAACGGCCTGAGCGATCAGATCGCGACGGCGCTCGCTTTGCCACCGATCCAATAGTTGCTGCGCGTGACTGCGAATTTCATCGCGCGTGGCGTGTGCCAGATCAGCATGGAAGCGTCCGATCAGGGCCTGGCTGACATAAGGATGCAATAAAGGTTCAAACAGCGGGCGATGCGCATCCTGGCAGGCAAGAATCCACTTTTCGAAGACACCCCTCTCCAGCAGATCCTTCAAGGTATCTGCAACATTCTTGAAATGCTGGCGCGCCTCGTCCTCGACACGGCGCTGGGCGTGCCCTCCGTCGTATCCACCGTAGCCGTCGCTGCGTCCGCGGCGAGGTAAAGGATGAAACAGATCGTGACGTTCAGTGAGCTCTCCAAGACGAAGATCAAAGATACGAGCGCGGTGCCGATCGATTAATACAACTCCGAGCAGTGGCGAGGCGCCGAGCAAATGGGCCAATGGTTTGAGATGAAAATGACGGTCAATAAAAATCTGCGTGCTGCCCAAGGTTGCCGGTAAGTCGTACTCACGCCATATGTTCTGGGCGGCACAGGCGAACACTGCCTTGGCATGCGTGCCGTTGCTTCGCAATTCGCTCGACATTCGGACCACGCGTTCGATGTCGGCCCGGGCACAATCCTTCTTGCCGTTCGCTTCAAGGGTGCGCATAGCTTCTTTTGCGAGATCCTTAATCAGGATCGAGTCTTCTTTATGTGCCTTGTTGCGCGGTGTCGACGGCTGAAAATAAAAACTGACGGCACAGGAATGATCATCTTGAAATTCGGCTAATTGACGGATTTCTTCGCGAGTAATGCTCATAGATTCTCTCCCCAACAGATTGAAGTTTTGGATTAAGCGGCGCCGGTTGGAGCGAACCGGCCCTGGAACTGAACTGCCAGTCCCGGCGCCTTGCGTAGGTGGTCACGCGCAGCACTAACAAACGCGAGCACGCGCTCGGCAGAGTGGCCTGTGATGGCCACAATCTCTTCAACGTTGAACCCTTCAATGGCATGAAGGATGAACGCTTCGCGTGGACCCGAGCCCAAATCGCGTAGAGACGCGGCGATCATCCGCAATAGCTCGTCGGAGGCCATGATTTGCTCAGGCGTGGCGACGCGTGCGTCAGCAATCACGGTTTCGCCCGTAATCGATTCATCAGGCTGGTGGAACTGGAGCTCCGGTTCGTCGCTTGCCTTGACGTTGGGCCGCCGCGCAGAATCTTCCAGATGAACGGCGTTCCCATTGGTCTCGTCCGTATGGGACAGCCTGTCTAATGCACGCAAAGCCTCGCGGTATAACCAGGGTTCAAGGGCAAGTTTTTCGGGCTTATCCTGGCCTTCCGCCAAAGCGGAGGCGATGGCCTCGTCGATCACTTCTTCTTTTGAGATCGAGTCGGGCGCAATCATCTCCTGCGCCTCGCGGAAGTAAATTTCGCGTTCGACGAAACGGTCAAGGCGGGCGAGATTGGCGTTCACATAAGTGCGCACATCGTCAGAAGAGATGGTTGGGGGAAACACTGCGGCCAGGGTCTTCTCGAAAGGCACCTCCCGGATGGGAGTGCCTTGGCGGGCGGCATTGCCCCGTCGCCCGCGCTGCCATTTATGCGAGGCGCGCAGAATCTCCTTGTGCTTGTTCAACTGCTGCAGCAGGTCTTCGAAGGCAGTCTTGATAGCCGCCTCTGCGGTCGGGGCCTTTTTGTTCACGGCCATTTGTCCGGAAGGCAGGCGCAGATTTAAAGAAACGCTTGTACCTTCACGGGGAGAAACGTCTTCCACCATGCCCTTCAGGTGGACGAGTTCCGGCCTGAACACTTGCAGCCGTTTTTGCAGTTTTTCGATTTGGTGCTGAACGTCTTTCTCTACGGAAGGAGCTTTATGAAGCCGATAACTAACGTGAACGTTCATGAGCGCCTCGGCCTTGCTGTACGAAGTTCGCGCAACCAAGAGCTATCTAAGGCCGATTGTACACCTGTCGGAAAACAGGTGAACGGAGAAATCGAACATGCGCAGATCATTAATTCTTACTAGTATTTCCAACGGTGCAACCCTTTCGAATCGAAAGGGTTTGCAGCGCTGGCGAGAGCAGTTTATGATCCCCACCCATGACACCAGGCAAAATCTGTGTGGTTGTACTCCTAGCCTCGTTTGCGATTGCGCAAAATCCATCGGCTCCAGAGTCGTCAAAAGAAATTGACAACGTCTACTCGGATTCTCACTCTCTATACCTCGATCTTCATGAACACCCCGAGTTGTCAGGACACGAAGTCCAGACTGCATCGAAGCTAGCCACCGCGCTGCGAAAAGCCGGATATGAAGTCACCGAACACATTGGCGGAACCGGAATCGTTGCGATCCTGAAAAATGGTCCCGGGCCAACCATCATGCTGCGTACGGAACTCGACGCTCTTCCCGTGGAAGAGAAGACGGGGCTTCCCTATGCAAGCAAGGCGCGTACAAAAGACGATGCCGGGCACGATGTTCCGGTGATGCAAGCCTGCGGCCACGACTTGCACATGGCTTCCCTACTCGGCACAGCTGAAATTATGGCCAGGAGTAAGAACACGTGGCACGGCACGCTGATGCTGATTGGCCAACCCGCGGAGGAAACGATCTCCGGGGCCAAGATGATGCTCGATGATGGCTTCTTGAAGCGGTTTCCCAAGCCGGACGCAGCGGTCGCGCTACACGTTCACAACTTGCTGCCCGCAGGAATGGTTGGAATTGCTCCTGGAATTCACGATGCGAACGCCGATTCCATCCGCATCACGATCTATGGCAAAGGCGGGCATGGCTCAGCGCCTCACACCGCCATCGATCCGATCGTGATCGCAGCGCGGACGATTCTGGCCCTTCAGACAATTCCCTCCCGCGAAGTGAAACCCGGCGACATGTCTGTGGTGACCGTTGGCTACATTCACGCAGGAAATAAGAACAACATCATTCCGGACGACGCGGAGTTGGGGCTAACGGTTCGCACTTACAAAGCTGAGGTGCGCAAGCAAGTGCTTGCAGCGATCACGCGAATCACCAAGGCAGAGGCGGCGGCCGCGGGCGCGCCGAAGGAACCTTTGATTGAGCATTATGAGAGCACCGACTCCGTGTACAACGACCCTGCGTTGGCGGCACGGCTTAAGGGGGTATTGGAATCCGCACTTGGGAAGAACAACGTCGTGATCGTCGATCCGATGACGGGGTCCGAAGATTTTTCGTATTTTGTCGAGCAAGGCATTCCTGGGTTCTACTTCAACCTTGGAGGCGCGGACCCTGGCAAGTACGCCGAGGCCAAGGCGTCTGGGACCATGCTGCCGTCAAACCATTCCTCTTTATTTGCTCCGGATGTCGATCCGTCGTTGCGGACGGGAATCACGGCAGAGGTGGCTGTGCTGCGGAATCTGCTTAATGCGACTCCCGACGAACTGCACAAATTGACCGCAAGCACAAAATAAGATCGGGAGCCGCACCGGGGAATGCAGGTAGGCGAAAGGATTCCTATACCGCAACCGTGACCGAGGTCTCAGTGCGTGTGACAGGGCGGTAGAGTGTGTCGCGCTCGATCGGAACGCGCCCGGCAGCGCGAATCAGGCGCTCGAGTTCCTCCCTGCGCATGCCCTGCGGAGTGGTCGCGCCGGCATCGTGATAGATCTTCTCTTCGATCACGGTGCCGTCCATGTCATCAGCGCCAAAGCGCAACGAGATCTGCGCTATCTTCGCGGTCATCATCTGCCAGTACGACTTGATGTGTGGGAAGTTGTCGAGCACGAGCCGACTCACCGCGATTTGCTTGATGTCGAGCATGCCGGTCGTCTTCGGCAGATGCTGCAGGGGAGTGTTATCGGGGTGAAACGCCAGCGGGATGAAAGTCTGGAAGCCGCCGGTTTCGTCCTGCAAAACGCGCAGCTTCATCAGATGATCAACGCGGTCTTCGTCGTTTTCAACATGGCCGTAAAGCATGGTCGCGTTCGACTTCAGTCCAATCTGGTGAGCTAGCTTGGCGGTCTCAAGCCACTGGTCGCCGTCGATCTTGTGATCGCAAATGATGTGGCGCACGCGGTCGGCAAAAATCTCGGCGCCGCCGCCGGGTAGCGAATCAACTCCTGAGCCTTTCAATTGCTCCAGCGTCTCGCGGATTGAAAGCTTGGCGCGCCGCGCCAGATAGGCGACTTCCACCATGGTGAACGCCTTTAAATGCACCTGCGGGAACCGCTGTTTCAGGCCCGAGCACAGATCGAGAAAATACTGAAACGGCAGGTCAGGGTGCAGGCCGCCGACGATGTGAAATTCAGTAACCGCTTCGGAATATCCGGAAGCCGCTGTCTCGAAGGCCTCCTCCAACGCCATCGTATAGGCACCCGGCGCGTCTTTCTTGCGCCCGAAAGCGCACAGGCGGCACGCCGCTACGCATACATTCGTCGGATTGATATGGCGGTTGACGTTGAAATACGTCTTGTCGCCATGCATCCGCTCTCGCACAAGATTCGCCATCCAGCCGACGGCGAGGATGTCGCCTGTCCGGTAAAGCACAAGCGCATCAGAGGCATCAAGACGCGCGCCCGTGAGAACTTTTTCATGGATCGGCTGCAGCCGCGGATCGTCCGTTTGAAACGGGTGCGTGGTCGACGCGTGCGAAGAGAGCATCCCCTTGATGATATCAGGAAGAGCCTCATTTTTAGGGGCCAGGCAGACTACTGGTTAACGACCAAGCGGTCCTGCACCTGGGCGTATTCATCGTCGGACAGTACGTGACGAGTGACCAGTTGGTGGCTGTTCGCGTAAGGACGCTCAGCGATGATGCGGTCAGCCTTTTCGGAGGTAATCCCGGGCAAAGACGTAAGGTCCTGCTTCGATGCCTTATTGAGATCGACCGAGTGCTTGCTGCTAAGCCCGTCTTTCAGGCCTTGGGCAACGGCCTTGGTATCGCGCTTCACCGCAGCGGTCTCTTCTGCAGTTTTTTGCCGAATCTGATCGGGACTAGAGTTGGTGCAGCCGGAAAAAACCATCAGGCCGGCCCCAAGCAGCGCAAGAGGAAGCGCTTTTCGTTTCATGGCATTCGGATGCCGATGTCACAGTTCCCGGTTGTCGAGATGCACATCTGAACCCATCCTCGCAGAGCAAAACTGCATCTACTCTTCGAGTTGGACCAGCAGTGCGCGCCCGTGAAAACCACAAAAGGAGATGGACCGTGAGAAACGCAATTACTGCATTCTTCCTAGGGGTTTTGCTGTGCGCTCCTTCGATTGCGCAAAACACTCCGCCCGCCTCGGGCAGCGAGCCGGGATCCCAACCACAACCATCCACCCCGGCGGGACAACCCGCATCTGCTGCAACGCAGCCGGCAACTCCCGCCAGCAATCCGCTTAAGATTGCACCCGGTAGTGTTATTCCGGTGCAATTGCAGAAGACCGTGGATGCCAAGAAGGCGAAGACCGGCGATGAAGTCGTGGCGACGGTTACGCAGGACATGAAGACCAACAGCGGAAACGTGGTCCTTCCCAAGGACACAAAAATCTTGGGACACGTAACCTCAGCGCAGGCCCGCGGCAAAGAACAGAAGGAGTCTGCTCTCTCCATCACGTTCGATCATGCCGTCGTGAAGGGGGACCAGATGCCATTGCCCATGTCGATGCAGGCGGTGATCGTTCCGCCGTCGAGCAACCCGGCCGGAGGTGGCGGGGATGAAGGAGGCGCTGTTCCGCCGAGCGGCGGGTCCAGTTCGCCCATGGCGGGACGAACGCCCACGGGCGGATCGAGTCAAGCTCCGCAGCAACCGAAAAACTACCCGCCGGGAGAAGGATCGTCGGAGTCTCAGCCGCAGACCGGGGCGCGTCCGCCGATCACCGGCAATACCCAAGGTGTCATTGGCATGCCCGATGTGACACTGCAGACCGCGCAGAACACGTCGCAAGGTTCACTGATGACCTCGGCGAAGAACAACGTCAAGATCGAAAAAGGAACGGTGCTACTGCTGCGGGTGCAGTAGGAACGCGAACGCAGTTCTAAAGCTGAAGTGCAGCACATTGGAGCGAGGAAATTCACTTCCACCTTTGTCATCCTGATGGCCTGCGTTCTTTGCAGGCCGGAGGACCTATGCAGTCCCGGTGTGCACTTGCGCTGCAGGCAGAGTGCATGGGTCCCCCGGCGCCAAAGAACGGCGCCATCAGGATAACAATGCTTTTTTACAAAACCCCGCTCCCTCATCACAGACTTTGGCTTTGCGTGCGCGTCAGGATCGGCGGTCATGATCCCGCTTCTAGCTTCTTTTTTGCGAGCGGGCGCGCGAAAGCGTTTGTGGGATTGTGGAAGTTGATTTCTAGAACTTTGCGGTAATAATCGCGGGCCTGCGGCGCGTCACCTGACTTTTCATACGCCTGCGCCAGCAGCACGAGAATGAAGGGATCGTGTTGATCTGCCTGCTGGAGATCCGCAATTGCAGCCTTATAGTCGCCAGCGTATAACGCCGCGTAGCCGGTCAGGTAAGGATAGAACCTCATCTGGTCGGGATTGTTCGCTTTGTCGAGTGCTACTTTGGCAGCCCTCACGTGCTGCTGGGCTTCCTCGGCATTACCGCGGCGGGCGGCGATGCGAGCCTGCGCACTTTCCCAACGGAAAAGCCACAGGTTCTTGTCTGCCTCTGACAGATCGGTTTTGCGCGAGACCGTGTCATAGCCCATCTTGTACCACTTGTACGCATGATCGGGATCCCCGAGCTCCAGATAAATGCGGGCGAGTTCGTTACAGGCTTCTGCGGCGGCTACAGAATCACCTTTCGTAAGCCGCGCGTTGAATACCTGCATCTCGGGCTCGGCGGCCTTGAAAGCGTCCCCCTGGAATGCATAAGAGAATGCGAGCGCACGCAGAGCCTGCTCTTTCGAATCGGCGGGAGCGACTTCGACAGCCTTTGTCAAATGTTCCTGCGCCTTCGCGTACTCGCCTTTCAGATCGAGAGCCACGCCGGTTTCGAGGTGTGCGGGATAAAAACCTGGAGTTTTTGCTAGTGCTTGTCTGTAAAGCGCAATGGCTTCGTCTTGTTTCCCGTCTCGGCTCAGCTTGACTCCGCGTTGCACGAGATCGGCAGCGCTGCCTGGAATCGGGGCTTCCTTGGGAGCAGGCTGTTGAGCAACACAACACGCGGTTAGCAGGAACGGAAAGATCACGCGACGAACATGGGAACGCATTCAGGCCTCCAGATTTGCGTTAGCGATTATGCCACGAATAGGACCGTGAGTTGATGACCGGACTATTTGCGCAGAAGGAGGTCTGCTGCTACGAAGACGAAGAAGAGGACAGAGATGACTCCGTTCATAGTGAAGAAAGCCGCATTCAGCTTCGAAAGATCGTTCGGTTTCACCAGTGAGTGCTCATAGAGTAAAAGCAGAACCACGACAAGGACGCCAAGGGCGGCAAGTTTTCCCATTCCGAAGACCAGAAATAGTCCGATGAGAAATCCGATCATGATCAGGTGAAAGACGCGAGCAATCCAAAGCGCGCCCCGGATGCCGAAATAACGTGGGAGAGAATGCAAACCAGCGCCGCGGTCGAAGTCGTAATCCTGGCAGGCGTAGAGGACATCGAAACCGCCCACCCAAAACGTCACCGCTGCCGTGAGCAGCAGAATGCGCGGATCCAGCGAGCCTTGCACGGCGATCCAGGCGGCTGAGGGCGCGATACCCAGCGCAAATCCTAATACCAGGTGCGACCAGCGCGTCACTCGCTTCGTATAGGAGTAGAGCAGTAACACAGCAAGGGCGACAGGCGAAAGGAGCAAGGACAGACGGTTCAGCTGGCTTGCTGCGAGCACAAACACGGCGCTCGAGACCACGACAAACGACACCACGAAAGCCGGAGAAAGGTGCCCAGCAGGTAAGGCTCGTGCGCTCGTGCGTGGATTAGCGGCATCGATCGCGGCGTCAGCCCAACGATTAAACGCCATGGCCGCCGAACGAGCCGCAACCATCGCGACGATAATCCATAGAAGCTGATGAACCGAAGGCCATCCTCCGGCCGCGAGCATCGCCCCACACAGCGCGAACGGGAGCGCAAAAATCGAGTGCTCCCACTTGATCATCTCGAGCGTGATGCGCAGATTGTGCAGCACGGCCATGGGTTGATTGTAATGCAGGGCACAGTGGCTAGTGGTCAGTGGTCAGTGTTGAGTGATCAGATTGACGTGGGTTCACGCTCGGCTTTGCCTCGCGGGACGGACGAATGCGTCCGTCCCTACACATCCGGAGCCTGGCCACTGGTCACTGATCACTCGCTTCACCGAACATCATCTCCTTCATCCGCCTGTCCGACGCCTGCCAGATCTTCACTACTTCAAACAGAATCACCGTCCCATAACTCACGGCGAGCCACACCAGCACTGCCTCAATCGGCAGATCGCACCACGCGCCGATAAACACTCCCATCATCGCTTGCTGTTGATAATTCCACCATCCGTAGGGCAGAGCTAACGTCGCTTCCCACAGCATGCTGACCAGCATGATGAAAAACATCGTCATGCTGAGCGCGCGCCAGTTGATGAACCGCTTCGTCGCCGGATAGAAACTCATCGCTGGCGTCAGCCCTCCGACGACCAGCACGATGAAATACCCAGGCCATCCCTCATGCACCTGCGAAAAATACTTCTTGTAAATGAATGCTCCCGCAATTAACACGGCCGCCACGATCAGCGTTGTGGGATGGAACTGCAGCAATCGTGGCAACGCCCGCGCCGCGCCGCGATAGTCTTCAACCGTGTACGCCGCCAGCCAGTATTCGCTGAGCCACACGTACAAAAGCAGAATCGTGATGAACCCGGTGAGATAGAAGAAATATTCCTCAATGGGTACCCACTTGCCCAGCGCCGGAGCAAGAATCCCCAAAGTCGCCTTCGGATCAGGGAACCAGAAGAACCACTGCGCAAAAATCACATCCAACAAACAACCGATCGGCGCGAGAATACCGATCGTCCGCCAGAATGCCTTCTGAGGAACATCCAGCCCTTCGCTCGGTAGGAACCACACACCGATCACCACAATCGGAATAACGAACAGCAGCAGACTCCACGTATATCCATGCGGAGAAGCGCCCTTGATTGCCAGTACAGTGGCGGGCGTGACCACTGAATGCAGTGCAATTGCCGCGGGAATTGCGATCATCGCCAGCATCGCAATGACAATGCCTGCCGCGACCGTCGGCCTCGGAGTTCCATGGCTGCGTGGCTGCTGCATGTGCCCTCCCCGAATCCGCCGGATTCTACTCCTTGGGCTTTGTGCCGGCAGAAATTTTTGACACTGTCCTAAAACCACCCGGAGGACTCGAGCGCAGTGCCCTGCAGTCGGCGTCATCCCGACGGAGCCGCTTTTCCGGCGGAGGAGGGATCTCGCGGTGCAGTGTCTACGCAGTCGGTTGTAAAACGCTCGCCCCCTGCACTAAGGTACATGGCCAAAGGGTCATCCCCCGGTAATTGAAAGTCACCGCAATCCCCGTTAACTTAACCATGAGCCCGTCTCTCGATGGCTACAACCACAACCAAGCCTGATCTGGATATCGCTCCTTCCGGCGCGGGTCTGTCCGCCTGGCCGAAAGACGCGAGTGGTTCGCTTGTCATCGGTCAGTCATCGGTACAGAGGCCGTCGCAGCGCGACGCGCTCCAGGCCCTGCTCGCCTTCTCGGCGCTGCATGATCAGATCCGCCGCCGCCGAGCCTTGGCCTCGCGGCACGGCGTTTTCGATTCCACAGGCCCCGTATCCGAGTTCGAGCCTGCGGAACTCTTCGTCCTCGATGAGGTCTTACAACTTGTAGCCGAGCGTGCGGTCGCCATCACCGGCGCCGACGGACTTGCTATCGCCCTCGCGGAGAGTAACGAGATAGTGTTACGTGCTTCTGCCGGGAGCATCTGTCCAGATCCCGGAACCCGCATCGACCGCGACTCTGCTTTCTCCGGAGCTTGCTTCCGCAGCGCACAAATCGTTATCTGCGACGACACGGAAACCGATCCCCGCGTCAATCTTCACGCCTGCCGCAAGCTCGGCGCGCGCTCGATGGTCGCCGTTCCGCTTTGTGGACGACGACGCGTCATCGGTGTCCTCGAAGCGTTCTCTTCCTGGCCTTTCGCCTTCAACGAAATCGATGTCCGCAACCTGAGCCTGCTGGCTGAACTCGTCCTCGCCGCGCTGAAGCCCGAGGATGAAGATCGTTTCGCCCAATCCGCGCAAGTCGCGGCAACGAAGTTAGAAGCGAAACCGCAGGCTCCGAAGGCCGAGCCACCCAAAGCAGCCGAGCCGAACAAGGTAGAAGCCCCGAGACCTGCCGCACCGAAAACCGAATTACAGAAGCCGGAACCGCCGAAACCGGCGATGACTCCTGCGGTGACACTTCCCGCGGCCGCGCCGAAGATCTCTGTTCCGCCCGCCACCGTCGTTGTTCCACAAGCTGCAAAAACGGGTGCACCTTTGGAACCGGCGAAGCCCGCCACTCCAGCAGCGTCCGCAACTCCTGTATCCGCTCCGCCTCTGGTGAAGCCCCCCGCGACGGAACCGCAGAAACCGGTTCAGCCCCAAGTCACGGCGCCGGTGGCGAAAGCGCCAACCGCACCTTTCATCAGGACGACTCCAGTTCCAACGTCGCCGAAACCGGTGGAGCCTGCCGCCAAGTCACTCACGCCGCAAGTCACTGGCGCGGCTTCGGCAGTCACTCCAGTTATTGCGCCGGCTAAGCCCGTCGAAGCCCACAGAGTCTACGAACCCAAAACACCGGACACTAAGACAGAAGCCTTACTAAAAGACTTATTAGTAGAGGCGAAGAAGGAAGAGTCAAAGAGAGACAATCTCACAAAAGCCGCCGCACCCGCAGAAGGCGCGGCGCTTGAGCCCACTCCCGCACCCGCGCTCACCTTCGGACAAACTCCTGCCGAGGAATCCAATCGTCCGTGGCTGCTCGTGATGCTCGTCGGAACCGTGATTGCCGCTGCATTCATCGCGGGTGTCTGGTGGAAACTCAAGAACGCACAAATCGGCGGGCAAATGGTGCAGAACAAGCCGCAGATCGAGCGCCCCGTCGCTCCGACAACGCAGCCTATCGTACCTCCCGGCGCGCCATCTAGTACTGAAACCGCTGCGACCGACGCGCTCTCCGACAACCAGCCTGAAGATACTCCCGCCACTCCACAGGAACTCTCGAGGTTTCCGCGCGTCAGCGGAGTGCGGCATTGGTCATCCGCCGATTCCAGCACCGTCGTTCTAGATCTCGAAGAGCAGGTGCAGTACGAACCCGGTCATCTTGCGAATCCTGAGCGCTTCTATTTTGACCTGCGCGACACGCAGCTTGCCGCCGAACTCCAGGGCAAGTCCTTCGAGGGAGACGCGCTGCTCAGCCACATCCGCATCGCGCAGCCGGTTTCTGGTATGACGCGAATCGTTCTCGAAGCCCGCGCCACCTCGAATCTGTCGACGCCGCAAGTCAGTCTGGAGCGCGACCCGTATCGCCTCGTCATTCAAGTCAGCAAGAACGGTGCGGCTCCGAAAAGCGCGGTAAATCTCTTCCCGACCGCTCCCGAAGCCGAAAAAGCGAAGCTGGCAATCGTCGTTCCTGCGCCCACCAAAGAAGATCTGGCGCTACGTGCGCGCGTGTCTAAAATGCGCATCGTCGTCGACGCCGGCCACGGCGGATGGGATCTTGGCACCGTCGGCCGACGTGGATTGCTCGAAAAAGATCTAGTCCTTGAAATTGCGGATCGTCTCGGCAAGCTGCTCGAATCGCGCCTCGGCGCCGACGTAATCTACACGCGCCAGGATGACAACTACATCCCGCTCGACGATCGCGCGGTCATCGCGAATCAGGCCAAGGCTGATCTGTTCGTCTCCGTGCACGCTAACTACAGCGATCTGCCTTCTGCGCGCGGTGTGGAGACTTACTACACCAACTTCTTCTCCGCGCCTGGTACCAAGGACCTGCCGGCGAATCCGACTCCGAAAGAAGCTGCGATGCGGTCGATGCCGAAAAACATTCCGACGCCAACGCTAACCCCGACCGAGTTGCACGATCGCATCGAGCAGTCGCAGCGCCTCGCAAACAGCGTACAGCGCTCGCTCTACGGAACTCTGTCAGTGCTAAATCCAGGCTTGCGTGACCGCGGAATCAAGGAAGCTGGATTCGTCGTGCTCACCGAAAGCGCGATGCCGGGGATTCTTGCGGAAGTCTCTTTCGTGTCGAGCCCGAAAGACGAGCAGAGACTCCGGAGCGACGGATACCGCGAGCAAATCGCCGAAGCCCTCTACCGCGGCATCGCCCGCTACGCCGCTTCCAAGACCGTAAAGGTCGCCAGCGCCGCAAAGTAAATAACCGTTACACCCTCCCCGTCAGCCAACTTACCGGAATCGTTGTAACATCCCACTTGGTGGATATCGCTCTCCCCTCGCGAATGCACGTCTCATTTCGATGTTGAGGAGGCTCCGTGAAAACAGCGTTCATCCTGATCTTTTGCGCCGCGTCAACGCTCGCGCAGACCGCACCCACCGCCCAGGCAACAGCACCCGGCTGCGGGCCTACCAACCTGAAATTTTCGGTGAGGACGGACAAGTCGCAGCATCCATCCACCCAGCCAAACAGGGACAAAGCCGTGATCTATTTCTTGGAAGATGACGGCAGCTTCGAGTCTCATCCTCAGCCGACTACACGACTAGGAGTTGACGGCAACTGGGTTGGTGCTAATCATGGGAACTCTTACTTTTATGTCTCGATCGACCCGGGAGAGCACCATCTCTGCGCGAGTTGGCAGTCGTTTGTTGTACTGGGCGCGCACGAGACCAGTGCCGCGGCACATTTTACCGCCGAGCCGGGACAAAGCTATTACTTCCGGGTGCGGAATACTTGGCTGCGCGAACATGGCGTGACGCGCGTCGAGCTCACGCCGATCGACAGGGACGAGGGCCAGCTATTGGCCAGCAAGTTTGCCTACAGCAGTTCACAGCCGAAGTAGTCAGTTGATGGTTGCTCAAATCTGAGTTTTTCAGATGCGTGGCGGGCCGAGGCCCGATCTTCTACTTTTTCGCAGCCTCGTCCTTCTGATACCCCGCGCTAAAGGTCCCCTTGCTCTTCGCAATCTCGAGAAGCGTCGGATAGAACTGGACAAATGTGGTATCGACCGCTCCGTGATCCTGATGGCAGGTGTAGCAGGCCGCTTCCTTCGGAGTCATCTTCGCCGTCTTCGTATTATCGAACCCGAAGAACCCCCACTTGCCCGGCAAGCGGGCCTCGTCTTTCACATGCACTTCAAGCCCCATCACTTCTCCGCCCTGAAAGTTGCCGCGCTGATTAATCGAGCCCCTGCCTTCCGCTTTGCGCACTTCGAGCACGAGCATTGTTTTGTCGGGCCACGTTCCGGTCTCGGTGAACGCCTTGTAGGCTTCCGGGTTGACGAACACGTTATCGAACATGTGATGGTCCATGGCCATTGCGTTCGCGCTGTAGCTCATGTCGAATCCCGTCGTCAGGTATACCCACTGGCGATAGTTTTCCGGCAGCTTGAGCTGATCGTCGCTGGTATATTCCGGGCCGGAGCCGCGTGGCGGTGTCGCCGACTGCAAAACCACGGCGCAGGCGAGAAGGACGATCACGGCTAGCAGCAAGGAGATTCGTGTGTTTTTCATGGCGGCAAGTATGCCTTGGCGTGCGCGACAGCGCCAGACCACTGGCTGCAGCCGTTTGGCGATTGGCTGCAATTGTTGACCTTTTCCCCCTCCCATAGCATACGATCCTCTGTATGAGCAGCCCATCTATCCACTCGGCGTCGCGCTACTGGCTTTGGAGCATCGCCATATGGGGCGGCTTCGGCTTGGTCGACGCCACACAAACTGTCTTTGTTATGCGCGCCGAGGGCATGCACCACTATTGGTACCGCCTTTTCTGGACGATGCTGGTAGCGTGGCTGCCCTGGATGCTGACAACACCGTTGGTGCTGCAGCTATCTGAGCGCCATCCGCCGACGCAATGGCGACTCGCTTCCACCTGGACGGCTCATCTTCTTACCTGTGCGTTGCTTGGATTGGCGCATGCTGGATGGGTGGCGATGTGGGAGTCGCTGCTCAACCCTTGGGCGCTAACGCCTGGGCCCGATCCATTTCCGCAACTCTGGCGGCACAAGTTCCTCGGAGGACTGCTCTCTTACATCATCCTCTACGCACTGATCCTGTTCGTGGCACACACCCTGCGCTCGCGCGAGCAAATCGCCCGCCAGCAGACCGAGACGGCCCGATTGAACGAGCAACTGTCGAAGGCGCAACTAAGCGCGTTGCGCCGCCAGATCGAGCCGCACTTCCTTTTCAATACACTCAACGCAATCGCCGGACTGGTTCGCGAAAGACGCAACGACGACGCGGTTAGCATGATCGCCGGACTGAGCGACTTTCTGCGGCGCGTGGTGGAAGACTCCGACCGCCAGCAGGTGCCGTTGTCCGAAGAACTCGAGTTCACGCAGAAATATCTCGACATTCAGAAAGCCCGCTTTGCCGACCGGTTGCAGTTCAATATTGACGTCCCAGCCGAGTTTCTTGCTGCACAAGTGCCGAGTCTGATCCTGCAGCCCATGGTCGAGAATGCCGTCAAGCACGGCATCGCGAAGCGTGTGCAGGGAGGAGCGATCCGCATTGCAGCCACGCATGCCGACGGAAAGCTCACCTTGTGCGTCTACAACGACGGCCCCTGCCTGCCTGTGGGATGGGAACAGCGCACTTCGGGCATCGGTATGCTCAACGTGCGGACGCGCCTGCGCAGCCTCTATGGAGACGATTTCGAATTGAACCTGCACAACCAAAATGGCGGCGTGGAAGCATTCGTCTCGGTGCCCTACATTCCACCTGATCGTTCAGATGACGAAACGGTCAACATGACGACAGAGGCTTCGGTTGCGGAGCACGTGTAGGGACGGACGCGTTCGTCCCGCGAGGCAAAGCCGAGCGTATCAGCGGCATCAAGTGATCCACTAAGCGAACATTGGCACGAGGACTCTGGGGTCTGACGCATGCCCTCCGAACATCCCGTTAAGATCCGCGCCCTGATCGTCGACGACGAACCGCTCGCCCGCAGCAACGTCGCCGTCCTTCTGCGCGCGCATCCAGAGGTCGAGATCACCGGCGAATGCGGATCGGGCGCTGAAGCCCTGGGCGAACTGCGCATCTCGCGCCCCGATTTACTCTTTCTCGACGTGCAAATGCCCGAGTGCGACGGCTTCGACGTCCTCGAAATGCTGGGTGGCGACCTGCCTCCCGCCGTAATTTTCGTGACTGCCTATGATCAATACGCGCTGCGAGCCTTCGAGGCCGGAGCGCTCGACTACCTGCTCAAGCCATTCGACAACGCGCGATTCGAACTAGCACTCAGCCGCGCCAAAGAGAGAATCCGTATGGGCCGCGATCGCACGCAGCGGCCCGACCGCGTCGCCATCAAGAGCGCGGGGGAAGTCAGCTTCGTGAAGATTGCCGAGATCGACTGGATTGAAGCCGCCGACTACTACGCCTGCCTGCACGTCGGATCGAAAAGCCATCTCTTGCGCCGCAGCATGGCCGAACTCGAGCAGGATCTCGACCCAGCCGTTTTCTGCCGCGTGCATCGCTCGAGTATCGTTAACCTGGAGCGCGTGCGAAGCCTCAATCTGGGCGAAGACGGAGAATTTGAAATCCGGCTCGATGACGGTGCTCACGTACGCCTGAGCCGCCGTTACCGCAAGCAACTAGAAGCACGCCTGGGCGTCCGCAACCACGCTGTGTAGTGCGGGCGAAATGCATCCGCACCTCTATTTGCTTTATGCCGTAACTGCTCAACGATGGTCGATTCCCTCGTCCTCTGGCTGTTGCTCTCCGCGATGCCTCACTGGAAAGCTCACAAATAATTCAAACGATCCCGTTTCGGGAAGCCGCTCACTCTATGGGCGCATTCGAGTAATCCTTACATTTGAGGACCTTACCTTCGTGAAAGTGCACGTAAGAGTCATCTTCTGTTTCCCGTCACACGGATGAGTGACTTCACGCATAGGACCCGATTCCACAGGGAGGCTAATCAGGGAAAGTACGAACGATTCATTCTTTCGCGTAGGGTAGCCGTCGATGTTGCGTGTTGCCGTTGTTTTTGCCTTGTGTACCTTCTTCAGCCTGGCGAGCGTTGCTCAAACTCTCCGAGATGAAGCCACCGAATCTGCACTAAACAACAGCGGTCCCCATGTTCTGAATACTCCAGGGCATCGATACAGCGCCATGGGAAACGCTCGCATTTCGATTACACGTCTGCGCGAACCGCGTAAGGCACAGAGAATCTATTCCAAAGCGATGGATGCCTGGAGGAAAAAACGTTCCGCTGAGGCGCGACGCAAACTGGATCAGGCGTTAAAGATCTATCCCGCTTTTCCCGAGGCTCTGACTTTCTACGGGTGTATCCACGCCGAATCTAATCAGTGGGACTCTGCCGAAAAGAAATTGCAGGCTGCTATTGAAACCGATCCGGCTTATTCTCCCGCATATGTCATGCTGGCCGGAGTCTACAATGCGCAAGGACGATTTGATGAGGCGCAGCAGACGATCCAGCAGGGTCTCTCGGCAGGCGCTGACACCTGGCATGTCCAGTATGAGATCGTGCGCTCGTTGATTGGAAAGCGTGATTACGAAGGCGCGCTCGCGGCTGCCGAGGCCGCTTTGCGCGCCACACCTGATGGAGGCTTACTACACCTTGCCAAAGCGCACGCTCTGTTAGGCCTGCACAAGTACCCGCAGGCGGCCACGGAACTAGATACTTTTCTTCACTACGATCCCTCGGGAGATGGTTCTGAACAAGCCCGCAAATTGCTTCAGAAAATACAAAGGGCCGGGCCTCAACAAGCATTGCCGCGCTGAGCCTGTCGACGAACACGAGGAATGTGAGTTCCCGATCTGCGCCTTTGTGTAGGGGCGGACGCATTCGTCCGCTCCGCCGACGCGAAGCGAGGCGTTCGGCAGCCGACGCCAAATACCGGGCTTGAGCCGCTGGGCCACGAAACCTCGATGCGGAAGCCTGCATTTTCCACAGCAAAATCTTTTCCTTGTGACATCTGACCTTGACCCTCGATTCAGGAAGCGCACACTACTCCCCATGCGGCGACGATCGCAAGCAAGACGAGAGACACTAGGCGTCACAGCACGAGCAACAGCTAAGTCGTTTGTCCTGAAGATTTTTCCAGTAAGTCGTTGCGGCTCAAGATTTTGCGCAGATTTGAGCACCACTTAGGCGCGTAAGCTCTTTGAAATCAAGGTTATCGCGATTGCGATGGGAAAATGCAGAAGAGATCAAAATCCCCACTTCTCGCGCAAGTACCGCGCGAGAAATGGGGCACCCATCCTAGGAGAGTGGACGCGTAAAAAGATTACTTCGCTGCGGGTACGCCACCATATTTTTCCAGCCATTTGAGTTCTTCGCGGACCTTGATTTTTCCGTGCCAGGGATTTTTTCCGAGGCCGTGGCCTTCGCCGGGGAAGACTAGCAACTTATTCGGAACGCCGAGCGAATAGAGCGCGTGCTCAAGCAAGTAGTCTTCTAGAACTGCTACCCGGATGTCGTCGGCGCCGGCGACCATGTGCGTCGGCGTTTTGACTTTATTGATCTGGAAGATGGCGGCTTCGTCGTGATAGCGCTGCGCGGCTTCCCAGGGACGCCCGCCGAGAAAGTAGGCGTCGTCGTAGGTGGTGTCGTCGTTGCCCCAGTTGCCAATGTGCTCGACGGCTCCGGCTCCAGTGACCGCGGCTTTGAAGCGCGTGGTTTGCGTGATGAGCCAGTTGGTCATGTATCCGCCGTAGCTGTAGCCGCCGATGGTGAGGTGGTCGGGGTCGGCGATGCCGTCTTTCACCAGCGCGTCGACGCCCGCGAGAATATCTTTGCCGGGGCGCGAGACGATTTGCGGAACGATCTCGATGAGGAACTTGTCGCCGTATCCCGTCGAGCCGCGGTAGTTAGGACGGAAGACGAGCCATCCGTGAGTGGCGGCGAGCCCGGCCCAGTCGTACCAGTCGGCGCCGAAGTGGTTTCCGTCGGCGTCGGCGGGGCCTCCGTGAATGAGGGTGAGCATGGGCAAATGCTTGGCCTCGAATTTTCCGGGAGGATAGACCAGCATGCCTTCAACGGTGGTGCCGTCGTCCGCTTTCCACTGGTAGGGCTTGCCTTGCGGGAGATCGGAGTCGGCAAGGCTTTGGTTGAAGCTGGTGATGGCGTGGGCCTGGTCCAGTTTGTCAGCGGAGTCGGCAAGGTAGATTTCGTCTGGCTTGCCGAGCGATGAGTAGACGAAAGCGACTCTAGGCGAGTGCTTCGCGGTCGAGATTTGCGCAAATGTGCCGGGCCAGTTCGTCATGCGATGTAGCGAATCGGCGGGCTTGGCGGTGTCATAGATCTGGACTTCGGTGCCGAGGCGTGCGGATGTAAGTACAGAATTCTCGGTCACGGCGTAGTGCTCGACAGGTCCGGCGAAGGCTTTGTCCCATTGCTCGACTTTGCCGTCGGTTGTGTCGACCCAGTAGAGATGAGGCTGGAGATCGCGGTAGGGGCCGAAGGGATCTCCGACTTCGACCGAGAAAAAGATGTGGCGGTTGTCGTTGGCCCAGCGCGGGCGGACTTCTTGCGCCTCGTTTTTCGTGACGCGGTGAGGCTGCAGTTGGGCCGGCGCGCCTGCGTGCGATCCGCTGTCGGCGTTGGCGGACAGGAGTGTCCGCCCCACATCAAGAACATAGAGCTCGACGTCTTGGTATTTTTCCTGACGCTGGTTGATGGCGTTGGTCAGGATCGCGAGCTTCGTGCCATCGGGCGAGGTGATGAGTTCGTCGATGCGAAGCTGCATCGAGGCGATCGCACGCGCCCCGGGCGTGAGGTCGGGCTGCTTCTCAGGCTCGCCCTCTTTCTTTTCGACTTTGGCGGGCTCGGCGGCGTGGCGGGCGAGAGCGGCGGCGAGGTCGAGGGCGAAAATGGTGTCGCCGCGCTCAGCGGTGCGGTATTGGACAACGTCTTTCCACTCGTTCTTGTAGCCGTCTTTCTGCGTCTTCGTCCACGGCTCGCGGGTGGCGTAGTAGATGGTATGGGAGTCGGCGGACCAAGAGAAGGTGTGGACGTCTTCTTCTCCTTGCGTGATGGCAAAGGCCTCGCCGCCGTTGGGAGAAATCAGATAGATCTGGCTGACTTCTTCCTTGGAATCTGAGTCGGCGTCGGAGTTGGCTTCATCGTTGGAATCGGAGTCGGCGTCTACATTGTCGCCCTTTCCTCCCGAAGCCTTGCGCTCGGAAAGGAAGGCGATCCACTTGCCGTCGGGGGACCACTTGGGGTCAGAGTCGTGGCCAGATTGCGTGAGTTGGATGAGCGATTTGCCGTCGTCGCGGTAGAGCCAGAGATCGGTGCGAAAGATCTGTTGATCCCAGTCGGCGCGGTCAGTCGTAAGGACGACGGCGCTGCCATCGGGCGAAAGCTCGACCGAGCGGAAGCCGACGGAGTTGAAGAAGTCGTCGAGGCTGAGTTTGGGCTTGGCTTGTGCGAAGAGCGTAAGCGCACAACTGAGCTGAACTGCGACGACACACACAGCTTTTCGGATTTGCATAGGGTCCCAGGGGGAAAAAGCGTTATACAACGTCGCATTCAGGGAAGGCAAGTTTGCAGGCTGAAGCGGCGAATTTTTTAGGTACGGGACGGTGCCCCAGTTTCTGCTTTGCCCAGGCGCAACCAACTGGAAACGGGCTGCGCTGCCATGAGTAGCATGATGGGCTCAATTGGATGTCGGTAGGCTGTTGCCCAAGCCGTCTGGGTAACATAAAAAATGAGCGGATAGAAAACGAACAAGATAATCGAAAAAACGGAAAAAGGCCGAGGTGAGAACCTGAGTCCCCAGATGGCCAACACGAACAGGATGATGTACACGACAGGCCAAGGACTGAACCAAAATCGGCCAAACCGCTTGATGCTACGCACGATGAAATCGCTCGGCGCTGTCATTATGTAGGCAATGGCTTCTCTGCGTCGTAGTTCAAAGAACCGGGCTTCACCCACTCTGGGCAATTCTCCTCCGTATGGGGATTCCCCAGTCCAGTAATCGCACGTTCCGGACATTCCGGGGTGATTGCCAAGATAGAGTTCCATTCCGAGGTTATCGCGCAGTGCGGGATAAAAATGGCCCATCGCGTGGTAATTGCGAACGTACCAGGGAGTGAGGAACAACAAAGCCGAAACCATGATTACAAGAGTTTGTCTCTTATTCAGCCACAGAACACTCGCTGGCATCAGCAACGCGAGCATAGGGTTCAACAGGAGCATGAACGCTAATGCGATTCCCAGCAATATGTGGTTGCCAATCTTTGGCGACAGACTTGGAACGACGTTCAGCCAGACAACTACTGTCAGTGCCGCAAATGCATAGCCGGTAATGGTTATATCCGTGACTGCGATCGGCCCGAGAACGGACCAAGTCCAAGCAGAAAGCGATGCAACCACCGGCGAAAAGTACTTGCTCCCCACTTTGTGAATGAAGAATGCCGTCACACCACCTGCGACACAATTGATGGTAAGAATCAAGTAGAGTGAAGTCCGCGAGAACGCGCCGAACAACTTGAAAATGCCTGCGATAAATAAGGGGTACAGCGGAGGTTGCTGTGCGGTTGGGATTGCGAGATCAGTAAAGGGCGATCCAAACCCCTCGCCGCGAATCAAATGAGCAGCGATGTGGCTTGGCTCATTGCCCTGAAAGTGGTCGGTCGGGGTACCAAGCCAATTCAAAACTGAGGGTATGAGCAGAATCCGGAAGGATATCCCGACCACAGCAATAACCAGCGGATTGTGTAGCCAACGCATTGATCCTTCAACCGAGACGAAAAAAAGTGCTAGTTCTGTCCCTCGATAGGCGACAGCATTTTACATTCCGCGCGCCTTGCGGAATCGTCTTCCACAGAGACAAGCGTTTGATCGCGGGTTGAAATGCGGAAAAGCGTCCAAACGAGCGCACCAAATACCGGGACAGAGAGTTGGAGGTGCGTCCAGCGGGCTAGCGGCCCGAAGAGCGGGAGCAGGAACGCGAGGTAGAGCAGGACGTGGAGTATGGGTGTTTCGGGATGGTGCGCGTTTTTGATGGACCAGTCTGAGAGGAGCAGGAACATCGGAGCCAGCGCCAGCAGGTCATAAATATAAATGTGCGGGTTGACTAGCACGGCGGCGAGCAGCATTGCGGAAAAGCGGATCGCAAGGGGCGAGGAGGATTTCCAGATCGATGTGGCGAGCGCGATGACAGCGATTGAGCTCAAGAGATAGAGGATATTCGAGGCGGGCCGCCAACGAATGAGGAGTTCCCAGAAGCTGTAAAACGAATGCATCTGAGTCGCTGAGAATACGAGTTCGGTGGAACGAGGCTGGCCCGCGCTGTGCAGCAGCATAGCGAAGTATGCACGCATGACCTCTCGGCCAAAATAGAGGTATGTAAATGTGAGTTGGGCGATTGCACTAATCACAAGTCCTGCAAACATTCTCCACGCTTGCGCGAAAAGCAGAATAAACGGGATAGCTACAAGGAACTGGGGCTTGAAGATGAGGAATCCGAGCGCGATACCTGAGAGCCATTCGCGGCGTACGGGTAGGGCCAGGTAGGCGGCAGTGATGAAGAAGAGCGCAACGACCGAGAGTTGTCCGCGTACGAAGAAGTGAAATAGCGGCGGGTAAGCGATGGCGCACAACGCGACAAGCTGTGTTTTGCCGGCGAGTGTGGTGCAGGAGCTGAAAACGAAGTAGCCGCAGGCGAAGTAGATCAGCAAGCTCAACGCCACCCAAATTTCCGCTTGAGTCAGGAAGGAGAACCTCTCCAGCGTTGAGAATGGAAGAGCGACTTGTGGACCGTAGAAGTATCTCAGTTCAACCCTGGTGCTGCCGGAGATTGTATGGACCGCCTGCGCGAGGACTTGATCGCTATAGAGATCGATGGCTCGGCCTTGGGCGATCAGTTGGGCAGAGATGGGGAATTGGAGAAAATCCTGAAACTTAATGTTGCCGCCGCGGTCGAACAGGCCCGGCTTAGCGTAGTCTGCCAGACAGACTCCCCAAAGGCAGATAGCGAGAATCAGCGCATGCGCCCGGATTCGGCGGGGAGTGAGAAGAGCGGCGGCACTAGTAAGCCAGTTATTCATTTGATCACTGCAAAGCTCGTCCATTAGGTACCCGCTCGATTTGATCGAGATCCCTCCTCCGCCTGAAATACGGCTCCGTCGGGATGACGCCCTAAGGGGGAACGTTGGTGTAACTCACGGTGCGGGCTCGGCGTTTTTCAGGGCGTCTTCGATCGGTTGGCCGGAGTGAAGAGTACCCTGCTGTATGCGCCATCCATCGTCGTATTGGCGGAATCCCACGAGGGATTTGTAATGCAGGTCGCTCGAGTAGAGAGCCGCGCCAACCTCGTTTAGCGGAATCCACCTCCAGGTGAACTCAACGTCGGCCGCACTTCCCTGCTTGGTAACGCCAGTGACTGCGACCAGTTCCCGCCGGGCCGCGGGAAGCCGGATCGTAGATTTCGCGGCCTCCTCTGCGGAGACAATCGTGCGGATGGTCTCGACGCCTGCAGGCGTGAGGATGACATCCCAGCACGGTGGCGGAGCGATACCTGCCGGACACGGAGCGGAATTGGCGGTGATCCAGTTGTGATGCTGGAGAACCAGATATTCGGGTGAGGGATAGTCTTTGTTGGACATGACGCCAGTTTGGAGTGTGTAACGTTGCTGCGTTTGGAACTCGGTCGAGGCAGTAATGAGATCGGTGGCGAGGCGGCGGGTGAGGTAGTCGCGTGGGGAACAAGCAGTGAGCAATGTGAGGAAACCGAGGATCACAAGCCGGAAACGACCGTGGTTCTCCCCCTTCGAAAACCGCGAAGGGTGGGGCAGCCTGAGTCTCAGGCGCAGAAGAGACGCGAGGAGTGAGATACATGTTCTCCTTGCGATTTTGTTTTTCATCGGGGTGATCGCACTCATATCCGACAGTCGCCGCGCTTCGCACCGGCTGGACGGACGAATGCGTCCGTCCCTACACGATTCGTTAACGACTGGTGATTGTAAACAAACGGGAGCGTCTGTGCGGCACGAAAGGGCTTGAGGTAATTTGCCCTTCGAATCTCCGGGACCAACGGCCCGGAATCTTGTTTCCACAGCTTAGGCAGCAGCCTTCCGGTGTAAGTCGGTAGTCCTGGATGTGGTAGCCGTATCGAACAATCAGCGTGTTACCGCACTGAGGACAGCGCGTATCTTCCCACTCTTCGACCATGCCGGGAAGATTGCCAGCGTAGATGTACCGCAGGCCAGCATTGCGGCCGATTTCGACGGCGCGTAGCAAGTCTTCAACCGTGGTGTCGCGCTCATCTTCGCCCTGCATCTTGTAGTCCGTGTGAAAGGCAGTAACGTGCCACGGGATATCGGGAGAGACACTGGCGATGAATTCGGTAAGGCGGCGGAGTTCGTCGGCATCGTCGTTGAAATTGGGGATCAGCAGAGTCACGATCTCGAGCCACATTCCCATCTCGTGAATGCGGCGGATGCTTTCGAGGATGGGGCCGATGCGGCCACCGAGTTCGTGGTAGTGGCGGTCGTCGAAGCTCTTAAGATCCACCTTGTACAGATCGATCCAGGGACGCAGAAACTCGAGCACTTGTGGTGTACCGTTGCCGTTGGAAACAAACGCAGTGAGAAGTCCGGCACCGCGGGCTTCTTTGAATACCGCGACTGCCCACTCGCTGGTGATCAGCGGCTCATTGTATGTGCTAACTAAGACCTTCGCACCTTGCTCGAGCGCGTCGCGGACCATTGCTTCCGGAGAGACTTCGAGTGGTGGAGAAACGGCGCGCGGATCGCGCAACGCTTGCGAGGTGACCCAATTCTGACAGTATCCGCAATGCAGGTCGCAACCGAGCATGCCGAAGCTGTAGGCGAGCGCTCCGGGATAAGCGTGGAAGAAGGGCTTCTTCTCGATGGGATCGCATTGCATGCCGGCGGTGTATCCCCAGGGGACGTAGAGTTTGCCGCCGCGATTGAAGCGGACTTTGCAGACTCCGGCCTGGCCGTCTGGGATCGGGCAGCAGTGGCCGCAGGAGAAGCAGCGGACCCGGTTGTTGCCGACAGACTCGACGAGGGAAGGATCGGCTTCTCGGACTCTCTGGTCGAGAATGTCGCGTAGGGTGGGCACTGGACCTCTTCTCATATTTTAGCGCGGGTAAGTGCAGTGGACAGTCAGGCTGCGGCGTATCAGAAATTGGTAGAGTCCGAGACTTGTAGCCTTGGTCAGCTGTTACTCCGAGCCGAGCGGAAATCCCAGGGACGGCAGTTGTTCTGGAGTAGGGATGCTTCGACTCCGCAGGAGTTCCGCTTCACTGCACTCCGGCTCCGCTCAGCATGACATTCGGCCGGGTGTAGCAGAAGACCGATGACACTACTTCCTAAAGTCCTGAAAAAGCCTCTTCCTTATTTGGCACAACTCGTCATTTGGCACAACTCGTCCCTGCGTGAGCTTATCTTCTAAGGTCGTTTGGTCATCGTCAAGCTTTGCCTAGAGGCTGGATTTGAGTTGGTTGGCGGCTTTGGCGCTGGCCGAGTGTTGCTGGATCCAGCGGCTGGCGTCTTGTTCGATAGATGCGACCTGGGCACGGGTCAGGCGGGCACGAACGAATGGTGCCAGCGTCTTGCTGGCGTCGTCGCCGCTTATGCGGGCGACCACCATCCAGAAGTAGGCGCGGTTGGGATCCTGGGGAACGCCGCGTCCGCTGTAGTAGATCGACCCGAGCTTGGATTGTGCGGCAACACTGCCCTGCTCAGCTGCCTTGATGAACCACCGGACCGCTTCTTGTTCGTTGAGTACGACTCCGTCGCCGGTTGCGTAGCGAAGGCCCAATGCATTTTGTGCGGCGGCATCGCCGCTTTCTGCCATCTGGCGAAGCTGCGGGAGCGTCGCGGTTTCGACTGCCGGGGCCGGATCAGATTTAGGCGGACGGGAAGATGCCAAGACAGTTTGCAGCTGTGGCTGATGACGGTGAAGTTTGTGCTGGACCCAGGGAGCGACATCGCTCTGAATCCACGGGGCGGAAACGAATCCTAAGGCCAGGGAAACAGCGGCGAAAGCGCAAGTGAGAAGAAACAGATGCGAGCGCGGCAGACTGAGGCTGGCCATAAGTTTTTCGTCGGGCTTGGAGCCTTCATCTTCCGCTTTATCAGCCGCGGCGAAGAGAACACTGCCCTGTGGCGAGGTGAATTGGGGCGGAGGTGGCGGTGCCAGAGGCGGAAGATTTTCAGCGCGAGCCGAACGGTTGATTGCGGCGAGCACGGTGTCCGCAAGCCGCTGCAAGACACGGCCGTCACCGTCAGAGAAGGCATTGGGTTGAGAGGAAAGGGCTTCAACCAGTCCGATGGACTTGTCGCCAACGCGCACAGGAGCTGCGAGGATGGATCGAATGCCGAGAGCGCGACACCGTTCACGGTCGACACGGACATCGGTTTCGCAATCATCGCAGCGCAACAGGACTCCGGTCTTCACACACTCGCCAGAAAATCCCGAGCCGACATGAAGCCGTGCACCGACCGGTGGTGCGTCAACACCAGAACTGGCGCGGCAGACCATGAATTCGGGATTTGTATCTGGTAAGGCGACAGCCGCGCCGGAAGCACGTGTCAGCGAATGCGAGCGTTCAGCGATGAATTGGATAGCCGCGCCGAAATCGGCCCCGAGTGCTTCGACCTGATGCTGTACCGCCGTAACAGCGGCCAGAGTGTCCGTGAAGTTTGGCTGTGGCGCGGAGTGGGCAAGCGGAGCGCTGAGATCAATCTCACTATTGGCAACTCCCGCCATCACATTGACAAAGAGCCACTCCCGCAGACGTGCCAACGAATCGCCAGGGAGACCTGCGAAGCGAAGCCCGGCGCGTCCGGCATCGTTCGACCAGATCACATGTCCAGTCGTATAAATCTGCTTGGGGCAGTCGGCGAGATCGAGGCACAGATCGACGGACTTCGAGGGATCAAGAGGTGCGTGGCACTGGATGGCCATGCCGTCTTCACTGATGTCTACGACCTCGTGGAGATCAAGCGCGGAGCCCTTGGACTCCTTCGCAAAACTCGCGTAGGCAGGGGTTTGAATCTTATGTCGCACACGTTTGCGACGGTTGGGGACGGAGGGTCGCGAGACCGCAGTATTGGCCGCCATGGGGAAGAGCCCTGGGACTGCTGCACCATATTAACTCGGGATTGTGGAAAAGTGTGCAGAGAAGAAAATCAGTGGGACGAGGTCGGGAGGGGGCAGGAAACGGAGTTCAGGACCGAAAGAGGCATTGGTGGTCAGGGGCGGGTGATCCACATGGCCTAGACCAGAGACGTCGCCTGCATCCTGAAAAATGTTCGAGCTTTAGTTTGGGTAAGATTACGACTCGCTCGTAACCAAGTGGTTATGAGTGTAATGGCCTTCCATAAGAAGGCCGGTTGGGAGGTCCAGACCAAACAACCGAGAGCCGTCCGACTTTGGCTATCCACGGCATGAATATCGCGGACGACTGAATGCGTCATCGATCACCTCCCAGACACCGGAACCGACTGCCCGCAAACCGTCCCTCTTTCCCTCTTCGTCGTCATCACCTGATTCCGACTCTCACATCATTTCACTGCTGAAGGAAGCGTATGAAGACCAATGAGAAATACGCATTATTGCATTGCCGACCGTGCGCTTCCTTGAGATCGAAAGCTGAGCGCGGACTCAAGCCAGACATGCTGACCAGAACTGCCCCTGAACTGCAATCTGTTGGACGATTTTGTTCCGCGATACAGATGCTGTGCTAAATCGTTTGGTTATCAGGCCTGTGCCGAAACCCAAGCATCACTTCTCGTTTCACGTTCACAGGCCGCTGTCAGGAGTAAATTACAAACTGTTGACAATTAGTTGACAACAGGGAGCTCACGAGAATCTAGATTCCTTTTCACTGCCTGTGGCTTGCCATAGCACCGGAGTCGAACTAGATTGAAGATCTCCCTCTACCTCTCTTTTTTGATCTCACTCATAATTCTTGCCGGGGTGAGCGGGGCTTGGCAGTCCAAACAGGGCGAGCTGCAAACCTTTCCGGGCGAAGTGATGGATGATCTCTGCGCGAAAGACAAGACCCACGCAAAGATGATGGATCAGATGAAGAGCATGGGCAATGACCCTGCTGTCTGTTCCAAGAAGTGCGTTGAGTTGGGCGCCAAGTACGTGCTCTATGATCAGCAGAAAGATACCGTTTACGGCCTCGCTGATCAGGATAAGGCCGAGGCATTTGCGGGCCACAAAGTTCGTATCTCGGGAACTCTTGACAAGAAACGGATCAAAGTAGCCAAAATCGAGCTCGCGGATTCGGGCGGCCAAAAAGCAAAATGAAAGCTGAGCGAGATGCGATCCAGAATTCGCGGGCTGAGTCTTATTTTTGTGGGGTTGGCCGCTGTGTCATCTTTTTTCTTGTGGCCAACCAGTTCAGCAAACTCCGTCAAGAGACGGGGTATTGATTCTCAGGACGTGTTTACCCCCGCTCACCCAACCATCCTGGACTCTCTGCGAGAGTTCATCGGTTGGCGCGAAACTCCAGTCCAGCCCCTTGCCTTCACACACCGGAAGCATATCGAGAATCAAATTGCCTGTACTGCTTGTCACAAGGGCGTGAATCAAGGCCCTAGTGCTGGCATCCCCGACATCAACGTGTGTATGCGATGCCACACTTTTTTTGCCAAGGACCGGCCCGAGATCAAAAAGCTCGCGGGAATTTTCGACTCGGGTCAGGACATTACTTGGCAGCGGGTCTATGGATTCAGCCCATCCGCCCACGTGAAGTTCAATCATGCACCGCACATCCACGCGAGCGTCGATTGCTCAGTTTGCCATGGTGACGTGAAAAGCATGACGGTGGCGGTTCGCGCAGTGAATCTGAACATGGGCTTTTGTTTGAGTTGCCATCGGGCGAAGCAAGTGTCGACCGATTGTGTCACGTGCCATTTCTGAGAACTACAGCCAGCCTGCGGATCACTTATGGAGCGGCGTGATTTTCTGAAGGTTAGCGTGTTGACCGGAGCAACCGCGGCACTGAGCGGATGCGAAAAGCCGGCGCACACGTTGGTCCGCTTCATTCCCGAAGAGGACCTCATCCCTAGTGTTGCTACCTGGAAGCCAAGCGTCTGCACGCTCTGCCCAGCGGGATGCGGGTTGATGGTCCGAGTCCTTCCGGGTGAAGCAGAGGTGGTGCGCAACGGGAAACTCGGAACAATTCAAATGGGCCTTGCCAAGAAGCTAGAGGGCAACCCCAATCACCCGGTCAACTGGGGAAAGCTCTGCGCCCGTGGGCAAGCGGGACTGCAGATTACTTATCATCCCGACCGCGTGCGCTCACCGCTCAAACGGTCCGGGCCGCGCGGATCTGGAAGTTTTCAACCGGTAACGTGGGAAGAATCGATCCGCGAAGTGGTTTCGAAACTACAGGAGCTTCAGTCTCAGAACCAGTCAGAGAGTCTGCGCTTCGTGAGCGCGTGTCTTCGCGGCCAACGTCACGAATTGGTTCGGAAGTTTCTCAGTGCTTTCGGTGCACCGGCGGCGATGGTTTTCGATCCGCTGGATGAGCCTGTTTTACGGCAAGCCAATTTGCTCAGCTTTGGCCAGGCGGACATGCCCTCGTTCGATCTCGCTCACACCGGCTACGTTATTTCCTTCGGAGCTGACTTCCTCGGAACGTGGAATTCTCCCGTGGCGCAATCAATTGCCTACGGCGAGATGCGACAAGGACGTCCGGGTAACCGCGCCAAATTCGTCCAGGTAGAACAGCGCATGTCGCAAACGGGAGCAAATGCGGACGAGTGGATCGCGCCTCGAGCAGGAACCGAAGGTGCCATGGCTCTCGGTCTTGCCCATGTCATTCTCAAGGAAAAACTCCGCCCCGCCGCGGATAACAAGGCGACTCGCCTCATTGCTGGATGGAGCCAAGGGCTGGCGGAATACTCGCCAGAGCAAGTTGAGAGGAAGACAGGCGTCCCGGCACAGCGGATCCAGCGACTCGCGCACGAGATGGCCGCGCACCTTCCGGCGGTTGCGATAATCGGCGGACTGCCGTTGGCCCACACAAACGGTCTCTTCAATGCGTTGGCGGTTAACGCGCTCAACACATTGCTTGGGAGTGTTGGTATGCCTGGAGGGCTGTTCTTTACACCGCAGCCGCCATCGGAAAATGCCGGAAGCTGGAGTTCAGAAAGCGATTTTGCCAGCGTCCTGCTCGCAGGAAAACTTGATGGCACAAAGGTCTTGCTGCTCCACAATGCTAATCCGGTGTTTGCCACACCCGCTGTTTGGAAGGTTCGGGAGACACTCGATAGGATTCCTTTCATTGTCAGCTTTGGATCTTTTGTCGACGAGACCAGTCAGCTCGCGGATCTGATTCTGCCGGATCATTCGCCGTTGGAATCCTGGTTGCACGATGTCCCAAAGTCCGGCACGAACCAGGCCGTTGTCAGCCTGGCAGCGCCGGCGATGCTGCCGCTGCACGACACGCGTGCGATGCCCGATACGCTCCTCGAGATTGCGCACCAGATCGGTGGTGAGGCCGCGAAAGCTCTCCCCTGGGAAAATTTCCAGGAGATGCTGCAGGCATCGATGGCACCACTGAGGACGGCGGATGGTATCAATCCGCCCCCTGATCCTGAAAAATTCTGGAGCAAGGTACAAGAACAAGGTGGGTGGTGGAGCGACAAAGTTAGGCAAGCTGCACGGTCGGCTATTCCTCAGAAGCAGCTCGTAACAGAATTCGCTCCCCCGCAGTTCGATGGTGAAGAGAGCAGCTTCCCATTTCATTTTCAACCGTATGTATCCCAGGCCTTTCTGGACGGTTCGCTTGCGCATCTGCCGTGGATGCAGGAGATGCCAGATGCTCTTTCCACGGTGATGTGGGGCACGTGGGTCGAAATCAATCCAAAAACAGCGCAGAAACTTGCTATCGAGCAGGACGACCTCGTCGAAGTGCGTTCGCAACATGGCAAATTGCTGGCGCCTTTGCTGGTGTCGCCTGGAATCGCCTTTGACGTCGTGGCGATGCCGATGGGACAAGGACATGAGAGCTTCGGCCGTTACGCCAGCGGACGCGGAGCGAACCCGATGACGATTTTGGCACCGATGCAGGTGGCGGAAACGGGGTCGCTGGCTTGGGCTTCGACACGCGTGCAGGTGTCAAAGGTCGGGAAGGCGAAACTGGCTTTGTTCTCGGGCGGTCTATTTGAGCGCCCGTCCGAATTGCAGCAACGCTAGGAGAATTTGGTGGCACATCGTTGGGGCATGGCAGTGGATCTCGATCGTTGTACCGGATGCGAGGCTTGTGTGGTCGCGTGCCGCGCCGAAAACAATATTCCCAGTGTTGGGGAAGACCAAGCGCAGAAAGGCCGAGCCATTCATTGGATTCGGGTCGAGCGATACTACGAGGGTGAGTTCCCTGACGTGCGCGTCAAGTTCCAACCGGTCCTCTGCCAGCAATGTAACAATGCGCCTTGCGAACCAGTCTGTCCGACGTACGCCAGCTACCACACCGATGAGGGCCTGAATGGGCAGGTCTACAACCGGTGCATCGGAACCCGCTATTGCGCTAACGCATGCTCGTACACCGTGCGGTTTTTCAACTTCTTCAACCCTGCCTGGGATAAGCCACTCCACCTGCAACTGAATCCGGACGTGTCCTTGCGACAAGTCGGCATCATGGAGAAGTGTACGTTCTGTGTGCAGCGGATTAAGAGCGCCGAGATTCGGGCAAAGGAGGAAAAACGCGAGCTCAGGGATGGTGAGCCGGCGCCTGCATGCGTGCAGTCCTGTCCACCAAGAGCGCTCGTGTTCGGTGACCTCAACGATCCTGAAAGCGAGGTGTCGCGCCTAGCGCGATCCCGGCGCGGGGTCAAGTTGCTGGGTGAACTTGGGACTCAGCCAAACGTGACTTACCTCCAGCGGAACGAGTGGAATGACAACAACACCTGACCAGATCAAGCATGATTTGATCAACCACGATGTGATCAATCACGACTTGTTGCGACCGGTAGGGCAAGCCTCCGCGCGTTTCTTTTTGGTCGTGGCGATGTTGGGTCTGGTCGTGCTCGCCGGGTTTTCTGCTTGGGGCTACCAACTGTACAGCGGAATTGGCGTTGCCGGCATTCGGCGTCCGGTCTTCTGGGGCTTCTACATTACTAATTTCGTGTTCTGGATCGGTATCAGCCACGCCGGAACCTTGATCTCCGCCATCTTGCGCCTGGCGAACGCTGGTTGGCGCCGGCCCGTTACGCGCTGTGCCGAGGTTATTACGGTCTTTGCTCTTTGCATTGGCGCGATGTTTCCCGTCATTCACTTGGGCCGCCCGTGGGTGGCCTTCTGGCTGGTTCCTTATCCAAACGAGAGAGGATTGTGGCCCAACTACCGGTCACCCTTGGTGTGGGATTTCTTTGCCATCAATACCTATCTGATTGGAAGTATCACATTTCTCATTCTGCCGATCATTCCTGACTTTGCCCTGTGTCGCGACAAGTTCTCTGGATGGCGCAAGACATTTTACGGGCTGCTCGCTCTGGGGTGGCGCGGTACGCAGCGGCAATGGCATCGACTGGAAACGGCGATGCATATCATGGCTATTGTCATCATCCCGGTGGCGGTCTCGGTGCACACCATTGTGTCCTGGGATTTTGCCATGACCCCAGTGCCGATGTGGCACTCCACAATCTTTGCGCCCTACTTCGTAGCCGGTGCCATCTTCAGCGGTATTGCCGCCCTCATCGTTGCCATGGTCTTTCTACGGCGGTTCTTACACTTGGAGGAGTACCTGCCGTCTGTTTGCTTCGAAAATCTCGGCAAGCTTCTCCTTTTGATGAGCCTGTTGTGGGTGTACTTTGTTTTCGCCGAGCGTCTCACCATTTGGTACGGAAACCAGCCCGCTGAGGTAGCAGTACTTTGGCTTACTCAAAAGGGACCCTATCGCTATCTGTTCTGGATCATGGTGGCTTGCAATTTCGGGATTCCGTTTCCCTTGCTGGCGATCAAGAAGCTGCGCACGATCACGGGGACTTGCATCGCGTCGATCACGGTTGTAGTTGGTATGTGGCTTGAACGCTATCTGATTATCGTCCCGTCCTTGTCACGGAAGTTTCTGCCATACGCATGGGGAACCTACCGGCCAACTTGGGTGGAGATCACGATTACGGCCGCCACTTTCGCGGGCATGGCTCTGCTGTATGTGATGTTTGCCAAGCTTGTTCCAATCATTTCCATCTGGGAACTGAAGGTAGGAATGCGAGAGGCATCAGAATCCATGCCCTCAGTTGTGGCAGTTTCGAAGGCGCGGCCTACCGTGTCCGAACGAAGCGAACACGAGACAGTCGGTTTTAAGAACAGTCACAGGGTAGGCAAGCCATGAGCCGCGTCGCGAGTCTTTACACAATGTGTCCCGATGCTGCCGCAGCCGAGCGGACTGTAGATGCTCTGTTGTCTGCCGGCGCCCGTAGGGAGGACATAACCGTAATTTCGTCTGAGCCCTTCGATCGCTATGAATTCGGCCAGCACGAAAAGTCGAGGTTCATGCCTTGGCTGGTCGTACTTGGCGCAATTCTAGGAGGCACGGCCGGTTTTCTGCTCGTGTCCCTGACGACGAAGAGCTATCCCATTGTTACCGGAGGGATGCCGATCACGCCGGGCTGGATTACCGGAATCATCACCTACGAACTGACGATGCTCGCCGCGATCCTGACCACTCTGTTGGTTTTGCTGTTGACGGCTCCTCTCTTTCGGTGGAAACAGGAACCCTACGACGTGCAGGTCGCGGATGGCAAAGTCCTGGTGGGAATCAATCCCCAGGGGGACCTCCCAGATAAGGTGAAGGAGGTCTTGAAGGTATGCGAAGACGGAGCAGGAGGCGGAATTGAAAGGTAGCCGGCGGGGCGCGTAGCATCCACGGCGATCGGTCAACCCCCTCGGGGTAGGCACAGACGCTCACATTTCGTCGCCGTGGTCTTGTTCTCCGGCGTTTAGCCCCCCTTGCAACGCGGAAGGCTAGCACAGGTGCGCAGCCTTCGATCCGACTGCCTGATGCAAAATCTCGATAGCACTCATTGACCGTGAGGAAAAAGGGTTCGACAACGAATCTGGCAAGGGTAGGTGACGGAGAGGTGCGCATCTAGAGCATGTACATCTGAACTCCGGGTCCAGTGGCATCGCGTTGTGACCACAGTTCTCGCACTGCAACCAGCCCTCGATTCGCGTCGTCATTGAACGAAACTCGTTTCCGACTCTGCAATATGGGCAGCTGATGATCGGTGCAGATTGGTCTGACATTTAATTCGGAGGTCACCGTTGTTTGCCTGGTAGACCATCACGCACAATAGCTTCAACGGTAGGATCGACGCCGTTCTCGTGGAGTATCCTCAAGACAACGTCACCTATTGCGTCGAAAGCCTGCAGCTTACCAAGCGCGATACAGTCGATTCGCAGAAGCGCTTTCCACGCCTCGAAGGTCACCGAGTGGGTCATATGACAGCGGACTGCGTGGCCGGTGCTATGCGTTTTCAGAGGCGCAGACGAGGTTGTCGTTTCAGTTTCAGTTCCTGCTCTCTTTCGTCGAGCAGACGGTTTATCTCCTCAACAAGCACGAGGAGTTTCGTGGAGTCTTGCTCCACTGCGGCAAGAGCACAGAGCTGAATCATCTGGTCGTAGACTGCACTTTCCATATGCAGCCTCGATTCTCTGGAAATTTACTCGACGGGCAGGGATTAAACCTGATCGGAGTTTAGCAGTGTCTGCTAGGACTTCAAGCGCCAAAGCGCGCCATGCCGGAGATGTCTGAGATTACTGCCCCTAGACAGCAGTTCCGTCAACGAACTCGCGATAGTCCTTATCTGCAAGTTCTTTTCGTTCAGTTTCGGTAACAGTAAACTGCGCAGCACCGCAATCCATACAGACGGCGATTGTCGCGAAAACCCAAACGGTGGGAATATCGAGGCCTTCCATTCCCGGAAAGTGGACGTTTAACTCGGCGGGAAACTCGCGAACATGGGCTGAGTCGCAGGCTTTGCAGGGCATACGGTAAGACTCCACTTTTGAGGAGCCTCCCATCGAGCGACTTAGCCCCGGTCTGGCCTCAAAACTATCCCTGCCCGTCTCAAGCCGGGATTGTCGAAGGCGAAAACCGAGACTACGCTCAAACCCTTCAATAGCGCAATATCGTTTTATGGCGCACATCGGCGTAATCCGATTCTTGATAAGTATGCCTACACTGGATCAGTCAAAACTACACATCCTTCCGCCGTGCCCATTCGGGCGTCGGTTTTCTGTGCAAATTGATTAATTCCGCTTACACGGGAGGCCGAGATGCAATCGCCATTTCCTACACTGTTTACTCCTACTCGATTCTGCTGGATTTGTGGCAAACCTGTTTCCATAGAGAACTGCAGGACTGACGAGCATGGAAGCGCCGTTCACGCTGAATGCTACGCAGCGCGAAGGAAGTTCTCAGAAGCAGGATCATGAATTTCGAAAAAACACATAGCCGAAGAGTGTGGGAATCGCTTGCCGATGAATTACTGAAGACGCAGGATATTCAGAGAATGCGGGAGCTTGTGATGCTCATGGAAGAAGCAATTTTCAATCGGCAGCAGGAACTCGCCTTGAATGCTGACAAGCTAGCCAAGCCTGAAATCGAGGAAGAAGAGCAAGCTTTGAAAGGAGTTTTGGAGTTGATGCTTGCAACAAAAGTTAAGAAACTTGGCTTTCCGGCTATCAGATAACCCGCAGTTTTAGCTGGTTGGCGAAATATCGCCATCACACTCATCATCCGATTCCAAACAAATGGTTCGATGCGAAGCGGATCGAAAGCAGTCGGAACTCGAGTGCTAACGCACGATAGCGACAGCCATCCTTTGCGAACCAGAAGAATGGTTCACTAGATACGGCAGCACTAGTGCTTTGTGTGTTCCCTTACGTATTGGAGAATTGATAAGCGGCTCTGCGGGCCTACGTGGGTGAATCGGATTCCATGCCGCCTATTATGTTGCCAAACGAGACTACCGATTGTATCCACGGCTACACCGGAAACAGGTAAGCGGAATGACAATTGGATCGCTCCTTTCGGCTTGAGGCTTGTCACTTCCACTTGCATCCCGGCCTGGCTGAGGTTCCAACTCACGCCGCGGCTTGTCTCGGAATCGACTATGCAGATTACCTGTGCATGCATCGCTACCCGTTCGTGCGCACGCTGCTCCTGGAACATTCGGCTGCCCATCCCTTCGGCGAAACACTTATCTATCGCTCACTCGAGCGGCCCTCTGTCGACGGCGAGCTTCGCGGGTCCGAGCTTCATGTCAAAAAAATCGCTCCCGGCGTTCTCTGGCTCCGGGAGCTATTTCGTGCCTCTTTCCGTCGAGCAGGGATTCAGTTTTTCGTATTACATTGGGGATTGAGGAGCAGAAGCTTTGGCCCAAGGCCCATGCCGCACTCGCTTGATGATCCCCGATGTGCGACGCAAGCTTGCCAGACCCAGCAAACCTGTGCCCAATAAAACCATCGCACCCGGCTCGGGCACTGGGCTCGGCCCGCTCCCCTGCGCAAATCCCGTCATAGCTCCGCAGTTTGTTCCCGAAGCCGTACAGAAGTGGATCGCAAAAGAAGTAAACTGGCTTGCAGTCAAGCCGGATGCTGTGAGTGTGAAACTAATCATGTCCGCACTCACAATACTGCCCGGTTGACCCTTGATGTTTGCGTAGTCAAAGGCGAACTTCCCAAAGCCATCGATATTTTGATCGTCTCTAAGCTTTGTAAAAGCGCCTTTGAACAGACCGGATTCGATGCTAATGCTACCTGCGTCGCTGAGTGTGAGGCCGCTGGGACCGTTAAAGGCTACATCCCCCCGTTCAGCTTGATCGAGAAGCCGGTATTCATGGTGATGGTAACCGTTACTTGATTGGGTCCAGAGTTGGACACTGTTACGCAACCAACCGAGCCCGAGAGTCCCAAGTTATTGTCGGAAAGGTTGAAGCCAGAGCACGAAGTGGCGGATGCTGAAGGTGGTAATCCGAGAGTGAAGGCTAATGCTAGAGCACCCAAGGTACATTTTGAGAGAGAACCCAACCGCATGGGCACCCTCCTTTCATCCTGACAATCACTTTCCAGTCAACAGGCAATGTTGGATTGTCGTTGTCGGAGAAACCCAGACTGACGTCCGAGGCAGAAGGACGTAGCGTCGCCATTCGACCGGAAGCCGGAATCGTTTTGGCTAGGCCACTAGTAGCATGAGACTAGATACTTTTCCATACGGGAAATTCTGTACTGTTTTGCTGTCAATCGAGCGAATGGCAGCGATGATAACCGCTAACCTAGTCGCACGTAAGCAGATTGTTATCGACAGACACAAGAGAACGGAGAGCTGTTGATAAATCCCAATTTCACTCAAAATGGCCGGAGTGCTTCACGAGAAATGTGCTAAGCATGATTGGCGCTTAAAGCGGCAAGCGGGTGACATCTCGCAATGCGTGAATATCAAATTTTGTTTCGCCTCATCGGATGGCTCATATTCCTCTGGCTTGGGGCTGCGGCGGGGGCGCAGGTCACTCCCGTTGCAGACCATCACGCTCACTTGCAGAGTCCTGCGGCGGCGCGGCTTTTGAACGAAGCGGCACGGGCTCATCCTGAGGAGGCGGACGAACAAAAGCCACTTACGGCGAACGACCTTGTCTCTGCACTGGACGCAGCGGGCATACAGCGTAGTACAGCCCTATCGGAAGCGTATCTGCTTGGTACGGATCTGGTGCATGTCCCGGACGAGGCTAAGGTGGTGAACGAGGAAAATGAGTGGACATTGGGGCAGGTGAGGCAATATCCGACGCGGCTGGTTGGTTTCTGTAGCGTGAACCCGCTCCGTGCGTACGCGAGGGCCGCGATTGAGCATTGCGAGCAGATCGGCCTGCGCGGCGGACTCAAGCTGCATTTGGCTACCGCTCACTTTCGTTTCGAGAATGCGGAACACGTCCGGCAACTGCGAGATATTTTTCGGGAAGCAAATCGGTTGCGGATGCCGGTGCTGATTCATCTGCATCCGGACGATGAAAACTGGAATGGGAAGAGCAGCGCTCAGATTTTCCTGAATCAGGTATTACCAGAAGCTCCTGACGTTCCGGTGCAGGTGGCCCACATGGTCGGTTGGGGTGGATATGACCGAAGCTCGGACGATGCACTGTCGGCATTTGCGGATGCGTGCGAGCATCGCGCGCCGGTGTGCAATCGGCTGTATTTCGATATATCAGGCACGATCGTGCCGCCGTTGGCGCCTGGCGCCACCCCGCACGGCGAACTTCGATACGTGTATGAAGTACTAAAGAGCTTTCCGGAGGGCCCTGCGCGTATTGCGGCCAATGCTCGCCGCATCGGACTCAACCGCATACTGTTCGCGACGGACTGGCCCGTTTTCACTCCCAAGGACTACATCAAAACGCTGCGGACTAGATTACCGCTTACGCCGGCTGATATTGATCAGATCTTTCGCAACACAGCTCCGTACTTTCGTGGATGGTGATTTGGGCCGGCAAAGACTGCGGTCGCGCATCTTCGCCGATGGTTGTTGAAACATCCCCGATTTCACTCATCGTCCGCTGGGAGCGCAATTTACTCTGACCCGATCCCTAATCGTCGGTTATCCCGCTCGGCGGAGGAGTTGGGCGCGATGGATGCTGGAGATACGGGAGATGGCGGCGACCATCATGCTGGAGAGAAGCTGCATGGTCGCGACATCGCCATCGTCGAAGGCTCCGGGAGAAGACGAGAGAACTTCGAACACTCCCAGTGTGCGCCGGTAGTGGCGCAAGGGCGAAACCAGAATAGATCGAACGCCCAGGCGGCGACAGCTCGCGAGGTCGACGCGGGGATTGCGTTCGGCATCATGGCAGAGCATGATTTCACCGGAGCGGACCGCCTCGGCGGAAATGCCAGCATCGGTTTGGAGACGGACGCCGAGGTCGGGAGCGGTGCGTCCGGCGCGGGCGCGGCAGACGATTTCGTCTCCGGCGCGCAGAGCGATGGCGGCCCCGGTGGCGCGGGTCAGATGCTGGGCTCGCTCCGTGATGGCGCTGATCGCGGGCTCGAGATCGAGTTCTCCGGCATGAATTTCGATGTCTTCGGGAACGGAGACGGCTTTGAATCCGGAGGCTGGGTGCGCGGCGTTGGCGACACGAAGCTGACTGCGCTGAGCCAGTGATGGAATGCGGGATTCAGAGTAGTCGGGTATCACCGAAGGATCGGGCACGGTGCGGAGCAAGTCGCGCACCAGACTGTCGAGTTCGGCATCGGTGATGAGGTGCGCGGTCTGTTGGTTGCGCATGGATCCGCCAAGAACGCGAGAGAGACCAACCAAGGCCTGGCTACCGCAAGCCAAGCAATAGGATTTGGTACTAGTACTGATCAGCTCGCACTGCACGCAGAATGTGGCGGACTGCAAAGGGACAAAAGGGACGTCCTTAAAAGTCGTGCCATACACGGTGTTGCGAAACATGATTGCCGAGTCCTCATTTCCGGACGGTGCCAATGACGTTACTCACAGCACGAAGCGGGAGAAAGTGACGTGGGTGGTTCCGGGGTGTGGAAAAGGGGATTAAAACCCTCGACCTCTTGAATACTCAATGAACTCTGAAGTCAAAAGCGTTTTACCGCCGAGTTCGCAGAGAACTGCCGCGGAGGTCGCAGAGATTCGGGCTCTGTGCATGGGCAGTAACAATTACCCACATCAAGTGTGCAAAATTCTGCAACCGTCCGTGAAACAGAACACATCCAAGGCCTTGCTTGCGGCGGAAATCGGCAAATTGGCGTTCATTCGTGTTGCCTTCCGGCGCGGGCTGGGTTAACCTACTTGCACTTCGGTCCAGACTTGGACCGCTGGGGGAATCATGGAATGGACAGCACCTGCTTTTGAAGAAGTATGCCTCAACTGCGAAATCAATTCTTACGCCAGCGCGAAACTGTAAAGTTCGACCCTCCCCTGCACTTCCACTCAATCGCTTGAACCTCGCACGATGATACGTGCGATGCGTTCGGCTGCGTGTCCGTCCCAATGAGGCACGGGCCTTCTCCCGTTTTTCAGCGATGGATTCTGCTGCAGGATTGCTTCGGCGGAACTGCGCAGCTTTTGTAGATCTCTTCCCACCAATTGGTTCGTTCCCAATGAAATCGTGATTGGGCGCTCTGTGTTTTCGCGGACGGTGAGACAGGGCACGCCCAGGAATGTTGTTTCTTCCTGAATACCGCCGGAGTCGGTGATAACTATGGTGGCGCGGCGTTGCAGTCCAATGAACTCCAGATACGGCAAAGGCTCGAGCAGATGGAGGCGCGTGTTTGCCGAGTGATCGATGCCGATGTCGTTGAGGCGCCGTCGGGTACGGGGATGAACCGGAAAGATCACCGAGAGTTGACCGCTCAGATCAGTGAGTATGGCGAGCAAGTCACGAAGCCAGACAGGGTCGTCGACGTTTGAAGGCCGATGTAGGGTTACGAGAGCGAAGCAACCGTTGATGCCGTTGGGCAGGTTTCCGTTTGCTTTCGGGAGGAGGCGGACGAGCGTATCGATCATCACATTGCCCACGAGGTGAATCCGCGACTGAGGGATTCCTTCGCGGAGCAAGTTTTGATCGCCATCTGCGGATGGAGTAAAGAGGAGATCAGACAGGCGATCGGTGAGTAGGCGATTGATCTCCTCGGGCATGGAGCGGTCGTGGGAGCGGAGTCCGGCCTCGACATGGCCGACGGGCACGGTGAGTTTCGCGCAGACGAGGGCGGCGGCGAGAGTAGAGTTGACGTCACCATAGACCAGGACCAGATCGGGCTTGAGGTCGATCACGACGGGCTCGAATGCGGTCAGGACTGCAGCGGTTTGCTGAGCGTGAGTTCCGGATCCGATGCCGAGATTTACATCCGCCTCGGGCATTTCGAGTTGGCGGAAGAACACGTCGGACATGGAAGCGTCGTAATGCTGACCGGTGTGGACGAGAGTTTGGCGGACCTTGGGATATTCGCTCAAAGCGCGGAGAACAGGCGCAGCTTTCATGAAGTTGGGGCGCGCGCCTACGACGTGGAGGATGTGCATTGGATTGGAACAGTGATTCTAGTTGGTGAAGAGTTTAGGGGCTAGTGCGGTTTTAGATCGTCCACTCGTGCGAAGCCGAGGAACTCATGCGCCACGGCAGGTTAAGAGGTAGGGATGGTTCGACTGCGCCGCAGTTCCGCTTCGCTGCACTGCGGCTCCGCTCACCATGACAGGGTCTCGATCGCTCGTCATAAGACCTTTGTGGCGGCTTCATAACAGCAGATTCCTCGCGCCATAAACCGGCGCTTCGGAATGACAACTTTCGAGGGGGCTTACTTCGGCTTAAGACGATGCCATTATCCCGCTTGGGCGGCGACCAGCGTGGAATCCTGGCCGGGCAGCGGGATGACTTCTGCCGATTGGGCCAATGTGCGATCCAGGGCATCCGCCAGAGTCGTCGGAAATGCGGCGGTCAGCAGGTTTACATCGAGTTGCAGATCGCGGGCGGAATAGTTGCGAACGACGGTTAGCGTTCCGCGACGGCGATTGGAAGAGCTCAGCAGGTTTAGAGCGATGGTCCACGCGGACGAATTATCCAGAGTCTTCGCGATGCCGGGCTTGTTCCAGCGGAAAGATGTTGAACTGCGAGACGGATCGTAGGCCACAATTTCTCCGGGCAGCAGGTCGAACCGGAGTTCGAATCCGTCGAAGTCGTTGCTGCCGAAGGCTGCCAGGAGGATGCGACGAATCTGGTCGTAGTCGCGCGCGACTTTGAGTTCTTCGGTGGCGCGGCGAATGGCGAGATTATTCACGAAGATCTGCGGCTGGTTGAGGGTACGTTGGGCGACGCGCGCTATCTCTCCGAATTCGAGATAGCCGAGGTGTTGGACGCCAATCCAGATGCCGATGCCCAACACAGCGAGCACGAGGCCTAGAGAACTTCCGGTGGGCCAGAGCAGGAACAGGCTCAACATCGCAAAGATCGCGGAGACGCCGTAGAGAAGAATTACGACCTGACGATGCGTGAGTCCGTGCTGCAGCAGTTTGTGATGGATGTGTTCACGATCCGCAGTGAAAACTGGGCGACCGCTGATGAGGCGGCGGATGACGGACAGAACGGTCTCGAGAATCGGCAGTCCGAACGAGACGATTGGGATCGCAACGGCAACGATGGTGGGCGCTTTTTGAGCGCCGAAGAGCGCGAGAGCGCTGAGCAGGAATCCGATGAATAGGCTGCCGGAATCTCCCAGGAAAATCGTGGCCGGATTGAAGTTGAAGCGGAGGAATCCGAGAATCGCGCCGGCAAGTGCAATCGTCATCACCTCGACGAGCGTGGGTCCGTTCAGCAATGCCACGACAAAAACAACCATCGTGGAGAACAGAGCCGATCCGGCAGCAAGGCCGTCGAGGCCGTCGATCAAGTTAAACGCGTTGGTGATCGCGAGCACCCAGATAACCGTGAATGCCCACCCAACGTACCAAGGCAGGACGCGATCGCCAAAAACGACAGGAATATTGATGATGCGCAGGCCACCAGCGTAGAGCATAGTGGCGGCGATTCCCTGCACGGTGAATTTGAAATAAGGGCCGAGGCCGCGCAGATCGTCATAGACACCAAGCAGGAAAACGAGGCCAGCGGGGATCAGGATTCGGACCATGGTCCGCAGAAATTGCGGTGAGTGCATCTGCGGATGGCGGACCTCCCAGAATGCGGCCACAGCCATACAAATGAAGAAGCTGAGGAAAATAGCGACTCCGCCGAGGCGTGGCAGAGGGCTGGAGTGCATGTGGCGCTCTTGCGTAGGGACAGTAACCCATCCACGGGAAGCAGCGAAATCCCGCACGTACCGGGTCAGTACAAAAGAACCCAACAACCCCAAGAGGAACAACCCGAGGCAAATAAGGGTCAACTATCCCACCTCGACACACACGACTGAGGGCTCGGCACTCGTTCTCCGCACACTTAGCGTAAGTATCGCAGCGACGTCCCGCCGTTAAAAGTTAGACTTCAGATTCCTGATTGTTTGAGAGTGCCCCGAATGTAGCAGCAGAGGAATGGGACATCAATCACCTCAGGGCAAAAAACTGTGGAAAACTAAGCCGCGAGCACGCGAATTGCAAGATGCGTACGGGATACGCTGTGCTAAACTTTTTTTCGAATTTCCAAAGAAACAACAGAGGGTGTGCGATGAAGTCGGGTACCTTGGGTTACGCTCGGTACTGCTGCTTTGCTACGTTCGCAATTGCTGCATTTCTCATCAGCGCGGCGGCACAACAGGCGACGAATCCGCAGGAACAGACAAGCCCTCCTGCTACCCTGCCGGCGGCGCAGCCAGTGTCGGAAGCGACGCAAAGCGCGACTGGGGCAGCGGTGACGACGCAGACGCCGAACGACTCCAACAAAAAAGATGATATCGATCGGACGGTGCTGGTGAAGCTGGGTGCCGGCGATCTGCTGGAAGTGAGTGTTTACAACGTCCCCGAGTTAACCAGCAAAGTCAGAGTCAGCAATTCGGGGGATATTTATCTGCCGCTTATCGATTATGTCCACGTTGAAGGTCTGACGCAAGAAGAGGCGCAGAGCGTGATTGAGAAGCGGCTCGAGGATGGTGGGTTCGTTCGCAGCCCGCATGTCACGATCTTCGTGGACGAAGCGTCATCGCAGGGCGTGACGGTGATCGGAGAGGTGGGGAAGCCCGGGATTTATCCGGATGTTGCGGATCACCGGTTGTTCGAAGTGATCTCTCAAGCAGGCGGCTTCACGCAAAACGCGTCGCGCAAGATTGCGATATTGCGCAAGGGTGAGAAGACCCCGATTCGTGTCGATCTTCCAAGGAATCTCGCAGACGACCTGAGTACAAACGTGGATATCATGCCCGGAGACATCATCACAGTTCCGCGCGCGCCGATTATCTACGTAGTTGGGGACGTCGGACGACCCAGCGGGTTGCTGGTCGATAATGGGCAGCTCACAGTCTTGCAGGCGTTGGCACTGGCAGGCGGGACGAATCATACGGCAAAACTGGGCGGTGCACGGATTATCCGGAAGGGTCCGAACGGGATGTTTGAAACCAGGGTTGAGATCAAGAAGATGCTGGAGGCAAAGATTCCGGATGTGACTCTGCAAGCCGACGACATTCTATTTGTGCCCGTCAGCGGAGGGCGGGTGATGGCGAGCAAAACGTTGGAAGTCGCGATGGCGGCTGCGACGGCAGCGACCGTTTACTCCGTACATCCATAAAGCGTTCTGCCACTTTATGAAAAACTCACGGACTACGCCGTGGCTTTTCTTATGAGCGGCTGAAGTACGTTAATGTATTTTTCGGCCGTACGGGCCCGCGAAAAATTCTGCAGGATGTATTCCCTTCCCTTCTGACCTAGCTCCCGCGTCATGCCACGGTCTGCCTCGAGCGAACGGATGGCGTCCACGAGTGCACCGTCACTTTCCGGTTCGATGGCAATCCCGGCATTTGCCTCTTCGACGATTTCGCGGGCCTGTCCGTCAACTCCAAGGATGACCGGGCTGGCGCAGGACATGAACTCCAGCATTTTGGTGGGGATGACGGTTTTGAAGACGTCAGCCTTCTTCAAGAGAACCAGACAGGCATCGGAGGCCGCGATGAAGGCGGGAATTCTTTCACGTGGCTGCTGGTCTAGGATGCGGACATTGGCCAAACCTCGGGAGTGAGCGAGTGATTTGATGCGCTCTTTTTCGGCACCTTCGCCGATGAGCAGGAATAAGACATCGGGTTGCTGCTGTCGAAAGGTTGAAGCGGCACCGAGGAGCGTTTCCAGGCCGTGAGCCATGCCCATCGTTCCGATGTAGCAGACGATGAAATTGGAGTCCGCGCCGAGTTCGTGCCGCAGCGCTGCCCGGACTTCCGGGGACGAGGGCAAAAACATTTCAGTTTCTACACCGTTTTCGACGATGACGATTTTTTCCGGCGGCACCTTCCACCGATGGATCAAGTGATCTTTAAAAGCCGGGGTGACGACAACGATGCGGTCGGCGCGCTCATAGAGGAACTTCGCAATCGCGGCGAGCGTGTAATGGAGCATCGAATGTTCACCACCGACACCGACGGCGGTCAATGATTCAGGCCATAGGTCGCGCACTTCGAAAACGAACGGGATCCGGCGCACGAAGGCGATCCACCAAGCGGCGAGAGCAACCAGTAGTTGCGGCGAGGAACCGACGACAATGTCGGGACGAGGCAGACTGAGTCCACGAAGAGCGGCTGATACACAGAAGGATGCGTAGTTCCGCATGCGCTCGTGAATTTTGCGGTTGGGGAGAGGCCAGAGCCAAGTGCGAAAGATGTCAACGTCGCCGGCCTTTTCGTTGTAGATGAGGCGCCGCAGTCGGGGCTTCCATGCTTTCGGGACAACTCCCGTGGGATGGTTCGGGAAGCCGGTGAGAATGGATACGTCGTGCCCTGCGCGGGACCAGTGGCGCGCGAGCTCGGAAGCGCGTGCCGACGGGGCACCCATTTCCGGCGGGAAGTATTGGGACACGTAGAGGATTTTCACCGAAAGAAGAGGCTACAGCATCGGATGGGTTTCGGGATAGATGGTGAGCGTTGAAAAGTCAGAGCGGCTGCGAGTTTTGACCTCAGACCTCAGACCTCCGCCCTCAGACCTCGGCCTGGGACTTCAGGCCTCGGCGCGGACTCGATTTTGTATCCCAGCGCGGTAACAAATCGAAGGCGCGGGTGCGCTCGGCTTTGCCGAGAGGGACGGACGAATGCGTCCGTCCCCACACAAAACCGATCAGTAGTGGCAGAGTTTGAAGGTTGCCTTGTAAATCAGTGCGCGGGTGCGGTTGGTGCGGCTGTGCGTGTATTGTTCCCAGCGGTCAGCTGTTGTGGCAAACAGTTTTTCCCCAGTCAGGCGATGCATCACTCGCAGTTGCACAAAGTGCAGACGGTGATAGAAACTGCTCGCGACCATCGGCAGGCGCGTACCGGATTGCTCGTAGAGCGACCAGAATCCGAGGTCGTAGCGGTCGAGGTTGTGGAGGAGCGTGCGCGCTCCGCGGTCGAACAGATCGCGTGCGGAGGAATCTCGAGTGGCGAGCCAGTAGTCATGCATGCCCCAGAGTGCCCAGATGAATCCATTGAGGATGTGCGTGGGCGGAGAGACGATGTATTCCTCGAACCAGAGGTCACCGGATTCGTCAGTAAAAGCTACACCGCCTTCGGCGATCGGGCGCTCGAAGCTGACGAGTGCTTGCTTGGCAGCGTCCAGATATCTGGAATCGCCGGTCTCCTGGTGAGCGCGAACCAGCAGTGAGATTCCCTGGCCCTGCGCTAGAGCCGAATACCACGGGGCGCGGAGCGTATCGCGGTATTCCCAGTTGAAATGGTGGTTCCAGACGTCGACACCTTGGGCGTTCGGCTCGAGATGCGCGCAGAGCCAGTCGGCGATCTCGAGGAACTTCTGCTTGCGGGCTGGGTCATTGGTTCGACGCCACAGGTTGTAGTTGCCCAGGCCGTACTGCGCAATGGCGATGGGGTTGTATTGCAGGCCGATGTGTCCGTGATAGTCAAGTTGCGGGATACCTGTTGCATCGTAGGCTCCTTGATAGTGTGCTTTTTCGGCGAAGAGCATGTAGTACTCGCCTAGTTCCGTGGCGCTGGCGTTGGGATTCTCGGTCGGAGTTTCGTGCCAGAACGTGAGGTGGCTTTTGCCTCCCAGGAGATAGGCGCTGAAGATCCGGCGATAGTAACGGAGCGTGGGCAAGGACGGATGATTCTCTAAGGTTTCAAGGTTTCAAAGAATCGTACGACTGCACCCGATACGCATTACTGCGCTGAATGCTCGAGACAAAGAATTCACCACCAAGGACACTAAGGTACACGAAGGAAAGCGATCTACATTCGGTCTTCTCGATTTGGAATCAAGGCTGGGGCTAACCATTTCTGCAGGTTCACTTGTCGCTGATGGCGTAAACCAGCGTTGTTTGGTCAGTGCTTTCGACAGCGATGGTGCTTATGGCTAAATAGTTCGTCGTGTTGTTTCCGTCGGGAAGGAAGGCGTTTCCGTATTGGAGAAGGCCCAGGGGCCAAACGTCCTTTTGCCACGCCAGCAGCGGTTGCCAGGATTCAGCCTTGCTAAGATCTGCGCCATAAATGCGGACATTGCGATCTCGATTAACCTCGCTTGGCTCGACCATCGTGGAGAAGAAGACGTGGTTGCCGACGCGGCATCCGCAGATGGAAGAGCTGCTAAGGCCAGCAAGTTGCGACAGCTTGCCTTGGCGTTCGAGACGATAGATGTAGTTCGATTCCAGCGGCGTGTCGGAAGAAAAGTAGATCGCTTCATCGGTCGGAACGGCCGCAACGGCTCTCGCCTGCTGATTGCCTTGCAGCACGACATCTATGCGGGTGAGGTCGCAGGTGGCGCGGAGGATACGGCATTCGTTAGCGTAGTCGCCCGTAAAGATCCAGAGACAGTCGCCCCAGGGATCGTGAACGATGTTGTGGATGTGACGAATGGCACGCTTGGGGAACGTATAGGCCACGCGCCACGTTCGACCTTCGTCCGAAGATCGGTAGATGTGGACTTCATCGCGAGCGGCGTTGTCGAAATATTCTCCCCAATAAACTGCGCCTGATGGGACTGCGGTGATGTGGAGCGGCCGCGTGCCGCGGGAGACCGCATGGGTCTGGCGGAAGTTCGTCTCGCCCGGAGCGAGAGTCACGATCGCACCCGGCACTGCGGCGACGACAGATCCCGAAGGCAAGATCGCAAGTGCGTGGAATCCGTCGCGGAAGAGTCGCGCAGTAAGCCGGCTGGTAACCGAGAGGCGACGCTTCCACTGTGGACGAAAACCGGCGACCGACTCCCAGCTCAGGTTTGAGGGATCCTGCACTCTTGCGCGGAGCAACCTGTATCCGCGAGAGGCATAAAGCCAGTCACCATCCCACGCGAGGGCTCGCAGGCCCGGCAGGCGGACGATGGGAGCGTCAGTGTTGAGCAATGTCATCTCGGGACTGCGACATCTTAATTTAGTTTGCGCGTCGGCGGGCAACGATGGTGGGTGCAGACTGGTTGCCCATTCGGTCATTGGGTGATTCGGTGATTGGGTGATCGGGCGATTGAAAAACCTTAGGATGGTCCCTGTTTACCGAAGTGTCTTAAGGCAGGAACATCTTCATGCAGGAGCAACTGCCCCCGGCCTTCTCGAATTCGGACGTATCAACTGTGATGGACTTGAGTCCTTCTTGTTGAAGGATCGCTCTTAGTTGGGGGCTGGTGCGAGGCGTGATGTAGCCGCCGTTCACGACGATTCCGTTTCCCATGAATGCGTGGGCTTCCTCTACGTTGAGCAGGTGAACGCGAGTCCAATATTGGTGGACTGAGGCAAGGGCGTCGGCGGAGAAGGCGCCGGCGAAAATGAGGGCGGCCTCGTTGTTCAGAGGGCAGAAGCAGGTGTCGAGGTGATAGCAGTAAGGATCGATGAGTTCGAGGGACACCACGTCGATTCCCATTTTGGTCATCTCAGCAGAAAGTTTTTCAACGCCCCCACGTGTGCTGCGAAAACCGTAGCCCGCGTAAACCCGCGATCCGTCAGGATGCCAGAGCAGGTCGCCGTGGCCTTCGAGAAAATCGTGGCCGTAGTCGATTTCGATGACACGATAGTCGCGCGCCCGGCACCAGTCGACGTAGAACGGGACTTCACGCTGGCGGGAGGAGTAGATCATTCGGCTGGGCACAACAAATTTTCCGTGTCCAGTTTTTTGTCCGACGAAAAGTTGATTGGCGGCGAAGACCATATCTTCGAGGCCTTCGATGGGATCGATCGTTTCAATGTCGCATCCATTTTGTTGCAAAACGCTACAGAGGTTTTCCCACTGGCTGCGCGCTTTCACGCGATCGACCGCGTGAGTGCGTGACATATAAGGATTTTTCTGATCGATAACATCGAAATAATTCGGAGGACAGACGAGCACGTGCGGCATGAGACTGATAGTAGCGATGGGAGCGAATGGGGGCAAGCGAGCATGGAGACGTTAGCTCGGCAAATGCCGACCAGTCGGCAGCAATAGGCACGAAGTTGAGAACTCTGACGGTGATTTTCGGGTGAAGACCTTGGAGGAACGCATGGTTCCACTGGCATGCCACGTGCTCACGTATCCGCAAAGCTCGGGGTTAGTGTCTTTGTGAGCAAGGGGGCAGTCAACCATGTTGAGTCGATGCGCCAATGACCAATGCGGCAAACCCTTCCTTAGGTTGAGGGATGGGAAGTTATTTCTGGTAGAAACTGAACGAGTGACCAAACCGGGACAAAGCGCATCGCCGCCGTTCGTTCGTGCGCGGCAGCAACCGCGGCAGGTCGACCATTATTGGCTCTGCGACGATTGCGCGACGAAGTGGACCTTAGTCTACGAACGGGAGCGCGGGGTAGTGTTAGCTCCGTTACGGCGACCAGCGGCAACCGTGATGCCGGCTGCTGCAGGGGCACGCAGCGGCATTGCCTGAATTGGCAGTTACTCATTCGTAGCCGTGCTTCTTCCAAACTTTCCAGTCTGCCTGCACCGCCTGGAGCATCGTCTCGGTTGCGAGGTGGAGCCATTTTCCTTTTTGTTTCTCCATGTGTTGCAAAATCGGCTTGCGTGCTGACCTAGTTCCCAGGTGGATATTCGCCGTCTCCTGCCCCATAGCGTGCAGCAGACGCATCTCGACGCCTTGCGCTCTTAATTGAGCCAGTTCGATACGGGAGCAATGCGGGCTGAGACGGCGGACGATCCATCGCCCACGTAGCTGCACGAACGGATCGGGACAGCGCACGGCGCGGCTAATGATTGCCTGGTAGAGGATCTCAGCCGGACCTTCTCGACCTTCCGCCCAAAAGCAGGCCGACGCGGCCAAGGCCTTGGCTTCACGAGCGATCTTGGCGCCGCACCAGTCGGCGATTGCCACATAGCGCGCGTGTCCCAGGCTTCCCAGACCGGCAATACGGTGCGTCAGGCGATAGCTCACATCGCGTACAGGCATCAGGTGCTCGATAGCATCGATGGCACTGACCGGAACTTCGTCTTTCACGGTGGGAAGGGATTCCATCTTCTTCCAGAAACGTACCGGATCGCGGAGCTCGCTTTCGGCGATGTTGCGAAGCCAGACATGCTCTTCTTCCAGGGCAAAGGGCTTGCCGTCTTGACGTATTCCTTCTTCGTATCCGGCCAAAAGGGAATCGCAAATGTCTTTCTTGTTGAGAGGCAAGTGGCCCTCTTCGGCCGCCAGGTGAGCGCTGACCGCGAGGCGAACCAGATCGTTGGCATAGGAAAGCGGATGCGCCTCGTCGAAATCGTTGACACCCCAGATCAGGCGTCCTTCAATGTCGCGCCACGTGCCGAAATTCTCGACGTGAAGGTCGCCGACGGCGAGGACACGCGGGGCCTTGGCGAGGTCGGAGCAGATATCCGGCCAGAGTTGCGCCCAGCGATAAAAGGTGGCACGGAGGAAAGAAAAAGCTGCGGACTTCATGTTGGCGTGCTTCAGGCGGAGATCTTTCTTGATGATCGTGGTGCGGTGGGCGAGCCACTCTTCATAGTGGCGGGTGGCTTTGACTACGTTCATAAGGCGGAACGATAGTTTGCGGTAGGACGGAAGTCAAAGAGGCTATGGAGATCGACCTGGGAGCCGCAGCAGCTGAAGTCGTGGATTACGCATGTCTGGTACGGCACGCCTGAAGGCGTGCCCTGATACGAAACGAGAATCCCCACGTGTGGCAAAGCCGGTGAGACGTGGGCATCCCCATTAGCATGGACTCTTACGATTTCGGTAAAAAATCGTGATATGTGGGCCTAGACCTTGCAGACACAATCGCCGGGAATCGGAGATGGCTGGTTTTCCTTGCATCCGACGCCCGGCGATCGCTACCAGTCAGGTTGCCCGAACCACTACTTCGCGTAGTAGGCTGCGTTCTTCTCAATAAATTCCTTCTTCTCGTCTGGGACGTCTTCGAGTGCGTGAATCGAGTCTGAGGTACAGGCGGGGACACAGGCACCGCAGTCGATGCATCCCTCGGGATCGACATACATCTGGGTCGCGGCCTCGAAGCCGGGCTCGTCCTGCTTGGGATGGATGCAATCGGTTGGGCAAACTTCAACACAGAGGGAGTCTTTGATACAGGTATCAGTAATTACATAAGCCATGATGGATCAGTCTCCTGAATGAGCACTTCGGGCTCGCTCAGGAACAAAGTATCGGAATGACTTACAGAAGGCGGTGATCACCATCACAGAGAACGGTGGCTAAGGGAACAACATTTCGGCGAGCGGGGCGCGAAAATTGGACGCTTCGAAATCGCGACATTGCGCATGCGCAAGATCACGATGAACTGTGACGAGGGTCACAGAAATAAGGGTTCTAGAGGACTTAAATAAGCACAATTGAACTAGGCCTTCTAGTCATAGGATCGCCCGGCTCCACCCACAGAACCCCACAAGCCGTTACCCCAGACGGCGGGAGCCGGGCGCTTAGAAGGCTGTTAGCCTTCCCCCACTTTCCGGTTTGACCTCCAGTTCGGAAGTCAGACCTTTTGCTTTTGGCTTCGAGCTTCACGCCCCCGGCTTCCGCTTTTCGGCTTCCACTTTCCGGATAAGGCTCCCAATCGTTTAACTCCCTCTCGAGTTCAACCTTGCGACCGCGCCTCCGAGTGTGTTCTGGGTGACACAGGCGTGTGGTCGTCACCACGTTTTGCGGCTTGGCTACGTCCGCAACTTCCTTGTTTTCAACGGGATTGCGACTGGCAATGCTTCTGCCTTCTGTATGTGTGCTGGATGCGCTTACGGAGGGAAAGATGAATCGAGCCGCTCAGAATTTCGGAGACAACGCAACGAAAACGCTGATTGTTACGGTACTCATTTTGGCGTGCGCCATCCCCCTATGCGCGCAGGATTCCGACCCTGACGACGAAGACGACAGCAATCGGACGGTACTGGTTAGCCTAGTCGACCGCAAGCTCGCGGTCATTGAAGACGGAGTCGTCGTCGCGACGTTTCAAGTCGCCGTGGGAGCTGACGTAACTCCCAGCCCAACGGGCGAATTCAAGGTCGTCAGCCGCGTCGAGAATCCGACCTATTACCACCCCGGCACTGTGATCCCTGCAGGAAAGAACAATCCGGTGGGGACGCGCTGGCTGGGACTCTCGCAGAAAGGTTATGGCATTCACGGCACCAACGCGCCCGGATCGATTGGGCACGCCGCATCGCACGGGTGCATACGCCTTCGCAATAGCGACGTCGAGAAATTGTTCACGATGGTCCAGGTCGGCGACACGGTGCAGATCCGCGGCGAGCGCGATGAAGAGGTCGCACAGATTTTTGGAGCTCTCGATGACAAGTTGCTCGCCCTATCAGCACAAACGCACATGGCCGAGGGGCAGTAAGAGTTCTCGCAGTGAATTGGGGATCGCAGGAGGCACTTATGCAGATGGCAATCACATTCATGGCAGTGGTGGGGGGAATGGTTTTCTCGCTGGCGGTGGCGTTGCTGGCGGAGGAGTTGATCTTCGGGCAAGTGTTTCGCCTGTTTTTCGCGCCTCGGAAGCTGGCCACGCAAGCCGTCGCGGTGAAACCAGAGCAGAAGCGCTGAGTTCGCACCAAAAGAACTCGTAAAGGAGAACGACCATGCTGGCGTTGAAGTACTTGCTGATGTGCGGTGGCCTCGGGATGATTCTCGTGGCTGTAGGGATTCTGGGCTACGACTTGTATCGTGAACTGCTGTATCGCAGGGCAATGGCAACGCCGGGTGTGACGCCGATTCCGGCGGAGCCGGAGTGGCGGTGGCGGACGTCACTGGCGTTGGGATTGCTGGCGTGGGGACCGATCCTCGTGGCGTTCAGCATCGTCGTCGTCCCTAGCGGAATGGCTGGAGTTCGCGTGAGCCAGACCAGCGGAACACTGCCGGGGACGCTTTATCCCGGAGTGCATGTTGTGGAGCCGCTGATCGAAGATGTCGCGCTCTACGACATCCGCGACCAGGTGTTTACCACCGGCGGTTCGGAAGACGGAAAAGATGGAGCCAAGGCTGGCGCCAAACCGCAACTCCTCGATGTGCAGGCGAAGGAGGGCTTGACGCTGGGACTGGCGATTACGGTTCGATATCGGCTGGATCCGAAGCATCTGGATTACATCCAGAGCAACTTGCCGCATCCGGTCGAGAAAGAGATTGTCCCTCCGATCGTGGCCAGTGCATGGCGCGAGTTGGTTCCGCGCTACACGGTAAGGGATGTGTTTTCGGCGAAGCGCGAGGAGATTCGTCAGCGCGCGACGGAAATGATCACGCAGAAGCTAGCGGCCGACGGCATTGTGGTGAAGGAAGTGATGCTGCGGGACATTCAACTTCCGGAGGAGTACGCAAAGGGCTTAGAGACGCTGCTCTTGAAAGAACAAGAGAATGACCAAATGGGCGTGGAGACGGAGTTGAAGCAGAAGCAAGTGAAGATTGCGGAACTCGAAGCAGAAGCAAACAAAGTCCAGCAGGTAAAGCAGGCGGAGGGCGAGGCGCAGGTACACGTGCTACAGGCGAAGGGCGAGTCGGATGCGATGCAGTACACGTTGCCACTGAAAGAGAAGCAGATTCAACAGAGCAAGCTTGAGGCGGAGGCGCGGAAGGAAGCGACGATTCAGAACGCGGAGGCCGCGGCTCAGGCCAAGGTGATCGACAGCAAAGCCGAAACCGAGAGGCGCAAACTGCTCGCCGATGCGGAGGCGGACCGGATTCGCGTGACTGCCGCGGCTGATGCCGAACGGATGCGCAGTGAGGCGGCGATCTTGAAGCAGAATCCGTTGCTGATTAATAAGATCGTGGCCGAACGTTTGTCGGACAAGCTGCAGATCATGATGGTGCCCGCAGATGGAAAGTTCTTCTTCGCCAATGACGTGTTGCGGAGCATGAACATGGCAAACCAGGCTAGCCAAGCGGCTGACCCGCCGGAGGACACTCAGCAGAGATAGATTTCGCTGCCGAACCTCCCCACTTCTCGCCAACCCCGCGAGAAGTGGGCACCTATAGCTCGATAGATTTCATGCGGTGTCCAAAGAGTACAGAGGCTCGAGGAGGGCGCATGCGAACAGCGGTTTATAATTCGGACATCCCCGAAAACAGTCTGAAACCGGTGAACCGCTCTACGCTTGGATTGCGTGCCCTCCAGTTTGGAATTTTCCTCTTGGTCCTCACGGCATCGCTCGCGGCAGGGGCCGCCGATTGGAGCACCGCCGAGCAGCAACTCGCGCGAAAAATCGCCTCTGTGACCGGACCGGGAACTGTCGCGCTCACGGTGGAGAATCATTCTTCGCTGGGACGGCGTGACAGTGATGTGGTGCAGAACGGACTGCGCGCGGCGCTTGAACAATCAGGCGTTCATTTTGTGAAGCCTGAGCAGGCAGTGGCCTCGGTCGCGATTACGCTGTCCGAGAACGTGACTTCGTATGTATGGGTCGCGCAGATTCATCAGAGCGCATCTGAATCTGCAGTAGTCATGGTTTCTGTGCCTCGGTCGGGCCGTGCCAGCACCACGCATGACTCCATGCCGATCACGCTGCACAAGGCGCTGCTGTGGTCGCAAAACGATCTAATTCTCGACCTTTCAATTCTCGAGGAAAATGGATCGTCTTCGCGCATCGTTGTGCTAAGCGCAGAAAATGTCTCCTTCTATCGCTTGCAAAGCGGAAAGTGGCAGCCGGAACAGGTTCAAGCAATCGGTCACGCAAAGCCGTGGCCGCTGGATCTACGCGGAAGGTTGGTTCTGAATAAGGACCATAACCTGGATGCCTATCTGCCGGGGGTCATCTGTCACGGCATTGGTACGCCGGCTTTGAACTGTCGGGAGAGTGACGATCCTTGGCCGATGATTCCTGCTCCGCTAATTGGAAGTGCAACCGTGTTTCCCAGCGCTGGAGCATCGGGTAGTCCCTCCGCGGCGGTTTCTCAGGTCTCAGGCTTTTTCGCTCCAACTCGCAATTTCTTCACTGGAGTGCTGACCCCAGCGATTGGAAAGTTCAGTAACGTACCGAAATTCTATTCGTCGGCGTTTGTTCCTCGGGATCGCTACACCCTGTGGCTATTTGCCGCGACTGACGGAAGAGTTCACATGCTGGATGGGATGAACGATCAAGCATCGAAGCTCGACTGGAGCAGTGACATGGCAACGGTGAGAACACCTTGTGGCGCGGGATGGCAGGTACTGGCGGCGAGCACTACGCCTGATGGCAGCGACACGATGCGGGCATACGAATTTCCAGATCGGGATCCGGTGGCCGTGAGTCCCGCGGTGGATCTTCCGGGCATGATTTCAGCGCTGTGGACGGAGTCTAAGGGTGATTCGGCAATTGCAGTCGTAAACAATCGAGAGCTAGGAATCTATGAAGCGTATCGTTTGGCGGTGTCTTGCAGCCAGTAGCATGCTGTTGGTAACTCTGGCCCAGGCGGAAACTCGTCCGCAATACGGTGGCACGCTGCATGTGGCGATGCGGGCCGCGCCAATGACACTTGATCCGGCGGATCGCTCAGAAGAGTCGTTCGGAGGCCGAAGCATTACTGCCCTGCTCTTTGACACCCTTGTCGTGATGGATGATTCCGGGCGCGCGCAGCCTGCATTGGCGGAAACGTGGCAGGCTTCACGCGGAAACCAGCGGTGGGAATTCCGGTTGCGACAGGGAGTGAAGTTCGCGGATGGAACGCCTCTCACTGCCAACATCATGGCCGCATCCTTACGAGCAGCGAATCCGGCGTGGAACGTTAGCTCCAGTGGAAGCAGTGTCATCATTGAACTGGAAGTTGCCGATCCCGAACTTCCGGCGGAAGTCGCGCTCCCGAGAAATGCAATCGCCAAGAAAAATGCAGGTGATGTAATTGGGACAGGTCCGTTCTACGTAATCGGTTGGCAGGCCGGAAAAAAACTAACGCTTGCGGCCAACGAGGAATACTGGCGCGGACGGGCTTTCCTCGATGATATTGAAATCGAAATGGGGCGCAACGTTCGCGATCAAATGACGGCTTTCGAACTGCGCAAAGCGGACCTGATCGAGGTGGCGCCAGAGCAGACGCATCGATTTGTCCAGGAAGGACGCGGACTGACGAGTTCGGCGCGGATTGAATTACTGGCACTCGTGTTCAGCCGAGACGCATCCTCGGCACAGGAAAAAGCATTGCGGCAAGCGCTGGCACTGAGCGTGGAGCGCGGATCGATTCGCAGCGTGTTGCTCCAGGGCGCAGGAGAGCCCACCGGCAGCCTGCTTCCCACGTGGATCAGCGGCTATGGGTTCGTGCTTCCTGCAGCGACGGATTTACAGAAGGCGAAGCAGCTTCGCGCCGAAGCTCGCACTGTACCGAACTGGACGATCGGATATGACGGCAATGATCCGCTATTGCGATTGATCGCGGAACGGGTTGCGCTGAATGCGAAGGACGCAGGCCTGTCATTGCAGCCGAGTTCCGGAAGTACGACCGATTTGCGGGTGGTGCGGATGGCGATTGCATCAGGTAATCCGTGGGTCGCGATGAACGACCTTCTTGGGCAAATTGGAATGCCAGCGCCAAAAGACAAGAGCGGGTCGATGGAAGAGTTGTACACATCAGAGCAGGCGGCTGTGGCCAGCGGGCGGGTGATTCCTCTGTTCCATCTGCCGCAATCTTACCTTTCCGCGTCGGACTTGAAGGACTGGAAAGTACAAGCGGACGGGAGTTGGGATTTGACGAGGGCATGGCTGGAGAATTCGAAACCATGACCTTTCGGCGCAAGCTGCTGACGGTTTTCGCGCTGACCGTATTTCTGTCGGTGGCGAGCGTGGCATTGCTTGTGCAATATCTGACACGGGGAGCATTTGAGAGGACCGAGAATCAACGCACGTCAGCTCTGGTCGCTCAGTTTCAGCGGGAATTCAGCAGACGTGGTGAAGAGGTCGCAAGACGGGTACAGAACATTGCCAACTCCGACGCAGTCACGCGCATGGCAACGGCTCTGAACGGGACGCCATCGGATTCGGCGGAATATTTCGATCTCGCGAAGGCGATGGCCGACAGCCATCAACTCGACTTTTTGGAGTTTCTCGATTGGCAAGGAAAGATCATCTCGTCCGCGCAGTGGCCTACGAAGTTTGGATATCTCGATAATCGCATCGAGAACCTGTCGGGGTTTGGGGAGCAAGGACCATTTCTTCAGCTTGAGGATCTGCAAGACTCGACGGCCCTAGGTCTCTTTGCGGTGCGGGCGGTGCACGTCGGGGAGCACCCGGTTTATGTCGTTGGGGGGCGACGGCTGGATAAAGATTTCCTCTCGGCGCTGGATCTTCCACCTGATATGAGAGTGCTGCTCTATCAGAACCGCGGAGATCATTTTTCGCCCGACCTGCTGATCGCTCCGGCTGGGGCGAGCGCTGCGGATGCGACCCATCCCGCAGAAAAGTTCTCTCCACTCGTGGAGGCTTCGGCGAAGTATAACCAGGAGATCAGCGGGATCGTGAAGTGGTCGTCGAAAGCGGCAGATGACGAAGTATTTCATGCGATCCCGTTGCGCGGGTTGGGAAAAGATCAACCGCTGCTGGGAATCTTGCTGATCGGGAATTCGCGGCGATCGTATGTGGAGCTGAAACAGCGCATCCGAGATTCGGCCTTGCTGGTGGGAGGCGGAGGGATCGTGCTCGCGATCCTGCTAAGCAGTTGGGCCGCCGGACGCGTGACTCGTCCCGTAGAACAGTTGGCAACCGCTGCGCAGGATGTTGCCGCAGGAAACTGGAACGCGCGAGTGGAGATTCCAGGCTCGGACGAGATCGCGCAGCTGGCAGAGTCGTTCAACCAGATGACGAGCGAACTGCTGGCACAGAAAGAAAGATTGATGCAGGCGGAGCGAGTTGCGGCCTGGCGAGAGTTGGCGCGGCGGCTGGCGCATGAATTGAAAAATCCGCTTTTCCCATTGCAACTCACGGTGGAGAATCTGCTGCGCGCGAGGTCGCTGAGTCCGGAACAATTTGATGAGATCTTTCAAGAAAGTTCGCGAACGCTGCTCGCAGAGATTTCTAATTTGAAAGGCATTATCGGACGGTTCAGTGAATTCTCGAAGATGCCGCAGCCGCACTTGCAGCGCGTGGATGTGAATGAGGCAGTCCGCGGAGTAGCGCAGTTGTTTCAGGCGCAACTACAGGCGGCAGAAAGGCCGGGGATCGCTTGTAAGCTCGAACTCAGCGAGGTTGCCGGGACGATCGCGGCTGATCCGGAGCTGTTGCACCGCGCGCTGTCGAACCTTGTGCTCAACGCCATGGACGCGATGCCGGATGGCGGTTTGCTCACATTGCGAACCCGGCGCGACGATGGCAAGGTCGTGATCGAAGTGGCCGATACTGGCTCTGGCCTGACGCCGGAGGAATGCGAGCGCGTTTTCACTCCGTATTACACAAGCAAGCAGCATGGAACGGGACTTGGCCTCGCAATCGTGCAGTCGGTGATCAGCGATCATCATGGAAGAATCAGCGTGCAGAGTGCGCCTCAGCGCGGGACGACGTTCGTGATTGAATTGCCGGACAATCTTGACGCAATGGAATCGGGAACACGCGCAGCAAAACCAGCAACCGTCTAGACGAGGGGGATCATGCCAGCGAAAGCTCACCTTTTGATCGTGGATGATGAGGCGAACACATTGGCCTCGCTGTCTCGCGCCTTTCGGCTAGCGGGCCACGAGGCGACGGTGTGCGACAACGCGGCCAAAGGTTTGGAATTGGCAAAGGCGCAGACGTTTGATGTCATTCTTTCCGATGTGGTAATGCCTGGAAAAGATGGACTCAGTCTGCTCGAAGACTTGAAGGCTCAGGGAGTGACGACACCGGTCGTCATGATGTCGGGGCAGGCGCACATCGAGATGGCGGTGCGCGCGACGCGACTGGGCGCGATCGATTTTCTGGAAAAGCCGATTTCCACCGACAAATTATTGCTTACGGTCGAGAATGCGCTGAAGTTGAAGCGCCTGGAGAGCGAGAACCGTCAGCTTCGACAGCGCCTCGGGAAGCACGAAATCGTCTGGAAGGGCGATGCGATGAAGCGCGTGATGGCACAACTGGAGCGCGTCGCTGCGAGCGAATCGCGTGTGTGCATTCTGGGGGAGACCGGGACTGGCAAGGAGTTGGTTGCACGCACGATTCATGAGCGAAGCAATCGCGCCGATGGGCCGTTCGTGACTTTGAATTGCGCTGCGGTACCGGCAGAGTTGATTGAGTCAGAACTGTTTGGCCACGAGAAGGGATCGTTCACAGGAGCCTCAGGACGGCATGTTGGAAAATTTGAGCAGGCGGATGGGGGAACGATCTTCCTGGACGAAATTGGCGACATGCCTTTGAACATGCAAGCCAAGCTCCTGCGTGTGCTCGAAGAAGGCGAGGTCGAGCGCATTGGCGGCGATAAACCAATCTCTGTAAATGTGCGCGTTGTCGTCGCGACGCATCGTGATCTCGAGGCACGTGTACGGGAAGAAAAGTTCCGGCAGGACCTGTTTCATCGCATTTATGTTTTTCCATTGGTTCTTCCTCCATTGCGCGAGAGAGGCGAAGACATTCCGTCACTGGTCGAGCACTTCGCGGGGCAGGTGTGCGAGCAGAATGGATGGAAGCCGGTCCCCTTCACAAAAGAAGCGATGGATGCGCTGCAATCGTACTCGTGGCCGGGGAATGTTCGAGAATTGCGCAACATGGTCGAGCGGTTGATGCTGCTTGCGACTGAGGGTAAGGTTGACGAACAAACGGTGCAAATGGCGCTGCCGAAATCGTCTGGGGCGGTGTCTTCTGGGATGAGTGCGGCGACTTCCGGGCCGCTTGCCGATCGAGTGCAACTGTTTGAACGTGAAGTCATCTTGGCCGAACTGAAGCGCAGCCATCACAACATGAGCCTTGCCGCAAAATCTCTTGGATTGGAACGCAGTCACCTGTATAAGAAGGCGGAGCAACTCGGAATCGATTTACGAGCGATCCGCCGGGAACAGGGCGCGTCTGACTGACTCCGGGTCATCGCTCAGGTGCAGGCTCGGAGGCCGCGTTGGGCAAGACATTCCGGATCATCTGCTTCGTTCTTGTTTCTCCTCTATTCATCTTCGCGGTTGAGCAACCATCCCCACCAACGTATGGAGTCCACCTGGTAAGTGCGTGGATTCCGATGAAAGACGGCGTGCGCCTGGCCGCCACTCTCTACATGCCGGACGATGGGAAGGAAGACGAGAAGTTCCCTGCCCTACTCGAATATCTTCCCTATCGGAAGGATGATGGGACCGCGGCTGGAGACTATCCAAAGCATACGTATTTTGCGCGGCGGGGTTATGTGAGCGTGCGTGTGGATATTCGCGGATTTGGGGCGAGCGAGGGCGTTCCTCCTGAGCGTGAGTACTCAGAGCAAGAGCAAGAAGATGGCAAGCAGGTGATAGCCTGGCTCGCGCATCAACCCTGGTCAAACGGAAATGTCGGAATGTTTGGACTCTCGTGGGGCGGATTTACCGCGCTGCAGATGGCGATGCGGCACGCTCCCGGGCTGAAGGCAATACTTGCCGTGCATGCAACGAGTGAGTTGTTTCACGACGATGTGCACTACATTGACGGCATGGCACATGTTGATGAATTCGAATTGAACATGGATATGGCGCAGGGCTGGGTCGGTGCGCCCGAGTATTCCCTCGATGAGAAAACGTTGGGGCCGCGCTTCAATTCTCCGCCTTGGTCGCTGATTTACTTGAAGCATCAGCATGAGGGGCCGTTCTGGAGAGATCGCGTACGTCCACTGAGTGAGATTACGACGCCGACGTTTCTGATTGGCGGATTGCAGGATGGATATCGCGACAACGTGACGGACTTGCTAATGAAGTCGAAGGCTCCGATCAAGGCGATCGTTGGACCATGGAATCATTCCTTTCCCAACGATGCGGATTTTGGCCCGCGCGTGGAATGGCGCGATCAGGCGGTCCGCTGGTTCGATTACTGGCTGAAGGGGCGGGACACGGGAGTGATGGGCGATCCCCGACTGGTCATTTATATGCAGCATTGGCATCCGCCGGATCCTAATCTGGAGACTGTATCGGGCGAGTGGAGGCGCGAAGATGTGTGGCCGCCTGTGGATGCGAAGAAGACGACTTTCTATTTACAGAGCAACCACAGCTTGTCGGATTCGGCGGGGACGACGGATGCACATCGTTTGAAATACGTTCCGACTGTCGGCGTCGAGGCAGGCTTCTGGTGGGGAGAACTGCTGAGCGATCCGCGGCCGGTCGATGCGTTCAGCTTGGTCTATGATTCTGCGCCGCTTGAGACTGATGTGGCGATCCTGGGGCGTCCGCAGGCCTTGTTGCGCGCATCGGCGTCCGCAAAGCTGGCGGATTGGTTTGCGCGGCTGTCGGATGTCGCTCCCGAGGGAACCGTTACGCAGATCACTGGTGCCGGAATCAATGGGGCACAACGGGAATCGATGAGCGAACCTCGCGATCTGGAGCCGGACAAGATTTATCCGCTGTCGATCGAGATGCACTTGACGTCTTGGGTTTTTCCCAAGGGACACCGGATTCGTGTGGCAATTTCGAATGCGCTGTGGCCGATGATTCTACCGACGCCTTACGCGATGACGACATCTTTGGAACTCGGCGGAGAAAGCGGTTCACGCCTCGTGCTGCCGATTGTGCCGGTTCATGGCGCCGCCGCGCCGGCGTTTTCCCCGCCGGAGCCATTAGAAGAACGCACCGACATCAAGAGCGAGGGATTTCCATGGCCTGGGGAGTGGACCGTGGAACGCGACGAAGCTCGGCAGAAGACCACTGTGCACTGGAAGGGGAAAGATGGCGCTGAGTATCCGTGGGGAACGGAAAAGGATTTCGAGAGTTTGACGTATGAAGGGGATGATGCGCATCCGGAAACGTGTGCGGTGCATGGAGAGGCGGAGAGCGTGTTTGCATTGAAAGGACGGACGTTGGTGTGGCGCGGGCATTTATTGATCACGACGGATGAGAAGAACTTTTATTACAGCTACACGCGGGAGTTATTGAAGGATGGACAGATGATCAAGTCGAAAACGTGGAAAGAGACGCTTGCTAGGGATCACCAGTAAGACGGGGGCGGTTAAGAAATTGGTGTAAATCCAAAACCTCCGCGTGGAAATGTCATTTCGAGCGGAGGGAGAAATCTCTACCGTGGCAGTGGCCATTTTAGTTTTTGATGTAGCCCGCCGTGGTGACGGGAATTGCATAGGTCCTCCGGCCTGCAAAAAGCGCAGGCCATCAGGATGACAAGGTGGAATGGTAGACAGCAATTCCTAGATCGATTAGGGATGATACGGGCCGCCCTTGCAGGGTAGTCACAATCGGCGGTGGCCCAACCTTCTTAACTTCTTCGGATGGCTTTACTTCTTCAAGTCTGCAGCTAACAAGCGGTGAAACAATTGCTCTCCGGCTTCACGGCGTACGGAGAGGCGTCCGGCGCCGTAGGCGCGGGATTTAAGGCCGCGCTGGACGTCTTCGCAGATACCGAGATCTTCGTCTTGTACACGGTTCCCAACGTTGACGGACTCTGTGTTGTAAGCGCGGCGGGATTCGCTTACGTCGCTGAAGTAGAAATCAAAAATCACAGTGCAGTGATCGGCGTCGACGGGGATGACATAATTAGTATCCATGTATCCCTCGTAGCAGTTGATCATGAGATTGGGATATTGCCAGAAATACCAGGCGCGATCACCCTTGCGAGTCGCTCCGGTCGCGGCGTCTTCGTCAGAGGCGACCATCGGACTTGATTGCAGGCAGTACCGATCTTCGTTTTCGATGGTGTATTGCTTGTAGTCGAGGACCGAGTTTAGCCCCTTGTGAAGGTGGGGAACGTGATATCCGCCGTCGAGATAGTTGTCCACGAAAACTTTCCAATTGCAGTGGATGTCATAGGTGCGGCGATCGAAATACTGTAGCTTGCTGATGCCGAGCGGGGCGACGCGCTTCACGATGCCGCTGAGGAATTCGTGCAGTGAAACCGCGTGCGGATCGAGATTGACGAAAACGAAGCATTCCCAGGTTTCAACTCGAATCTGCAGCAGGCTGTTTTCTGAACGCTCGAAGTTCTCGACGCCCTCAAATTCGGGCATTCCCTTCAGCGAGCCGTCAAGACCGTACTTCCATCCGTGATAAGGGCACTGCAGGATGGAGGCGTGTCCGCAGGGCTGTGTGACTACGGCGGCAGCGTGGTGACGGCACACGTTGAAGAATCCGCGAAGGATACCATCAGCACCACGAACTATGACAATCGGCTCGCCGGCAATGCGAGTTGCGACAAAGTCTCCTGCTTTTTCGACCTGGTCCGTACGCGCGACGAGCTGCCAGGTCTTGCTGAAGACATTTAGACGCTCAAGTTCGGCGATGCGGGGATCGACATACCACGAAGCTGGAATGGTGGACGCCCTTTCCAGAGGTGCCCGGTCGTCGTAACTGGAGAGAATCTGGTCGATGGTTGCTTGCATGATTGTGCCCTCGAATGAGTGTACTTGTATGAACTCTGCGCGGTGTAGCGCGGTTAGCGCCGATGGCCCCGGCGCGCTCGCTGTTTAACTGCTGCTCTTTTTTCGGGCATCGTTCCGATCGCCCTTTTCAATATGTCGAGGAACTGTTGAATTCTAGCTTCTTTCCTTTCGGCGAGTTCGCCCTGGCGGCGAAAGAGCCCGGGATCAAGTTCGGCGGTAAGCAAAGCATCCTGAAAGCGTTCGACCATCCAGTCGATGATAGAAACCATCATCTCCACGTCGAGATCCTTTCGGAGGTCGCCGCGCTCGATGCCGAAGCGGACAAATTCCACCGTGCCGTATGGGTCTTCTGCGATCAGGAAACGATTGATTTCACGTTTCAGAACGAGATCCGTACCGTAGTTCCCGAGCAGGTAGATGCGGTATGGGATCCAGTCCTCATGAACCAGATGCTCGGTACGGATCAACCAATAGCGCAGGATTTCAAAAAAGCCCTGGTTACGGACATCATCCGGGACAGTCAGATAGCGTGAGAACGAGTGGACAGCCTTCTTGTAAACCTCGAAGAACAACCCGTCCTTGCTGCCGAAATGCTGGAAGATGGAGCCCTTTGCGATACCGAGCGCAAGCGCGATGTCACCGACGCGGGCGGCGTGATATCCGTGTTCGGCAAAATGCTGCGTGGCCACGTCGACGATGCGGCCGCGCTTAGCCTCAGAACGAGGCCGCAATTTCGTTTGGCGCTGATAGAGCGGGGGCGCGACGCGGTTACTGGCGATTCCCGGCATAATCGTGACTTAAAGTCATAACAGAATAATGCAGACTCCCTCCGGTTTCAATTTCATCTTTACTGTCGAATACGTTAGTGTTGGTCGATTCTAATTGCCAGCAGTGACCAACAGTCAACCAAGCCAGAGCCGGATCTATGACGCGATTGTAATCGGCGCAGGGCATAACGGCCTCACCGCGGCTGCTTATCTTGCGCGCGCGGGGTTGTCTACGCTTGTGCTGGAGCGCCGCGATATCGTAGGCGGCTGCTGCGTCACGGAAGAGATTGCGCCCGGTTGCAGGGTCTCCACAACCTCTTATATCGCGAGCATGCTGCGGCCGGAGGTGATCTCGGAACTGGGGCTCGCCAATCACGGGTTGCGCATGATTCCGTGCGATCCGGCGATTCAGGTTCCCTTCCCTGATGGACACGTGGTTCCGTGGTGGGCGGACCGTGAACGGGCGCGGCAGGAGTTCGCAAAGATTTCAGTCAAAGATGCGGCCCGCTTTGTGGAGGTGGACGAGCAACTGAAGAAGCTGGCGCGGTACCTGCAGCCATTTTTTCTGGAGCCTCCTCCAGAAGTTGACACGTCATCAATCAAGGGCTGGACTGATCTATTCCGTATTGGCAAGCGGTTTCGCGGAACTTCGAATCATGAGATTTCGCAGCTTATCTCTTTTATGACGGGCAGCCTCGGAGAGTTTCTCGACCAGAACTACGAATCCGAGAAGATAAAAACATTGTTTCTTGCCAACAATGTATATGGCAAGCACGGCGGTCCATTTCAGCCCGGGACTGCCATTGGACTTCTATTTCATCTTCTGAGCGGCGGAGAGCATGAATTGCAGGGCTTCTACGGTCACGTGATGGGTGGCATGGGATCGATCACGCAGGCCCTGGCTGCCGCGGGGCAGGAGTTGGGGGTAGAAATTCGCACCGGTGCAGCGGTCGCGCACATCGATGTGCGGAATGGGAGAGCACGCAGCGTCGTGCTCGAGGACGGAAGTGAGTTCCGGGGCCGGATGGTGCTTTCGAATGCCGATCCGAAGCGAACATTCCTCGGAATGGTGGATGAAACAGATCTTCCGGGAGACTTCATCTTTGCGGTACGTGGAATCAAGATGCAAGGGCCATGCGCCAAGGTAAACATGGTCTTGGCGGAAGAACCGCGATTTACGGGAACATCGCCCACCGCCACACCTCTCGAGCGCACGTTCTACACGTTGGTGCCATCGCTCGAATTCGCGGAACGTTGCTATGACATCGCCAAGTTTGGCGGGGTTCCTGAGGAACTCTGGGTGGATTGCGTGGTTTCATCGAATGCTGATGCGTCGCTAGCCCCCGCTGGAAAACACATCCTGACCTGCTTTGTGCAGTATGTGCCTTACAAACTGCGTGAAGGAAATTGGGACGAGAAACGCGAACTTCTGGGCGATCGAGTCGTCAAGAAAATCGCCGAGTATGCTCCCAATGTTCCGGGTTCAATTCTTGCGAGGCAGGTTCTGACGCCGCTGGACCTTGAGCGTACTTACGGGCTGACAGAGGGAAACATCTTTCACGGCGACCTGCGGTTGGAACAACTCTTCTTTATGCGTCCGGTGCCGGGCTGGTCGCAGTATCGGACGCCGATTGAAGGCTTATATCTGTGCGGCGCAGGTGCGCACCCCGGCGGAGGCGTCACGGGCGCACCGGGGCGGAATGCGGCGCACCAGGCGTTGCGCGACTGGAAAAAAGGACGATTGCGTGAGGCTACCGCATGAACAGCACCAGCCCATCAACTTCCCTCCCCGCGACTGCCGACATCGTTATTCTCGGCGCAGGAGTGATGGGTGCATCGATTGCATTTCATCTTGCCCAGCGAAAAGCGGGAAAGATCGTCGTCCTCGACAAGGATCATGTCGGAGCTGGCGGAAGCGGCCGATCGTCTGCGCTGATTCGCATGCATTACAGCTTTCCACCGGAGGTACAACTGGCGCTGGTCAGTTTGAAGATGTTCCAAAACTGGCAGGAAGTTGTGGGCGCGCCCGGCGACTTCCGAAAGACTGGATTCGTGCGAATTGTGCATCCTCATGAAACCGATCGACTGAAGCTGAACGTTGAGATGCAACGAAAGCTGGGCGCAACAGTCGAACTGATCGATGGGCAACAGCTCCGCGAGTTGGAACCTGACTGGAACGTGGATGAAGTAGAACTCGCGGCGTACGAGCCGGACTCTGGATATGGCGACGGAGCAGGCGTGGCGAACGACTTTCTACAGACAGCGCGCGAGCTGGGAGTAGGGTATTTCTCGCGTACACGAGCGACCGGTTTCAAAACACAATCGGGAGAGATTGCGGGAGTTGTGACGCATCAGGGTTCGATTGCAGCCCCTACTGTAATCGCCGCGACGGGTCCGTGGACGCGGCCGTTGATTCAGCAGGCTGGGTGTGATCTGCCGATCGAATGCGAATACCACCAGGTGGCGATTCTTCGCAATCCTCCGGATATGAAAGGCCGCGGCTGCGCGTGCATCGATTCGGTGACCGCTACCTACTTCCGTAGCGATGCAAACGACAAGTTTCTGGCTGGTGATTTCTACGGAACCCGACCGGTTGATCCCAATGACTTTCCGCAGCGTGCATCCGACGATTCGTTGGAAGAGATTATCGAACGAGCTTGCCGCCGTGTTTCCAAACTTGAGCGTGCAGAAGTCATGCGCGGAGTCACCGGCGTATACGACATGACTCCCGATTCCCGCCCGCTACTGGGCGAGATCCCGGGAATTGCGGGGCTCTACGTATGTGCCGGATTCTCGGGAATGGGATTCAAGATTTCTCCCGCCATTGGGCTTGCGATGAGTGAACTGCTGCTCGATGGTTCAGGGAAGACGGTGGATATCAGTGCGTTTCGCCCAGATCGATTTGCCGAAAATAAACCGATCAAGGCGGAATACGAATACGTTGACGACTAACGCCAGGAGCAAGCATGAAAAAGAAAGGAATTCTCGAACGGTTGAAAGAAGGCCCCGTCCTCGGGGATGGCGGCTATTTGCTCGAGCTTGAAAAACGCGGATGGGTACGCGCGGGTCCGTTTACGCCCGAGGTGGCAGTGATCTACCCAAACGCGCTGCGCGAGTTGCATGTGGAGTTTCGCGAGGCAGGCGCAGAGGTGCTGCAAGCGCTAACGTTCTATGCCAGCCGCGACAAGCTGGCAACCGTCGGCCTTGAAGATCGGCTTGAGGAGTTGAATCGTTCGGCCGTGCGCATAGCGCGCGAGATTGCTGGCGACCAGTGCCTGGTTGCCGGCAATCTTAGCCTGACTTGGATGTATGAACCGAACAGTCCGTCCGCTGCGGATCGTGTGCGCAAGACCTTCGATGAGCAGCTTGCCGTTCAAGTCGACGAAGGGGTCGACTTCATTATCGGCGAGACTTTTTCCTGGCTGGGGGAAGCGCTGATTGCAGTGGAGCGCGCTAAGAAGACGGGCTTGCCTACGATGGTGACCATCTGCTTCGAGAACAAGCAGGAAACGGCCGAGGGCAAGAGCGCTGCCGATGCGGCGAAGGCGTTGTTCGATGCGGGAGCGGACATCGTCGGCATGAATTGTTTGCGTCCGCCGGAACATATTCTTGAGCCGATGGAGCAGATGCGGAAGGCGGTTTCTGGATATCTGGCGTGCCAACCCGTTGCGTATCGGACTCCAAGAAACAAGCCGGACTTCACGAGCTTGCCGGAGTTCCCCTACGCGCTGGATCCGCTGCAATTGACACGCAACGAGATGGCAGACTATGCAGTGCACGCACGCGATATGGGCATCAACTACATCGGCGCATGTTGCGGGACCGTAGCCATGCACATTCGTGAAATGGCGCGAGTCCTCAACAAGCTTCCCGAGGACTCACGTCTCTGGAAGAAAGGCGGCGAGAAGCCAATGTCGGCGTACGAATACTACGATCACGATAACCTGAACGTGACCAGTACCAAGTAATGTCAATTGAGTATGCGGGCCCCGACTCCAGGGCCCGCTTTCTTCTCGAATCGTAACTAGCCGGCCTTGCGCAGACCCGGATCTTTCGCATGCACAAGCGGCATTTCCACCAAGTGCTCGCTCAAGAACCAGATCTGCAGTTCATTGGTTCGCAATACATCGCTGATGACCATATCGTTAGTGCCATCGTCGCCAAGTTCGTCGGCGCGGCCCGCCAGTTTCCGGCAATGTTCGACGATAATCTGATGGGCGTCGAGCAGGCGCGAAATCTGGACTGGCACCTCTTCCCTGCCTCGCGGCGGACGCTCAATGCGCGTGGTCTCGGCAACATCGGCGGCCATGGCTAGCGAAATTCCACCGAGGAGCTGAATCCGTTCAGCAATCGTGTCGACAATCTCGACCTGCTCGTCGAAATGCTTGTCGAATAAAAGGTGAAGCTGGTAGAAGGTCGGTCCTGCGACCTGCCAGTGCGACTTCTTATAAAGGTCGCGCAATGTCATCGTATCGGCGAGCAATTGATTTAGCTGTTCTGTCATTTCGAGACGCACAGCTTCATCCAGGTCAAGTGGTAAAGCGTGCGAGACGCTGCCATAAGCTTGAATCTCAGCGGCGTGCTGATGGATGCGGGGCTGTGCGTTGATTTTGGACTGAGGCTGAACTTCTTTCTTAGGCATGAAACCTCCTTGCGGATCGAGCGATACCGGTTGGATGCCCTTACTTTATTTTCGGGTGCTGGAGTTTTGCAGCTAGTAGAAGTTGAGCGTCGCATTGCAGCGCAAGCCGAGGCCTGTTCGCAAACTTCGCAACCCCTGAAGCGGCCCAGCACGGCGATGGCACAATTCAATTACCTACATGCGCGGACCGGTTCATCGAGGCGGCACTGCTAGCGAGTTTGACGCCTATCATGGCGGTTGCTATCATCGAAATGCGGGGTGGAGCAGTCTGGTAGCTCGTTGGGCTCATAACCCAAAGGTCGGTGGTTCAAATCCACCCCCCGCAACCACTTAGCGATTTCTAGGGACTACAGGCGTAGTCCCCAATCCCAAAAATCACTGGATCGCGGCGGTTTCGGGCTTCAAATTCTGCAGGGAAACTTCCTTCGCCCTATCCTTCAATTGCTTCTTAATCGCGGGTGGCAGAACAAGAGCCGCTACCCGG
>DATFQQ010000482.1:0-17034 GCA_035264195.1 Candidatus Sulfotelmatobacter sp. | reverse complement strand
ACCTGTCCACGGCCATGTCGGAGTGCCTCAGTCAGAATCTCGTGTTCTCTGGCGACTGACAATCGTTCGAAGACGTGTTCCTGTGCGTGCCCGAGTGACGCTTCAGCCACCCGAGGCTCGATTCGCAGGGGTGAGCTCTGTTTGAGTGCTTCTTGACGTAGGCTGCCAAGCATGTTTCGCCGGTCCGGAGTCAGTCTCTCTAATTGGTGACAACGGAGCTGCTCCGTCGAAATCTCTTGAAGTTTGTCTGCCCGCGTCTCACGGATGAGGACTGCGACCTCATTATCAGTTGGAGCGCGCCCATGCCTGTGGGTGAATTCCTGAATCGCGGCATCTCGCTGTGCACTTCGCCTACTGTAGTTGTCGAGAATCTCCTGAGACACGCCGGCGATCTCAAATCCCTTGTCTTTGCCGGCAACATCGCGGCGGTTTTCAATTTCATAGCCCAAGGTGCGCACTTCGCGAGACAGCGCATTCCGATAGACCTCGGTGAGATAGCTACGGCGCTCATACAAACCCGAGGCTTGCAGTGCCTTCCATCGAGTCTCTGTCCCATCGTAGGTAAGATTGGCAGCCACCGCATGCGTGTGAAGCTGTGGGTCGAGTTCCCGACTTGTGTCATGCGTGTAGGCAGCCACGACCCAGTTTGCGGTCGTTCGATTTTCGTTAAGGCCAGCCAGGCGAACCCGAGTTGCAGCGTATTTCTCCGCCTCCTGCAGTGTTTCGCGAACCGCGATTTCGTGTGCGGCAATCAATCTCTCGTCGCCGCCTACAATTGCCATGACAGAGACTGACTTTGGTGCTGAGAAAGTCATGTCATAGAGAGATCGCGCCTTGCTTTGCTCGGCTCCATCGGCGGAGACGCGATCGGAGCCTTGGCGCTGCCGGAGAAATTCGCCAGTTTCTGGATCGAGACCTTGTCGTAGCGATTCGAAATCTTCGGACGAGACCCTTCCTGATAGGCCTAACAGTTCAGCGCCCCGACCATGCCACTGGCCTTCGACGGTACGCTTTTGATCGTAGTAGTCGCTCTGGTGGAGATGTCTCTGGGCGTATCCCTCCCCGCCTGCCATTGCGCGAATCGTTAGCACAGCCCGACGCTAGCGCTGTTCGAAATTCCAGATCAAGGATGAAAGGACACGGCTGGCACCCGGATGAATGTTCGAGTGTTGGCGAAGCCAAGGTTATTCCGTTGCCGACGGTTAGGTTGGGGGCGCACTCTGCGCCGGATCTGACCCTCCTAGTTTCTTGTAACCAGGCGATGCGCAAATTTAGGGCAGTGGACCCATCCCATCGGGATTCAACGCGGAGACGTGAGGCGTAGAAGATAAAGAGTAGTATTCTTTGCTCACCTAAGAGGCGGGGGGCCGCTCTCTGCTTGTGGAGTGCGACCCTTGGTAGGAGGAACTGCACCTGTATCAAGCATCGCGCGCTTGGATCAAACTGAAAACTGTCAAGGATGGCAGATGTGGAACTTGTACTTCCCGGATAAACTTCCTCTGCTAAAGAAGCAACCAAACACAGTCCATCGAAAAAGGGAACGGAATTCGGTGGGCCGTTCTTCTTGGCTTGGAGCAGTTCCCTCACGTTCTGGTCTTGCCTCGCCGAAAATTGGTAATCGCTCGCCGCTCACCTACACATCGCACAAAGAAACGGATTGTCCATCCGATGCGCATCAGTAGCAGACTGAAGAGAATGAGTGGAAACTGCCCTACGTCTGAAGCCTAAGTCGGCACGAAGCCAACATGACTATTTCTGCTTGCGGTCTTGTCTCGAGGCGACCAAGGCGCAGAGGCGATGTGCGGTTGATCCGCATTCACAACGAGAAGTCGAGTCCGGCACGGCATTCGTGTCGGTAAAGTACCGGAACTCTTGGTTCTGGATTGATGAAAATGACCTCGAATCCAAGCACGTGTTTTCACCTGATTATGATGCTTTTTAAGTGGATGTCAAAAGTGAGCTAGTCGGAAAAATGATTGACAAAAATACCTAGACATCTGATTTAGACAATTGCGGCGAATTACCTTTCGAGACTCGCACTGCCCTTCGTTTCTTCTGCCTGTCACACTTGCCAGTTTGCTGCCTAGTTAGGACCTGCGAGCCTAACCATCAATGAGGGAGAGTTCCAATGCCTGATGATGAGACAATCGCAACGATTCTCGCCATTTGCAATTTGATGGGGAAGACCGGGAACAGTGTCAAGGATGCAATTGAGGCATACGAAGGAGCAATGCGAGAAGTAATGCGTTATCGAAAATCCAAAGGTTTGCAGGAAGTTGGGGGATTCGACACGGGAACTTAACGCAGGTTCCACATGGCGATTGTTCACTCGTTGGCAATCGTGCCGATTACAGGCGGGGTCACTCATCTACCGTGAGGAAGAAGGTTTCCTCTGGGTAGAAGAGTGTAAACACCGGTTCACAACATTTGACTACGCGGCATCATAATCTCGCGATGCAGTCGCAATTTTACGACCCAGATCTCAAACGGACAGCCGAATTCATTAGTGAGGCGCAAGCTCGCGTACCACAGAACCGGGAACTTTGGCCCAAGCACGACTGCCGTGTCTGACAGTTTTATTTCCTCACTCGTCAAAAAAAGCCCGAACGACACGAAGCATCTAGCCGGAACGTCACGTATTGGACGATTCGCAAATTGATGGCGGTCTTGCAGACCTGACGAGGAAATGGGTAGCAATGAAGCCTAAATTGAAATCCGCGATGCTCGCAGGTGCTCTGCTTCTGACCGTCGCGACGTTCGCGAGGGCACAAATCCAAAATGAACTCACTTTTGAGACTACCTTTCCCTTTTACGCAGGGAACGCTAAGATGCCAGCCGGATCGTATAAAGTTACGCCAATGCAGGGACCCGCATTTCTCTTACTAATCGAAGACACCAGCGGCTCTCGTTCGATGTACCTAGAGTTCTCTCCAACCCATGCCGACAACCCGCATCCACAAACAGATGTTACGTTTAACAATTACGGCAAACTGGATTTCCTTAATCAACTCTGGATTCAGGGCCAAACATACGGTATGCAGATTCTGCCAGGAAAGGCTGAGGAAATCGCAGCTAAGAACGCAACTGTGAAGCGGCATTCGCTCCCTGGCAAGAGCGGTGGGTAATCCATCAGTCATGTGGTTGCCGAGTCGTGCATTTACGGCTTATCGAACCGGCTCAAGAAAGGTAGCACTGGTCAGGGCGAATGGCCCTACTCTCTGCGCCTTGTCGCCAGATTTCAGGGTAGGTATAGCGTTGATGAATCCAGGTCGCCCCATCCAACTCTTGATGTTCCAGAAGTGGAATCGCGTCCAACGATGTAAAGTAGTCGTCTCACGCTGCCCCGTATGAGTGCAAACAAGTCGGTTACCTCGCGCTTCAGTTTGTTCGAGGGAATTCTCCCCTTTCGGCGACAACAAACTCTGAAAGATGCCCTAGCTGGTTTCCAGTTGGCAGCGATGAACATCCCGCAGGCGATGGGGTACACCAAGATCGCCGGTACTCCCGTTGTCACTGGTCTTTACACACTTCTGTTGCCTATCGTGGCATTCGCTGTATTCGGCTCGTCGCGCTACCTTGTGGTGTCTGCGGATTCGGCGACGGCGGCGATCCTAGCGGGCGGGTTGCGCGACATGGCTCCGCTGGGTAGTGAGCGATACGTAGAACTCGCTGGTCTGGTTGCATTACTGACAGGCCTAATGTTGCTATTGGCACGATTCTTGAGGTTGGGGTTCCTGGCGGATTTCCTCTCGCAAACCGTGCTGGTCGGATTTCTCACAGGAGTGGGCTTTCAGGTTGGCATTGCCGTCATGGGAGAGATGATTGGCGTGCAAGTCCAGTCGCGCAGGACCGTTGGTCAATTCCTTGAAGTGGTCGAGCGGTTCCATGAGGTGCATCTTCTCACCGCATGCGTCTCCGTCGCAGTCATCGCCATCGTGCTCGGTTTGCGAAGCGTGTCTCCAAAAGTGCCTGGGGCATTAATTGCTGTGATTGCGGCGGTAGCGGCCAGTGATAGTTGGAATCTGGCCGCGCGTGGGGTTGCCATCGTTGGGCCGGTCGCCGCGGGACTTCCACGCTTGACGCTACCTTCATATACGTGGCGAGAAGTGCTGGACCTCAGTTCAGTGGCGACATCGTGTTTCGTTATGATCGTCGCTCAGAGTGCGGCGACAGCGCGTTTCTACGCAGCGCGTCACCGGCAGGTGCTAAATGAGAACGCCGACCTTTTTGGTCTTTCGGCGGCCAATGCTGCTGCCGCTGTAACCGGGACTTTCGTTGTGAATGGCAGCCCTACCCAGACTGCGATGGTCGAAACCTCCGGCGGACAGAGTCAATTGGCACAAGTGTCGACGGCCGTGGTAGTCGCCCTGGTACTTCTGTTTCTCAGCAAGCCTCTGCAGTTCCTTCCGCACTGCGTACTGGGAGCGATCGTGTTCGTTATCGCAATTCGTCTGGTGGATGTACGCGCCCTCGGCGATATTAGACGCGAGAGCCCACGCGAATACGCGCTCGCCTTGGTCACGGCTGCAATAGTGATTCTAATCGGAGTTGAACAAGGGATTGTCATTGCCATGGTGATTTCGTTATTACGGATCGTAAGACACACCTATCAACCACAAACGGCTGTAATCGTCATTGCCAACGACGGATCGTGGGAGATGCGGCCAGTTGCGACCAATGCGCTAATCCGTCCAGGAGTGGCGATCTATCGATTTGGCGCGGCGCTCTTCTACGCGAATGCTCGGCGATTCGCGGACGAGCTGCGCGAACTGATCGGAAATGACTCGAAGATCCGCTGGCTGATTGTTGATGCCGAAGCTATCCCAAACATTGACTACACGGCTGCGCGCATCGTGCGCGAGATCCATCAAGAATTGGTGCAGCGCGGCATAAAGCTGGCTGTCGCCCGCGCTGCCCCATCACTCCAATCAGACTTGGCCCGACACCGGGTCCTTGATCTCATTGGCACACAAGGAATCTTCTCACGGTTGCATGATGCCTTGGCCGCTGCGTCTGACACACCTGATGCTGAGGAATAGAAACAGTCGCCTGAGCTAGTTCAAAGAGTTGCGCTTCCAGGTTCACTTCTCCGCCATCCACGGAGCAAGGGCTAGGGCTTCGACCCCCACTCCGACGCCGCAATGATTTACATAAGTAACCATCGATATTGACCCTTGAATAACCGGTGTGCCGTCTGGTTCAAATGAAGTGATGGGATCGCTAATACACAAACAGTGAGTGACACGTCACACGATTTATCTGCCCGAACTGTTCGATGTACCGATGCGGTTCAGAATCAGTTGCGCTTGTTGTCGAGAGCCCCGGCTTATCCTCGGATCAGATACGATCCGCAAGAGAATTGAGGACAACGTTTGCAGTTCAGCAAGCTGTTTGTCATCAATCATCTCTTTCAGTCGACCTATCTCTGGTTCTATTGCAGCAGGATCATTTTGCTCCATGATGCCCAGGCGCCGCCCGAATTCCAGCGTCGACGAAATACGTTCAAAGAGCGCCGTGAGATTGTGGACGTTTGTATTTGAAGTCGCATCATATTGAATCTGGTTCCGCTGGCCGCCCTCAGTAAATGTGAGTGTGTGGATAGAACTAGCGACGTTGAACTCTGGATCGGTACCAAAACCCCTTAGGAACTTCAAGCTCTCGATCATCGCGAAGATTCGCGTGCGAGTCGCATCAGAAGCCAGAAACTCCATCGTGTAAGGTGCACCTGAATTCGGTAGCGATTCATAAGTCGCACTACCTGTAGAGTCTACCGCGATGGAATAGAAGGGAGGGGTCGCGCCGCTTCGACTGCAGTTAAACACAACGGTGGGAAATTGGCCGGCATTTCTGGTCTGAGGATTTAGATCTTGGCCTATGCCCATGAGGCCTTTAGTGAGCAGGATCAGAATCACGGCGAGACGCAATGTTCGCGCCTTCTGTTTGTGAACCGGCATGGTCAGAGTAATTACGTCCTTGTGATATTAGCCACAGCCGGGTGTTTCCGAATCTAGCAATATTGCAAGCTATCGTCCGGTTTATTTCTCCAGGGGTGAGGTTTGTAGTCGCGGCGTGAGGCTGGGCAAGGCGGTTTTGATAGCCGAGGCAGATGAGCAGCAACACCACCAGCTTTGTTGGCGCAGCGACGATGGTCCGTTTCTTGCCGTTCCTCCGCCACGCTCAGCCGGTTCCAGTCCCCAGCGCGGCAGATCGCGGTCGATCCCAAACGATCCTGTACCCGCCCGTGCGTGCACCTCCGGTTTTTGGTTCTTTATCCCTGGCAGTTCTGACAGGTTTGTCCCTTCCAATCGAAGGGCTACGATTCGGACAATAGGCAAATTGCGGGAGCGAGGAAAGCAGGTAGTGCTTGTGGAATCTGAAGTGAGCAAAGGAGTTTTATCACTTATGTTGTTCAAGGTTCTTAATGTTGTTCTTTTCTTAGCGTGCGGAGCATTCATTGCTGCTCAGAGTGCAAATTCCAGCCAACCAGCGACGCAGGCTTCAAGAAGCTCTAGCGCAGGCGTGATGCTGACGGTTCGAGGGTGTTTGTCGAAAACGGGGAACACTTACGTCATTCTGGGTGGTACGCCGCTGCGACAGTACCGGGTCATCGGGGGCACGGTAGCCGATTTGAAAGATAAACAAAACAAGATTGTCGAGGTCAAAGGTCTTGTGGGACAGAAGGAGTCCGGCGCGAGCGAGAACGGCCAATACGGACCAGGTTCGACCACGGGAGTTGGTTATGACACGATTATCGTTAAATCAGCAAAGGTTGTGGTAGACAACTGCGGTTGACAGCGGGGGCTATCGGACTCGTAAGCGTGAGACGCTGATCAAGAAACGAAGCTGTAAGCGTTCCGGCCAGGCCGTTTTAGTTACCGATGCGAAATCAAAAGCAGTTCCATTCGCCTCATGAGTGTCGAACGCTGACCTTGTTCCTGCATAAGTAACATCACTCACTGTGTCGGAGGTCCTATCCCAGTAATAGTTAGAGCGTACGGGCAGTTAGGTTTGTGGAGTGTAGATCACAGTACGCGACGAAGGCGGTAACCGCGACTTAAGTCTGCTGCTAGCGGCGTTTGGCTCGGTGCGATAACGAGGGGATTGATGACCGCGGAAGACCGGAGATTGAAAAAAGGGAGCGATGCTCACCCCTCCTGGAAGTTATGGGGACCCTACATCAGCGAACGGCAATGGGGAACCGTACGCGAGGACTACTCCGCAAATGGGGACGCCTGGAACTACTTGACCCACGACCAAGCCCGTAGCCGGGCGTACCGCTGGGGCGAGGACGGATTGGCCGGCATCTGTGACGTGGAGCAGAGATTGTGCTTGGCGCTTGCACTTTGGAACGGAAAAGACTCTATCCTCAAGGAACGGTTGTTCGGCTTAAGCAATGCACAGGGCAACCACGGCGAAGATGTAAAGGAGTATTACTACTACCTGGATGCTACGCCCTCGCATTCCTATCTCAAGATGCTGTACAAGTATCCGCAGGCCGAATATCCGTACGCACTGCTGGTTCAAGAGAACGCAAAACGCGGCCTACAGGATAACGAGTACGAACTGATCGATACCGGTGTTTTTGAGGATAACCGCTACTGGGATGTCTTCGTGGAGTACTTCAAAGCGGCTCCAGACGACATCCTGATGCAGGTCTCCCTCTGTAACCGGGGGCCAGAGCTGGCAACCGTCCATGTACTACCACAGCTCTGGTTTCGTAACACCTGGTCGTGGGCCGAACCGAGCCAAAGGCCTTTGCTGGTTGCGCAGAATGACGGGTCCATCTTGGCTCAGCATGCCGCGCTCGGCGTGTACCAACTGTACGCAGAGCCGGAGCACGAACTGTTGTTCTGCGAGAACGAGACAGACAAGCAACGTCTCTACGATGTGGAGTCAGCCGGATATTTCAAGGACGCCTTCCACGAATATGTCGTGCACGCCAACCAGGGATCGGTGAACCCTCTGAGGCGAGGCACTAAGGCGGCCGCGTACTATGTGCTGCAAGTGGCGGGAGGGGGAATGGAGAAGATTCGCCTGCGGCTCTCCTCCCAGGACCAGTCTCGGCCATTTGCAGACTTTGACGATTTAGCTGCTGCCCGTGTCCGCGAAGCCGATGAGTTTTACGCCAGTCTTCAACAAAACCAGACTAACGAAGACGCGCGCCTCGTGCAGCGGCAGGCTTTCGCCGGGATGATCTGGAGCAAGCAATTCTACAACTATGACGTCCGCACGTGGCTAGAAGGGGATCCGAACCAACCTCCGCCGCCGGTGGGGCATAAAAATGTGCGCAACACGGAATGGGCGCACTTCAACGGCAGCAACATCTTTTCCATGCCGGACAAGTGGGAGTACCCTTGGTTTGCAGCCTGGGATCTGGCATTCCATGCGGTGACATTCGCACTGATCGACGCCGATTTCGCCAAGCAACAATTGCTCCAGCTGGGCGAACCACGATACATGCACCCCAACGGACAAGTCCCCGCATACGAATGGAAATTCGACGATGCGAATCCACCCATTCAGGCATGGGCGGCCTGGCGAGTGTTCGAGATCGATCGCAAACAGCGGCGCCGTAGCAACCCGCGCGATTCGGGCGATCTGGATTTTCTGAAGCGAGCCCTACAAAAGGAGTTGTTCAGTTTCACCTTCTGGGTGAACAGAAAAGATGCCGGCGGCCGAAACCTGTTCCAGGGCGGATTTCTGGGCCTTGACAACATCGGCGTATTCGATCGCAGCAAGCCGTTACCGACAGGAGGCTACCTAACTCAGGCGGACGGCACCAGTTGGATGGCAATGTTCACTCTCAATCTGTTGACAATATCACTGGAGTTGGCGGCGCACGACCAAGTTTATGAGGACTTAGCGATCAAATTCTTTGAACACTTCCTCTACATCGCGAATGCGATGACCAACATCGGAAACCAGGGCATCGGACTTTGGAATGAAGAGGACGGCTTTTACTATAGCGCGTTGGACCTGGCCGGCCAGATGGTCCCGCTGAAGATACAGTCAATGGTCGGCCTGACGCCGCTGTTCGCCGTGGAAACCCTGGAACCGACGACGCTGGCGAAGTTGCACTCGTTCTCGCAAAGAATGGAATGGTTCCTGCATCACCGACCGGATCTGGCGGGACTGGTGTCGCACTGGAACGTGCCGGGAGTAGGGGAGAGAAGGCTGCTCTCACTGCTGCGCGGTCACCGCATGAAAGCGGTGTTGAAGAAGATGCTGGCCCCGAATGAGTTCCTAGGCGAGTACGGTGTGCGGGCGGTTTCGCGCTATCACGAGGCGCACCCATTCACCTATCGGGTGAACGGCCATTCACTCCAAGTGGACTACGAGCCTTCTGAGTCGAGGTCCCGCCTCTTTGGAGGCAACTCGAATTGGCGCGGCCCCATCTGGTTTCCCGTCAACTTCCTGATCATTGAGTCCCTCCAAAAGTTCCACCATTATTACGGGGACGACTTCAAGATCGAGTGTCCCACTGGCTCGGGCCAATATCTCAGCCTTGATCAGGTCGCCGAGGAACTTATTAACCGCCTAGCCGGGATATTTCTCAAGGATCCTGCCGGCGCGCGGCCGGTATATGCGCTCTACCCGAAATTTCAGCAAGACAAACAATTTCGCGACTACATCAACTTCCACGAATATTTTGATGGCGACACAGGCAGGGGCGTCGGCGCATCCCATCAGACCGGATGGACGGGACTGGTTGCGAAGTTACTGCAATCGCGCACCGGATATACGATTCAGGGCGGCCGTCACGAAGTCAGGCAATGAATAACCACGATTTCAGACCCCACGTTGTGATTGTGGGCGGGGCTTTGCCGGTCTCGCATGAGGTATAGGAAAACCAAAACTCCATTCCGACCGCCGATGCGCTGGAGACAACAACCCAACAGGCAAACTGAAGTAGTCGAGGACCACGGTCTGCTCAGCTTCAATTACTTCTGGAGCCGTCATCACTCTGTCGGCAGCCTCTTTCAAAGAGCTGTCTTCGTATTATGGATCCGGGGGAACCTCGGCCGGCACCGATTCCAATCGCCGGCTGGCCAAGATTCCACCGACGATCAGAACAATCGTCAAGCCAATGAACAGTGCCAACCATCCCCAGTGCTGCAGCGGATGTCGCAGCACGCGCAGGAAACTCCGCCCGTAGTGACTCGCGAGATACGCAATACCGAAATAGCGCGCGCCCCGAGACGCACCTACGATAATGAGAAATCTCCCCTGAGGATAATCACCGGCGCCCGCCGCAGCAAAGAACATACTCGTCGGCGACGGAATGGGAATTGCCGTCGATGCAATCAGTGTTCCGGTCGCCCAGTGGCGAAATATGTTCAGAAACTTCGACAACTTTCTCTTCTTGAATTTCTGATCCAGATAGGCAGAACCGGCGCTTCGCGCCACGCGGAAGGTCAGATACGCACCTACGACCGACCCTGCGGTAACCGACGCCGCGTACTCGTACCATAGTGGCCGATGGCTCGCCGCAAGAATCGCGGTCAGGATGTCGGGGCCTCCAAATGTCGGAATCGGAGTGCTATCGAGAATGGCGAGAAAGAACAGGCCAGCAGCACCCAGGTGACGAAGCGTGGTAAACAGCGTTTCATGGCCGTGTGGTCGCGGCCTTGGAACATCATCCCACCATGTCATCCACGACTCCGATCCTTATTTCGCGTGCTGAGTCAGGCAGGAATTGAAAAGAGGGCCACGCTTCGCTTGGACAGGAGGAACAAGCAGAAAAGGCGACCCTCATAGAGTGATTCGACCCGTTAGCATCATTACACCCTTGAATCAAGCTGCAACTGTCAAGGATGGCAGGTCACTCTCGCTCTCTTTCCTTCGGCTGGGAACGAAAATCCCGTCACAGAAGGGGCACCTTACCTCGTCCCACCTCACACGCTGGATTTGAGAAAGCTCAATCTTGGCTTGGCATTGGGTGCAGACCATATACCACGAGGCGAGAACTTTCTGCAGGTTAATCTTTTTGCGGGAGGGCATGAAACCGAATTATTGCGCGATCGCCAATTGACAGTGCCTTTCGACTCGAACTGTAAGAAAAACAAAAATCAATATATGCAGTGCCGGAAAACGGGAATAACGAAATCTGTCCCGAATGGCCATGAAACTTGTAAGGGCCGGCGCATGCGTATCATCGTAGCCCGCAGCGCGTCGTACAATTATCAAACGTTCAGTCTGGGAGATTCCCTAGTTTGCTGAGACTTCTGTTGCTCGGCCTCAAGCAGTTTCAACCGTTTCTCCAGCATTATCTTCTCGGCTTTGCTCAATTTTGGAATAGGAGCGCCAACTGCGGCCCAGTCAGGCTGCGAAGGCAATAGGGCCGTCGAGTTCATGCCTATGGCCCGCGCTTCAGCTCCTGGCGGCATATCGTAGTGGTAGTAAAGAGCCATAGCCGGATAAGGACAATGATCGTCTGACCGCACAAATTAAATAGGCGCGCGGTAGCCGTAGTATTCGTTGTCTTCGTTGAACCCGCCCTCACCCGACCCAAGTTGTTTAAAGCTTTCAGCGAACTCGATGGCCTGAATCCACTTGACCTGCTTGAAGCCGAGCTCGAGTTCATTGCGCAGGCGCAGCGGAGCCCCATGGAGCTCGTGGAGGAGATGGTCGTTCATCTCGTACGCCAGAATCGAGTTTTCGTGGTACATGTGTTCGATCTTGTGCGCGTCGTAGTAGAGGCCCGCCTTTTCACCGGCTCCGTGCGCAAACGAGTAGAAGATCACGTAGCGGACCTCAGGCTTGGGGCGCACGATTTTCATGATCTCCGAGACACGTACGCCGCTCCATTTGGCAATACCGGACCAGCCTTGGATGCAGTAGTGCTGAGTAATCTGCTCGGATTTCGGCATCGACTGAAGTTCGGCGAAGGAGATCTCAACTGGATTCTCAACCAGACCGCCGACCTTGAGTTTGTAATGCTGGAATTGTTCGGCAAGATGCGAGCGGTACTCTTGCGAATCCGGCGGTGTGCCATTTGGCCAAAAATAGGGAGAGATGTCCTTCTCTTCGAAATTTGCAACGGGCTTCATTTTCTCGAAAAGATAGCGGAACCACCCGGTGAACACGCGTCCCCCATGTTGAATGAGCCGTGGATATTTTAGAGTCAGGGGCGTTGCCAAAAGCCAAGCGGCCGCCACAAGCGCGATACCGATCGCGAACATCCCAAGCCCGCTGTAGGAGTTGTCATTGACCCCACGGGTGATGTGGTTCAGATTTCCGATGAGACCCGTGACGAAGACCATTGTTACGTGAGTGAGAATGAAGAAGATGAAGTACACCAACACTGAAAAATGAATTGTTCGGGCCACTTGTCGGTTCAACCAACCATTCTGGGTTTTGAACCGTGCGGCGACCGCCGGAGACTGAAGGAGCCCGGTGATTATGGCCAGCGGAGCGGCCACAAACACAGTCGTAAAATAGGCGATCATTTGCAGACCGTTGTATTGAAGCCATCCGGAGCGCGGAGGAAAATCAAGGGACGCGTATTGGATTGCGGTTGAGACCGCATTGGGGAAGACGTCCCAAGACTGTGGGATCAACCGCATCCATTGGTCGGTCGAGAACAGAAGGACGTAGAATATGACGCCGTTGAGCAGCCAGAGCGTGTCCATACTGAAGTGCCACCAGCGGGCAAGACCGATCGAATGGCGTATGCCGGGGAGCCCCAGCCACTTCGGCAGCGTTGTGCTGTCGTCCTTGGCCGTCCAGATCCGGTCCCTCGGCACCGGGCCACGCAACCGGAGCCAGTCCCGTCCGGGTGTGCAGTGGCCGTCCACATAGAGCCGCGGATGGTCAGCCAAAATCTGGAGACCGGAACGCATCATGAGCAGCATGAAAAACAGATTCAGGTAATGTTGGTAGCGCAGCCACCACGGAAACCCGCTTTCAATAGGGTGCGAGAAAGTCCCCGTACCCGGATATTCTTGGATGAACGCCTGCACCGTCGGGTAGGTGCGGAGTTGCTGCGCGACCGCGACCACGCAAATAGCTGCAACGAATCCGAGTGGAACCAGCACTGTCAAGATCTGAGCCGTAGTAAACCGTCTCTTGCCAATACGAATTTGCGGCAGAGTCGCCATCACCTGCGGAATTCCGCCGGCGAACTCATGGGGGTCGTAAAAGTCGGTTCCCTTGGTAAGGTCGGAGGCAAGGGTTGAATTGGGTGCGAACGGTTGATAGATCTTAGCTTTACTAGGCGACGCACTCATATGCGACCTCCAATCTTTACGATCGGTCTAACTGTTTTTCAGACCGAACGCTTTTCATGACTTGTCTTGGAAGTTTTTTAGGCTACTGCCCCCTAAAACTACTCGATCCCGACGAAGCAGTTCTTGGTGCACCCGCAAACGGATAAGATTATCCCCCTACGTTCGAGTGCGACTGCGGCTGTGCTTAGACGTGAACCTCCGTGACTGCTTCGATGTCCTCATCGCTCACGACGATGCGTTTGCCGCGCTTTCGCGTCAGGATGTTCCACCCCCAATCTACAAAGGTCGCGGTTTTTTCTTCCGCTCCGTTGAGTAGGGCCAGGTGCACTCCCAACCACGCCAACCAGGCGGGAGTCCCGGTCATAGTGCCGCCGGTGGGTAACTCGACCACGGCGGCGCCGCGGCCCACTTGAGCCATGAATCCCTTGTCGAGATATTTGAACGGTTCGGGTCGTTTGTCCTGCAACACGCGTTTGATAGCCTCACCGGCGTGGTGGCCGGCTTGCAGAGCCGTAGCACCCAGCCCAGGCAGCACTTTGCCAGTCTTGCCGTCGGTCATGGCTGCAATGTCTCCCACGACAAAGACGCCGGGGTGATCTTTTAGTTGCAGGTCAGAACCTACCGGAATGCGCCCGCCGTGCACCAGTTCCACGCCCAATGAGCTGACGATCGGATTGGCCAGGAGGCCGGCCGCCCAGATCAGTGTCTGCGTCTTGACCGTAGCCCCAGTCGAAAGCTCAATGCTGTCGGGACCGATCTTGCTGACGCCGGTGCCGGTTTGCACTGTTACACCACGTTCTTCCAGCGCTTTCTGGGCGTAGACTCGAAGCTTCGGTTTGAAAGGCGCCAGAAGGTGCGGCGACCGCTCATAAAGAAACACTTTCGCCTGCTTCACCGGCAGGTTCGGGTAGTCTTTCGCCAGCTCGAAGTGGCAGAGCTCCGACAGCGCGCCGGAGATCTCGACGCCGGTTGGGCCCCCGCCGACAACGCAAAAGGTCAGCGCTCCCTGGTCCACGAGAGCTGGATTCTTGTCCACTGCTTCAAAAGTTCTGAGGATGTGCTCCTTGAGTCGAACCGCGTCTTCCATTGTGTAAAGCGGGAACGCGTGTTGGTCCGCTCCCGGCGTGTGGAAGAAATTCACCACCGCCCCTAGGGCCAGAATCAGGTAGTCGTAACGGATCGGACCAACACCTTCCGCCACAACTTCCTTCTTGGCCAAATCGATGTTGCTAACCGCGGCTTGATGGAACACAGTGTTTTTTCGGGTGTGCAGCAGCTCGCGGATGGGAAAACCAACTTCTGGGGACGCCAATTCGTCAGTCGCGACCTGGTAAAGCAATGGCTGAAACGTGTGATAGTCACGCTTGTCGATTATCGTGACCCTCACATTGGCATTGCCTAGGCTTTTAACGGCGCCAATGCCACCGAAGCCAGCGCCGAGAATCACTACGTGAGGCTGATCAGTCATGATTTTCAACTCCTTTCCGCAAGGAAAACTACAGCCCGGGGCTGCTTTGCATGATGCCCCCATCCGCGAAGATGGTGGTCGCCGTGATGTAGCTCGCGCCTTCGCCAGCCAGAAAAGCGACCACACTGCCGATTTCCCCCGGCTGAGCCATGCGACCCACCGGGATGGCGGCGTCGAGTTTCTGCATCAGCGCAGGATCTTGCATCGTCGAAAGATTGATGGGAGTCGCCACTGCACCGGGACCGACGCCGACGACGAGGATGTTATGTGGCGCAAGTTCGACCCCCGCGGTGCGCGTAAGCATTCGCATTCCGCCCTTAGACAGACAGTAGGCGGCATTACCGGGCATTGGCCAATCCTCATGTACCGAGGTGATGTTGATGATGTGGCCCCCACTGCCCTGCTTGATCATCTGCCGGGCGGCAAGTTGGGTGCCGAAAAACGCGCTCTTGAGGTTGATCGCGAGCACCTTGTCAAACTGTTCTTCCGTAGTGTCAAGCACGCTAGTGCGGGTCTCGACGCCGGCGTTGTTCACCATAATGTCCAGCCGGCCGAAAGCTTTCACGGTGGAAGCGATCAGCCGCTCCAGGTCAGCAACCTTGCTTACGTCGGCGTCGATGCCGATCGCCCGATCGCCAAGGGACGCAACTTGCTTTTCGAGTTCCTCAGTTGCGTCCGGATGGGAGACATAGTCAACAGTGATGTTCGCACCCTGCCTGGCTAATTCGAGCACGATGGCCTTGCCGATACCGCTGTTTCCTCCAGTGACGATAGCGATTTTGCCTTTTAGATTCACGAATGTTTACTCCTCAACTAGTGATGCTTGGCGGTCATTGGCGAAGACCTCTAGGAGATGCAACTGCCGTTCGGGTGTACCCTCGAGTGTCGTGGATGGTCATGCCGCCCTCGCCGCAGTAACCACGTTTGTTAGCTGCTGCTTGGCAGCCGTCACGGTCTGGTCCGGCTCGAAGCCAAACCTTTGCTGGAGTTCTTTCAAGGGCGCTGAGGCGCCAAAGGTGCGCATGCCGATAATGCTGCCGGTGGTTCCAACGTAGCGTTCCCAACCGAAGGTGGAAGCCTGCTCTATCGCCACGCGCGCCCTCACCCGTGGAGGCAGCACACTGTCGCGGTACTCCTGCGGCTGGGTCTCGAAGATGTCCCACGAGGGCATTGATACGACCCTGGACTTGATACCTTCGGCGGAGAGTTGCTCATGCGCTTGCAGCGCAACAATGACCTCGCTGCCGGAGGCGATCAGGATAACCTCAGGCTTTCCTCCGGCAGAATCGGCCAGCACGTAGGCACCTTTAGCTACACCTGCCGCGGAAGCGTACTTTGTGCGGTCGATGGTGGGCAACGGCTGGCGCGACAGGGCCAGCACAGCAGGTTTGTGCCGCAATTGCAGGATGTAGCGATAGGCTTCGACCACCTCGTTGGCGTCAGCGGGACGCAGCGTTACCAACCCGGGAATAGCTCGCAACGATGCCAGTTGCTCGACCGGCTGATGAGTTGGGCCATCTTCTCCGTCGCCCATGGCATCGTGGGTGAAGACGTAAAAGACGGGCAGCTCCATCAAAGCTGCCAGCCGAATCGCCGGCCGGGCGTAGTCGCTGAAGATGAAGAAGGTTGCACCGAAGCAGCGGAGCTTCGAGAGCGCGAGTCCATTCACAATGGCGCCCATCGAGTGCTCGCGGATTCCGAAGTGAAGGTTCTTGCCATTGGGCGTAGCTGATTGAAAATCTCCAGCTCCTTCGTAGGTAAACCTGGTTTTGTTAGAAGGCCCGAGATCGCCAGAGCCACCAATCAGCCATGGAATGTTCCGCGCGAGCACGTTCAGCACCTTGCCCGACGCGTCCCGGCCTGCAATGCCTTTCGAGTCTGCGGGAAACACAGGCAGGTCTTGGTCCCAACCGTTAGGCAGTTCGCGCTTCTGCATTAGCTCAATCTCAGCAGCCAACTCAGGATACTTCCCGCGATAACCGGCAAACAGCTTCATCCACGCTGCGCGAGCGTCAGCGCCGCGTTTCCCGATTCCGGAGGCAAAGTGCTCGCGAACACCATCAGGAACGAGAAATTTCCCGTCTTCAGGCCAACCATACGCGCGTTTGCAGAGCTTGACTTCATCGTCCCCCAGCGGTTCGCCGTGAGCCGCAGAAGTGTCTTGCTTGTGGGGTGAACCGTAACCTATGTGGCTGTCGAGCACGATGAACGTGGGGCGCCCCTTGGTCTCCCGGAAAACGGTGAGCGCGTGCTCGATGCGTTCGATGTCGTTAGCATCACCGACGCGCAGGACGTTCCAACCATAGGCCAAAAACCGGGCAGCGACGTCTTCCGTGA
>DATFQQ010000481.1:0-5678 GCA_035264195.1 Candidatus Sulfotelmatobacter sp. | reverse complement strand
ATGTAGTCGACGCACTACAGAATCAGGATCCGGAAATTCTGGCAGGCCACAAAGATCCGATCGCCTCGGTGACTACAATCCTCAATCGGCTGGCCGACTACAAAGAAGTGGAGCGGGTTCTACTAAGTAATGGCAAGCGCGGTTGGAGATGGGCTGAGGAAACATCGCCCACGATGCAGGCCCACTGACTTTAGCGCAAGGTTGTGCTGAAGTTTTTCTGCGTTGAATTGGACTCGGCCCCTGCCGAGCCCTTAAAAGGTATGGGGTCCCTTTTTCGCCCCTGGCGAATCTTCTCAAGCCGGGCTTACAAACTTCCGTCGATAAGCCTCTGCAATTGTGCGCGGCACCCGCGGCTGCACGAAAGCTCTCTACCATCTTTCAGCACCGCAATATACTCTCCGCTCTCGCACGGCTGAAGCTCGCGAATCCGGCTCGTGTTGACGATGAATGAACGGTGAATGCGTACAAAACGGTCGGACTCAAGCTTTGCTGCCAGCCTGCCAATACCCTCGCGAAGCAGGAAGGAATCTTTGCCCACGTGCAACTTCACATAGTTCGCTGCCGCTTCAATCCAGTCAATCTCATGCATCTCCAGGAACACCACACGGCCCGCAGTACGAATCACCAGGCGGTTCAAGGGTTTCGCGCCGGGCTTCGTGTCGCGCAGCAGATCCAGCAGACGCGCTTTGACGCTCTCCTCGTGCGACCGGATCAGTTCCGCCTTCGCGCGCTCCAGCGCGCGGTGAAGCCGCTCCTGGTTGAATGGCTTTAAAAGATAGTCTAGGGCCTGTGACTCAAAAGCGCGAATCGCGTATTGGTCAAACGCCGTGGTGAAGATCACGATTGGCAAATGTTCCGAAGGAATCTGTTCCAGCACCTGAAATCCGTCCAGGTCAGGCAACTGTATATCGAGAAGCAGCAAGTCTGGACGCTGCGACAACACAGCTTCTACGGTTTGCTTCCCACTCTGACACTCGGCGACGACATGCACGCCCGACTCTGCCCCAAGAAGGACTCGCAACTTCTTACGCGCAAGGGCTTCGTCATCTGCAATGATCGTGCGCAAAATTGGAATGATCATAGTTGTTCTACCCGCATGCTCATCATGTGCGGTCCCTCGATCGCTTCCATGCTGACCGAAGTTGAAGGCGGAATAACTGCAAATGGAATCCGCACCGATACTTGCACGCCGCCTTCTGTCCCATTCCGAATCTCAAACGCCTGCCCGCTGCCGTACAGAGTAGACAGTCTTTCCTTTGTGATCCTCAGGCCAAGCCCGGAATTCGCAGTCCAGTCAATTGGAACACTTAGGCCGGGACCGCTGTCACGAATAAAAATTTGCAGGTGATCGCCGTCGCGTTTCGCAACGATTTCGACCTCTCCGGCCTTGGAGACCTTGGAAATTCCGTGCTTCACCGCATTCTCTACCAGCGGCTGAAGCAATAAATGTGGCACTTGCGCGTCCAGGCAATCCGCGGCTGCATCGATCCGGATTCGAAGCTTGTCCTCGAAGCGAATTCTTTCGATCTCCAGGTATACCGACAGGAATTCGATCTCCCGAGCGAGCGTCGTCATTTGGCTGCCGTCTTCATCCAGGCTCATGCGCAACAGATCGCCCAACGAGACCATCATGCGATCTGCGGCCGCGACGTCGGTCATCATTAATGCGGATATCGAATTCAAAGTATTAAAAAGGAAGTGCGGCTGGAGCTGGCTTTTCAGTGTTTGCAGATGGGCCTTCGCAAGTTGCCCTTCCAACTGCGTGGTACGAATCTCGCGCTCCTTAAATCGTGAGTAATACGCGACCACGTGAGCGATCAGCGCGATTGGAATGTACGCCCCGGACACATCATCCACTACATTGCCCCAAAACATTCGTATTGCGACCATCCACGACAGCCGCAGAGCGTGCGTATGCGGATCCCAGATCGCGGATGTCCATTCGCGGACGGTTGGGTCCCAATACCCGTAGGGAGTGAAAGCCTTGATCGCAAGATGGGCCACAGTGAAGAGAATGCCGGCCGCGAGGTGAACGAGGGATCGTCGCAGCCAGTTTCCTCGCTGAAGTGGATAGCGGGCGGCGAATACAAAGAAGAATGGAGTCAGAGGAGCGTAAGTCAGGATCTGGCTAAACTCCATGCCCGCAATTCTGGGCACGTCCACGTGGCCACTCCTAGTTACGCGATACATCTCATAGATCGTGGCAGTAGCCGCCAACGAAACAAAGGTCCACACTGCAAAACTCGAGGTCCATAGAACCGAGGACCAGATGCCGCGAGATCGAGCGGAGTCCCCGACTTCCGCCCCACCGTTCGACGGCAGCGCTTGGCCGCACTTGTCACATCGCTGTTTCATCCGAGCACGCCTGATTTGCCTGGATAACTGCGAGGCTATTTTGACGAGCGTATAGCTGTTTTGTCACCTGTGTTCGTCCCTGCATAGCTGCCATTCGTGCCCGCGCAAGTGCAACTCGTGGACAGGAAAGAACAAGCGGTGGATTTCAGCGTGTCTTCGCCTCACGATTTTCCGGCGTTTCCGTCAAAGCACGAGCGGTCTCATCCAAATGGAGGCACCCCATGCGTATATGCCGAATTCTCTTAGCTCCGCTTCTTTTGTTGCTCGCCTTCACTCTCACGAGTGCATGGGCAGAGTCGGGAAACGAAGCGCCCTTGAATCACTTCGATCCAAATCAGGTCGATCGATCCCTTGATCCTTGTACGGACTTCTTCCAGTACGCCTGCAAGAGCTGGATCAAAGCGAACCCGATCACCAGCGATCTGGCCTCCACCGGGACTGGGGTGAAACTTGTGCTGTGGAATATCGGAGCGGTGCACAAAACCTTGGAGGAGGATGCGACCGCCTTCAACAGGTCTAATGCAGAGCAGCAGGCTGGCGACTACTACGCTGCGTGCATGAATGTGGGCGCGGTCAATAAGGCAGGTCTTAAGCCACTTCAACCCCAGCTAGACAGGATCGCCGCGTTGCGACAGAAGAAACAACTCCCCGAGCTCCTGGCATCGCTTCACCTGACCATCCGTCCCGCCGATTTGAACTTTATCGACGCACAATACAACGGGATCTTGTTTGGTCTATATGCGCAGCCGGATTTTGACGATGCCCGCGTAAACGTGCCGACCCTTGATCAATCTGGCATGAATCTGCCGGGGCGCGAGTTCTACCTGAACGATGACGACAAGTCGAAAGAAATTCGAAGCCTCTATGTGGAGCACGTCGCGAAAATGCTTGAACTCTCCGGGGAACGAAACGTCCAAGCGGAGGCTGACGCGAAGGCTATTCTGGCATTCGAAACTAATCTCGCGAAAGCCGCAATGGACATCGTTGCCCGTCGTGACCCGAAAAATCAGGACCACAAGCTTTCCCTCGCCGAGGTGCAAGCTCTCACTCCGTCGTTCGATTGGAGCCGCTATTTTGCCGCCATCCACGCGCCTGTGGCTTCTCGCTACCTGGTGCTTCACCCCGACTTCTTCCGTGGAGTCGAAAAGCTGATCTCGAATGAGCCGATAGAGCATTGGCGTGCATATCTTCGATATTCGCTGCTGAGTGCGTCGGCTCCATTTCTCAGTGATGCCTTCCTGCAAGAAAATTTCTCTTTCGTCGGCCGTCGCCTCTTCGGGTTGAAGGAACTCCAGCCGCGTTGGCGTCGTTGTTCTTTCAATGCGGACTCCGACCTCGGCGAGGCGGTGGGTCAGGCTTACGTCGCCAAGTATTTCCCGGCAGAGAATAAGGAACGCATGCTTCAAATGGTGAAAGCTATCGAAGGGGCGCTGCATCGCGACATCGATGCCGCGGATTGGATGTCGCCTGAGACGAAGAAGCTCGCCCACGCCAAGCTGTCGGCACAAATCGACAAGATCGGCTATCCGGATCGTTGGCGCGAATACCAGGTCGAGATCAAGCGGGATGATTTCATCGGCAACGTGCAGCGCTCGGCGGAATTCGAAATGCGCCGCCGCATTGCGAAATTTGGCAAGCCAGTCGATCGATACGAATTCGGAATGACTCCTCCAACGGTGAATGCTTACGAAGACTCGCAGAGCAACACCATCAATTTTCCGGCTGGAATGCTTCAGCCTCCGTACTTCGACTCCACACAGATTGACGCCGTAAATTATGGCGCTATCGGAGCCGTCATCGGCCATGAAATTACCCACGGCTTTGACGACCAAGGTCGCAAGTTCGATGCTGACGGCAATCTAAAAGATTGGTGGACCGTGAGTGACGCCGCCAACTACGAGCAGCGCGACAAGTGTATTCAAGACGAATACACACAAGATGTCCCCGAAGCTGGAGCTGGCGTGAAACAGGATGGCAAGCTCTCAGCGGGCGAAGACACTGCCGATAACGGTGGGATCCACTTGGCGTTGAGTGCTCTCGAAAGCTCGCTCAAGACGCAGAACCTGGATCTTGACTCCATGGCACCCGACGGTCTCAGCGAACTGCAGAACTTCTTCTTGTCGTACGCCAACGTGTGGTGTGGAGAACTGCGTCCCGAAGCAGCTCGCACAGCGGTGATGACGCAAGGGCACTCTCTGGGCCGCTATCGCGTCAACAACGTAATCGCGAACATGCCTGAGTTTGCGCATGCCTTTGGGTGCCACAGTGGACAGCCAATGGTGCATGCAAACTCATGCCGCGTATGGTGAGGCTGTAGTGCGCAAAAATGGCCTGCGTGATTGGAATCGACTGACCGACACTCAAGAGACCTTTCATGCTGCCACTCGCTTCCAGTTATATTCGTGGTGGATTCCGCCGAGGATCGGGCGCGCGACTACATCATCCTTGTTAATACCATTCATCGCCAGGCCGCTCCCCCCTCTCCCTGCGACTGCCGATTCCTAATTTCTTGGTTCGCCCCTTTGTCGGGGCCCGTCCGCAACCGATCGTTGCCCAATTCTCCTCTCCAACTCGCCACTCCTCGATCTCGTAACTTCCAGTGTGGGGATTGCCGGACAAGGGCCTTTAGGTGGCCAGAAACGGGCTTCGAGTCCTCGAAGCCGACTTCTGCGGATTCACCCGAACAGTGCAGCCAATGCCTACTCGGCACAGCCCGCCGTGCCCGGGTCTCAGGCCAAAGAACACGTTCGTTGGTGTGGACTTCCGTCCTCTATCCCTTTGCGACTTCAGACTTCAAGTCATGCAGTAACCGCCTAAAGGCGGTCTGATATTTGTTGCGATTCTTCCAGCCGCGAAAGTCCCCGATGTGCCGCATTCGGCGTATGTCCCCTGCCCACGCCTCAGTAGCCTCCAACACGGCGTCGTCCAATTGAATGGGAAATAGAACTGTCCGTTTCTGCTTTTGCTCTTTTTCGAACGCGGTCTCCACTTCTTTCTTTACCCACGGACTTTTTAGCGAATGCTCCGTCAACACGAGCAGCAACTTGTCCCGCCCAAAAATCTCTTCATCGATTCTCTGTCGAAATTCGTCTCCTGCCTTCAGATCTTCTGGCGCATACCAACAGCGGACATGATTGCTCTGCAGATCCGCGTACAACCGCCGCACAAACTTGTCATCCGCACTCGCATAGCTGATAAAGCACGAATAGAACTCATATCCTTTTAAGGACTTTACTTGGAGAATGAGTGGTTCTGGCACTCCGGCACCACGTAAAAACATTTCGGGAATCTTTGCTTTCGACAAGACCATGGTGTCGGTACCA
>DATFQQ010000480.1:0-16839 GCA_035264195.1 Candidatus Sulfotelmatobacter sp. | reverse complement strand
CGCGAGAAGTTTGTCGAGCGCGTCTGGGAATGGAAGCGCGAATACGGTGGAGCGATTCTCGACCAGATGAAGCGCCTCGGCGCATCGGTCGACTGGGATCGCGAATACTTCACGATGGACGACAATCTCTCGCACGCGGTGCGTGAGGTCTTCGTCCGGCTGTATGAAGAAGGCCTGATCTATCGCGGCAATTACATTGTCAACTGGTGCCCGTGGCACGAGACGGCGATATCCGATCTCGAAGTCAAGCACGAAGATGTTCCGGGCAAGCTGTGGGAGATTCGCTATCCGGTGATCGGCAGCAGCGAGTTCATCACGGTCGCAACAACGCGTCCTGAGACGATGCTGGGCGACACGGCGATCGCAGTCAATGCCAAGGACGAACGCTACAAGCATCTGCACGGCAAGAAAGTTCTCCTGCCGTTGATGAATCGCGAGATTCCGATCATCACCGACGAACTCGCGCAGCCCGAGTTTGGCACTGGTGCGGTAAAGGTCACTCCGGCGCACGATCCAAACGATTTTCAGGCTGGTCTACGGCACAATCTCGAGCAGATCAACATCATGGACTCGCGCGCGCACATGAATCAGAACGCGGGCGCTTACGCCGGACTTGACCGGTTCGAAGCGCGTAAGCGCGTGCTGCACGATCTCCGGGATCAGGGATTTCTGGTCGCAGAAAAGGATTATGCGCTCGCGATCGGCAAGTGCGATCGCTGCGGGACCGTCATCGAGCCGCGGCTCTCGGAGCAGTGGTTCATCAAGATCAAACCGCTGGCCGATCGTGCGATCGATGCCGCTGAGAGCGGCGAGATCACTATCGTTCCGGAAAACTACCGCACGATTTATCTGAACTGGATGTACAACATCCACGACTGGTGCGTCTCGCGGCAGTTGTGGTGGGGACATCGCATTCCCGCGTGGACTTGTAAGGGCTGTAATGATGTCATCGTCGCACGCGAAACCCCGACGAAGTGCACAAAATGCGGCGGCACGAATCTGGAGCAGGTTCCGGACGTTCTTGACACCTGGTTCTCGTCGGGATTGCTGCCCTTCACGACGCTTGGCTGGCCGGAGAAAACTCGAGATCAGGCGGTTTTCTATCCGACGACGCTGTTGATCACGGCGTACGAGATTCTTTTCTTCTGGGTCGCGCGCATGATCATGTTCGGATGCCACTTCATGCAGGGGCACGAGCAGGATCCGGCGATCAAGAAGGCCAGCGGTTGGGCTGACAAGAAAAATGACAGCGTTCCATTCCGCGAGGTGTATATTCACGCGCTGGTCCGCGACGCCGAGCGGCAGAAAATGTCGAAGACCAAGGGGAACGTTGTCGACCCGCTGGAGGTGATCAACCGCTTCGGTACTGATGCGACTCGATTCACTCTCGCGGCCATGGCTGCTCCGGGCACTGACATCGCCTTCAATGAGAGCCGGACCGACGGGTATCGGGCATTTGCGAACAAGATCTGGAATGCGGCGCGGTTCATGTTCATGAACGTGGAACGCATTCAGCCGGGATTGCGGCCCGTTGGCGGACAGGAGTGTCCGCCCCACACGGGGATTGCAGGATTCCAGGCCAAGACTCTTGAAGATCGGTGGATTCTTTCGCGCTTCAATCGTGTTGCGGCGAATGTCAACGATGCCCTAACGACTTACCGCTTTCACGAGGCGGCCAATAGCATCTACGACTTTTTCTGGGGCGAGTTCTGCGATTGGTATCTGGAGTTGATCAAGCCGCGCCTGAATTTTGAAGAACGCGGAGACAAGAGTGCCGCGCAGGTTGCATGCGCGAATCTCGTCAGTCTTTTCGATGCAGCGCTGCGGCTGCTGCATCCGGTCATGCCGTTCATCACGGAAGAGATCTGGCAGGCGATGTATGAGGGCAAGCCTGCGTTGAAGTCCATTGCGCTGGCGCCTTTCCCGCAAGCAGACGAAAAGCAATTCGATCTCGCAGCCGAGACGGAGATGGCGATCTTGCAGGATCTGATTGTCAGCATTCGCAATCTGCGCGCGGAATTGAAAGTAGAACCCAAAGTAAAGGTTCCGATCGAAGTTTTCGCGCACGAACCTGAGATTCGGCGGATGATCGATCACAATCGCGGAGCGATTGAGCGCCTGGCCACCGTCGAGAAGATTGCTTTTGTCGAAAGCTCTTTGGCGAAAGTCGCTGGGGCACGCAGCACGGCCCGCTTCGATGTCCACGTTCTCTATGAGCGTAAGATTGATGTCGCCTCGGAATGCGAGCGGCTGAAGAAGGAACTGGAGAAGTTTGAAAAAGGGATTGCCAACGGGCAGAGACAGCTTGGTAACGAGAACTTCCTGGCGAAAGCACCGCAGAACGTGGTCGAAGGCTTGCGGAAACAGCAGCAGGAGTTGGCGGTTCTCAAAGAGAAGACGCTTAGCAAACTGAAAGAAATCGGATGCCAGTGATGTAGAGACGTAGCGTGTTACGTCTCTTTTGGCACCGGCAAGACGTTGCGAGCAACGTCTCTACGACATGGACTGGAACTCAAGACGGCTTACAGCGATTCTCGAGAATGCGTTGCTCGAAGACAAGGCGACGCGTGATGCTACCAGCTACGCCTGCATCGATGCCAATCAACGCGCCGCAGCTACCATCATTGCGAAGCAGGAATGCATTCTGGCGGGTATTGGCGTCGTCGCACGAATTCTTGACGTCTACGCGGCCCTCGATGGTGCGGTCACAGCCCACTATGAGGTCACGACACATCCAGAGATTTTTGATGGCGTCCGACTCCGTCCGGGACAGTCGGCTGCGGTGATTCGCCACAATGCGCGCGTGATCCTTTCCTGCGAGCGTGTGATCCTGAATTTTCTGCAGCGTATGAGTGGTATCGCTACCTTCACGCGGAAGTTTGTGGAGGCCGTCTCTGGAACTCATGCCCGCATTCTCGACACGCGCAAAACGGCGCCGGGGCTCCGTGCGGTCGACAAGTACGCCGTGCGCTGCGGCGGAGGACAAAATCATCGCCTCGATCTTTCTGACGGAGTCCTCATCAAGAACAACCACATCTCTCTGGCTGGGGGAATCGCTTCTGCGCTCGAACGCGCACACCGCAACCGTCGCGGATCGCAACCCATCGAAGTCGAGGTACGAAATTTGAACGACCTCGAAGAGGCGCTGGCCAACGGCGCGGAAGCCATTCTCCTCGACAACATGACTGCTGAAGACGTGAAGCATGCCGTCGAGCGCTGCTCGCAGCATCGCGTGGCTGCGTCGGGAGCGCGAATCCCCATTGAGTGCTCGGGCGGCATTCGCCTGGAGAACGTGCGTGCCTACGCCGACACTGGTGTCGACTTCATTTCGGTCGGCCTGCTGACGCACTCCACCCACGCGGTCGACATGAGCATGCGCGTGGTTCCCGCCTGAACCGCGTTTTACACGTGGTATTAATTCTCGAAAGAGTTTTCGGATTTCCGAACAAATGTACTTCTGTGCGCCGAGTCTCGCCTGGGGACGCTAGACTGGCCAACCGGAGGTCCTTCCGTTTATGTTTCTCTCCCCCCGCTACCTCGCAGTCACCCTGTTTGCCTTTACAGTCAGCGCATCGTTTGCAGCTGGCCCGGAAACTAGTGGGCGTTCGCCGTCAGCGCCCTCTCAGCAATCGTCAGCGCCTTCGGACTCCGATGCAGCCCCGACCACAGTCAACATCAATGTCACGGTCGACGCACTAAGCAATCGCCATGCGATCAGTCCGTATGTTTATGGAGGCGCATATCCGCAGGATGCGCCGACCATCACGGATAGCGGCCTTAGCGTCGTGCGATGGGGCGGCAACGCCACTTCGCGCTACAACTGGAAGCTCTTCACCTACAACGCCGCTAACGACTGGTACTTTGAGGATTTCAATTACACCGAGATCGGGGACGGTGACTCAGCCAAGTTCATCAACGATGTGAAAAATGCAGGCAGCCATCCCCTGATGACAATGGTCATGCTGCCCTGGGTCGCGAACACTGCCGAGAATGGAACGAACGGCCACTGGAGTTTCTCGGTCGCGAAGTACGGCTCGCAGTGCTCGGCCGATCCGTTTAACACCGACGCGGGAAATGGCCTGAAGACCGATTGCGCTACCACTCTCACGGCGAATCCAAACGACGCCAACGTTCCTCTGCTCGATCAGCCCGGGATAAAAGATCCTGCGGGCAGCGTGTATCGCAATCAGTGGTCAGCAGCCCTCGCGACGGCGTTCGGTTCTGCTCCTCACTTCTACGACATGGATAACGAGATCGACATCTGGGGCGGCACACATCGCGATGTACATCCGAATCCGACGGCATACTCCGAAATGCGCGACACGTTCGTCACTGAAGCTCGCAACATGAGAGCCTGGGATCCGAAGGCGATTCGACTTGGCCCGGTGAGTTGCTGCTGGTGGTTTTACTGGAATGGCGCCAATGGCAACGACAAAGGCGCACACGCTGGAGTCGATCTGCTGCCGTGGTGGCTGAACGAAGTGTACTGGGAAGACAAAATCGCGAAGACGCGATCGGTCGATATTCTTGACGTTCATGCCTATCCCGATGGTCCTGATACCTCCACATGGACGCAGGCACAGAAGCAAGCTCTGGCTGCACGCATTTACCGCGACTACTGGGATCCCACGTACGTCAGCGAATCGGGCTCAATCAATCAGAACTGGGCGACCTTCATTCAGCCGAATAAGACGATCCCCTTCCGCATTCCGCGGATGCGCGCCATGGCCAACATGATTTATCCCGGTACGCCCGTCAGCTTTACCGAGTGGAGCGCACCTTTCGCCGGTGAGTCGGACTTTTCCACGGCCCTGGGAGATGCTGACGCCTACGGCATCCTCGGCCGTGAACGCATGTATCTGGCCTCGCGCTGGGTCGCACCTGTGCCAACCAATCCGAACTATCTCGCGCTGAAACTCTTTACCAACTACGACGGAGTGCTTCACAGCTTCGGAACCACTTCTGTTTCAGATACGAACAACGGCGATCCGAATCTCTTCAGCAGCTACGCGGCGCTCAATCCTACGGGAACGCAGATGACGGTCCTCGTGCTGAACAAAGATCCGTCGAACACGAATCAAGTAACGTTCGCGTTCAATGGATTCACTCCGAAGCAAGTGAGGTCATACACGTTGTCGTCGGCGAATCCCACGCGAATCGTGGCTTCACAAACGACGAACTGGTCCTCAAGCATCAGCTTCGTGCCCTATTCTGCGACGATGCTGGTGATCAGCGGCAGCACGCAATTACCGGGTGCAGAGTGGGATCTCAATCCCGACACGATCCAACTCGCGTCAGGCAGCAAAGTAACGTTGCAGCCTAAGGTGACATCGGGATCAGCTACCGTGACTCTCGGGACACCAACTTCCGACCCAGGGATCAGCGTGACCGTCACGCAGCCGACCTTGAGCAAGGGTCACAACGGCAAGATTACCGTGACTGCGACGAACACCCCCGGCTTCTATCACTACAGCGTGCCTAGCACCGACACCAATGGCATCGCACAACAACAGGGCGGTTACATTCTGGTTGGGAACCCTCCGGCCACACTCACGAAGGCTGGCGATAAACAGAAAGGCAAGGCTGGAAGTCAGCTGACTCTCGGCGTCACGCTCAACCCGGGACAGTCGGGAGGCAGCGCCGCCGGAGGCACCGTTTTCTTCACGGCTTCGGCAGGTACACTTTCGAGCCGGATGGTCGACACCGACTCAAGCGGGAATGCCACCGTGGTGCTGACGCTTCCTTCGACGGCGCAAACCGTGCATGTGAGCGCAGAAGGGCAATACGCCCTTGGGCATCCTGTGGTTACGTTCACCGAAACGGCGCAGTAGATCGGGCATTTGTTGTTTCGCTGGGATTCGCGGATAATCTCGGCATCGCCCGGGTCGCCACAATTCGCAAACAGAAATCCGGGGCTGCGGTCCTCGCGCCGCAGCCCACCGACCTTCGCCTCGGCCGCATCGTGCGCCTACTCATGGAGCACGCTACTGTAGTGGTCAGCGGAACAAAGATTGCGGATGAGATTTCTTCGAGCCGCTCTGAAGTCTGGCGCTTGATCCAGCAATTGCGCAGCCTGGGGGTGGACGTCGCGGGGCATCCAGCCACCGGATATCAACTTCGTTCAGTGCCCGATCTCCTGCTGCCCGAGATTTTGCGGTCGCTGCTGCGCGGCACAATCTTCGATGCGCATCTGCATCACTTCTACAAGATCGGCTCAACCAACACTGCGGCGATGGCCGCCGCAGCGGATGGCGCACCCGAAGGGGCGGTCTTCCTGGCGGAAGAACAGACTGCCGGCCGAGGAAGGGCCGCCAATTCCTGGCAGTCTCCGCGCTCGACCGGAATTTACTGTTCGGCTGTGCTGCGACCGGCAATGCCCCCATCCGACGTGCTGGCTCTCTCGCTGGCCTCAGGCCTGGCTGTGCATGCCGCTATTCAACAGGTGGACTCCCGTGTGGATCCTGATCTGAAATGGCCGAACGATGTCCTGATTAGCGGCAAGAAAGTCTGTGGCATTCTCACCGAGATGAATGCTGAAGCAACTCGCGTCCGCTACATCGTCGTGGGCATCGGCATCAATGTAAATCAGGCGAGTTTTCCGAAGGACCTGCAAGCTACCTCGCTGCGGCTCGTTACTGGCAGCGAGTGGTCGCGCGTGGAGTTGGTCGCCGCTTTGTTAAAATCACTGGACCGCGAGTATCGGCAACTGGTGGAGGATCCGGACGTGCGCAGCTCGATTCTGCAGAGGTTTGCGGAGAAGTCGTCATGGGTCTTTGGAAAGAAAGTGCGCATTGAAGAGAACGGATCCGCCTTCGAAGGAACGACAGAAGGACTGGATCCGCGCGGTTTTCTGCAGGTACGAACGTTGCACGGACTGCATACGGTTCTGAGCGGGACGGTGAGAGAAAGATAGCGATGCATTCAGTGAAACCCAAGCATTTCGCCATCACCACTCTGTCATGGCTGAATGCTGAGTGCTGACAGCTGGTTGACTCATGCTTCTCGTCATTGATGTAGGCAATACGAATACGGTTTTGGGCGTTTTCGCCCGAGTGGCCAAGGTTCATCCGGAGCCGGACGACGATGAGCCGGCACAATTCAAACGTCTGCTTGCGAATTGGCGCGTGGCCACTTCCCGGAGGAGCACCGTCGATGAGTACGGGGTACTGTTCCGAAATCTTTTCTCAATGGCTGGGCTGGAATCCAAGGGCATTCATGGAATCGTGGTCTCGTCGGTTGTTCCGCCGCTGGATCCTGTGCTGCGTCAGGTCTGCGAACGCTATTTCAATCTGAAGCCGCTCTTCATTGAGCCCGGCGTGAAGACCGGCATGCCCGTACACTACGACAATCCAGCAGAAGTCGGTGCTGACCGAATCGTGAATGGTGTCGCCGCCTTCGACAAGTACGGCGGTCCGTGCGTCATCGTGGACTTCGGCACAGCAACAACATTCGATTGCGTCTCGGCAAAGGGAGAATATCTCGGCGGCGTGATCTGCCCTGGAATTGGCATTTCCGCCGACGCACTCTTTGAGCGTACGGCGCGCTTGCCGCGCGTCGAGATCCGCAAGCCGGGGCGCGTGATCGGATCGAACACTGTTGGTAGTTTGCAGTCGGGCCTCTACTACGGATACCTCGGCCTTGTAGATGGCATCCTCGAACGCCTCCTCGATGAGCTTGGCAAAGACACGCAGGTACTTGCCACAGGCGGACTCGGACCGATGATCGGAAATGGGTCGAAGTACATCAAGAGCGTCGACGAGTTCCTGACCCTGGAAGGGCTGCGTATTATCTGGGAGCGCAATGCCACCGGCCGACGCGATACACCCGCAAAGCCAGCGTCCAAGTCTGCAACGAAGGCTCAAGCCAAACCGGGATCGGCAAAATCTGCCAATGGAGATGGCGCCACAACGACGTCTTCCCGCTCGTCCCGCTAACCTGCCGTGGAAAACTACTTCAACTACTTCACTGAAATTGAGGATCGTTACCTCCAGCGCCGCGGTGGAGGTCTGCTGCTCTCCACTCTCGATTGGGCCCTGATCGAGACGTGGAAGGAGGCTGGATTGCCCCTGGAGGCCGTACTGCGCGGCATCGATGCGGCCTTCGATCACTACGACCAGAAGCCCTCCAAGACCAAGAAAGTGAACAGCCTCGCTTACTGCTCGCAGGAAGTGCTGGCCGCTGCCGAAGATATGAAAGAAGCAGCGATCGGCGCCAGCCCTGATCCTCCGAAGGATCGCCGCAACCAGGGATTCGAGGCGGACGTCATCGCAGCCTTTCTTCGCAAGAACGCCGAGACGCTCACGGCTGCAAAGGTTTCTCACGGAGCAATTCTTGCCTTTGTCCGCGAAACGGCTAAAACACTACGGGAACTCGCAGACGACGCCGGCAAGAAGACACCGCGGCTGGAAGACTTGGAGCGCCGACTCACCGTTCTGGAAGAAAAACTCTTCGCGATCCTGCTGACTTCCACGTCCGATGAGGAAGTCGTCGCCATTCGCGCGGAGTCTGATCGCGAACTCGCTCCTTATCGGCGAAAGATGTCGGGGCCCCAGATTGATCAATTGCAGAAGCAATACATTCAGAAGCGGCTGCTTGAAAAATACGACCTGCCGCGCCTCAGCTTGTTCTACATGTGATCGCCGGTGACACAGTCATTTGACGCACTGATTCTCGGAGGTGGCGCGGCCGGCCTGATGTGCGCCATCGAAGCCGGCAAGCGCGGACGACGCGTGGCGGTTATCGAACACGCTGATCGTCTCGGGAAAAAGATCCTGATCTCCGGTGGAGGACGATGCAACTTCACGAACATTCATTGCCAACCCGAGAATTTCCTGTCTGCCAATCCGCACTTTGCCAAGTCGGCTCTCGCTCGATACACGCCGGCTGACTTCATCGCGTTGGTCGAAAAGCATCAAATCCCTTATCACGAGAAGACACTGGGACAGTTATTCTGCGATCGCTCGGCACGCGACATCTTGGCCATGCTGGAACAGGAATGCCGAGAGTCAAACGTGACCGTCTTTCTGAACACAAGGGTTCAGGAAGTTCGGCGCACTGATCGATTCATCCTGCGATCAATCAACGACGAGTTCCACGCTCCTGCGTTGGTGGTTGCTACCGGCGGTCTCTCTATTCCGAAGATTGGTGCTACTTCGTTCGGCTACGATCTGGCGCGGCAATTCGGACTGAAGATTCAGGAGCCGCGGCCCGGGCTGGTTCCTTTTGTTTTGGGCGACTCCGACCGTTCTCAGTACTGCAACTTGTCCGGAGTTTCTGCGGATGTTATCGCGTCCTGCGACGGGCAACAGTTCCGCGAGAAAATGCTCATTACTCATCGTGGGCTCAGCGGGCCGTCAATTCTGCAAATCTCGTCTTACTGGAACAAGTCCCAGCCAATCAGGATTGACTTGGCGCCCGAGCATACGGTCACTTCTATATTCGACAATCCGACAATGCCTCGCACTGCATCCGCTTTGAAGTCCGAATTGAGAAAGGTTCTGTCGAATCGTCTGGCCGACCGCTGGCTTGAACTTCACTCGCCGAAATCGTGGACGAATGCAGCACTCGAAGACTTCGAGCAGCAATTGCATTCCTGGACTCTGACTCCTGACGGCACTGAAGGATTTGAGAAGGCCGAGGTGACGGCCGGCGGCGTCGATACCGATGAGCTTTCCGCCAAAACAATGGAATGCCGCAACGTGCCCGGACTCTACTTCATTGGCGAAGTGGTCGACGTCACCGGCCACCTCGGCGGCTTCAACTTCCAGTGGGCATGGGCCTCCGGAGCTGCTTCCGGACGAGCTCTCTGAAACGCTCGTTTAGAATCAAGACTTGCTCCTCGAAATCGAAAAGATGATCTATGGCGGCGACGGCTTTGCCCGCCTACCCGCCGATGAGCATGGACCCGGCAAAGCGGCGTTCGTTCCTTTTGTTCTCGCCGGAGAAAACGTCGAAGCCGCCATCACTGAGCAGAAGCCCGGCTTTGCCCGCTGCCATGCAAAGTCAATCGTCGAGGCTTCACCGTACCGCATTCCGGCTGCGTGCCCGTATTTCTCCCGATGCGGAGGATGCCACTACCAGCACGCAGGCTACGAGCATCAACTAGAGATCAAACAAGAAATCCTGCGAGAGACGTTGCGCCGCACGGCGAAACTTGAGCTGCCTGTCGATTTACAAGTTCATCCCTCGCCACCGTGGAACTATCGCAATCGCTCGCGTCTGCAGGTTCAGGCGGCTCCGACTTTCAAGGCCGGATATTTCAAGGCAGCGTCGCATGAACTGCTCGACGTCGAGGAGTGCCCGATCAGTTCTCCCTTAATTAACAAAGGTATTGCAAAGCTCTGGCAGAGCGGCCGCGAAGGCAGAGTGCCAAAGGGTGTGAGCGAAGTGGAGTTCTTCGCGAATGCAGATGACAGCCGGATGCTGATCGAGGTTTCAACCGCCACAGATGCCAAACGCGCGGCCCTTCGCGAATGGGCCGAAGAGTTTGCTGCTGCGATGTCTGGGATCGTCGGAGTGGTGGTGTTCCGCGAAACAACCAAGGGTTCTTCCAAGACGCAGGAGAAGCTGGTTCGCGCAGGAGCCGACCATCTCAGCTATCAGACCGAGAAATTCACCTACCGCGTGAGCGCCGGATCCTTTTTCCAAACCAACCGCTATCTCACCGACGAACTGGTGAAGATCGTCACCGAGGGCCAGTCCGGCGAAGTGGGGATCGACCTTTATGCGGGGGTCGGGCTGTTTTCCACAGCCCTATGTGATATTCGTCACATCTTTTCTGTTGAGTCGTCACAGACTTCCTCCGCCGATCTTTCCTATAATCTGCCTTCGAATGGAGTTGCTGTACAGGCCACCACGGAGCAGTACCTGGCTGGAGTGGAGAAGACGGGGCGGTTCGGGAAGGGCACAGTCCTCCATCATACTTTATATAAGCCCGACCTGGCGGTGGTGGACCCGCCTCGAGTTGGCCTGGGAGAACGCGTGGCGCGGATGTTAGTGACCTTGGGCGCGCCACGCGTTATTTATGTCTCCTGCGATCCGGTCACGCTGTCCCGTGATCTCGTCATCCTGCTGGGCTCAGGCTATCGAATCCAGCAGATGCACCTGGTGGATCTATTTCCGCAGACCTATCACCTGGAAACGGTTGTGCACCTGGCTCGATAGTCCTGCGTTTGCCAGACCTGTGATGGCAGCCATTCATGAGCCGCGAAACTCGCGATCATGATCTCGCCTCCGTCATCCACGGGTCCGGCCGCCTTTTACTTCAAAGCCTCGCGCCAGCCGATGCTTTGGGCCGCATGCGTCTACGGTCTTGGAATCATCTTTGGCAAATACGAGTGGCGGCCGACTTCCTGGTGGTTCCTCAGCCTGGGCACATTCGTTGTTGCCGCGGCTTACTTCAGCGTGCGCCGCGCCCGCTCGGCGTGGTTGCTCGCTTTAGGATCGTTCTTCCTCGCGGGTGCACTCCACATTCAGCTCCGAGCGAGCAAAGAACGACTCGATATCACAATCTTGCCATATGCAGATCGTCAGGAACTATCAGTCACCGGCCACGTGACCAGAGATGGACGCGTGCATCCAAACGACTTCGGCGAGACTCGGCAATCCATCGACGTAGAAGCCGAGCAGATTCGAACCGCAAGCGGCGAAACCGTTCCGGTGCATTCTGGGATCCGGCTGAACATCTACAGCCCGCGCATGGCGTCTAAGGATCCGCTCACTGCCACAGCATCGAAAGACGAGACCCACGTCTTTCACTACGGCGAACGCCTGCGCGTATCGGCGAAGCTCAGGCCGCCACGCAACTTTCGAAATCCGGGCGCTTTTGACTATCGGGCTTACCTGGCCGATCACGGCATTGCCGCGCTGGGTTCTGCAAAGCTCGAGAACGTCGAACTCCTGCCTGGATTCGCGGGAAACAAAATTATGCTCTGGCGAAGCCGGATGCATCACAGCGTGTTGGAAAAAGTACACGCCCTATGGCCGCCGCGCGAAGCCGCTCTGCTCGACGCGATGGTTATCGGGGACGAAGCTTTCATCGATCGAGATACGCGTGTCGACTTTCAGCGCTCCGGTACCTACCACGTTCTCGTCGTCTCGGGGATGAACATCAGCATTCTAGCTTTCGTCGTTTTCTGGACTCTGCGGCGCCTGCGCCTCTCCGAGATTCCCGCCACTCTGGCGACCGTTGGTTTCTGTGTCGGCTACGCATTCATCACCGAAGTCGGCGCGCCGGTCTGGCGCGCAACGCTCATGTGCGCCGTGTACCTGGGAACTCGCCTGCTATACCGCGACCGCGCCATGCTCAACGCCCTTGGGACCGCCGCCCTGGGACTATTGATCTACGATCCACAGCAGCTGTTCAGCCCGAGTTTCCAGATGACCTTTCTATGCGTGCTGATTGTCGCCGGAATTGGTATCCCTTTCCTGGAGCGTACGTCGCAACTCTACAGATTGGCTCTGGCCAATTGGGATTCGCCAGACTTCGCGGTGTCTCTGCCACCAGCGGTAGCACAGTTCCGCCTGGACCTACAGTTGATTGCTTCTCGCCTCTCGCTCTTCGCGCCCAGGCAGTGGGCCGATCGCTCGGTTCGCGCCCCAATTCGCTTCGTGCTATCAGCTTTGGAACTAGTTTTCATCTCCGCGGTTATGCAGATGGGGCTGGCCCTCCCGATGGCCTGCTACTTTCACCGCGCCACCACAATCGGACTTCCGGCGAATCTCGTGGTTGTTCCGATGACCCAACTCATGATGCCGGCTGCCGTTGCGGCTCTTGGCGTCGGATATGTTGGGCCAATCTTTGCGAAACTTCCGGCCATCGTGACCAGTGTGGCCCTCAGCTGCATCACGGGCACAGTTCGCGGACTCGGCGGCCTGCGCCTTGCCGATCTGCGTGTTGCCATGCCTTCGTTACTGTTGAGCACGTTAGCGGCGGCAGCGCTGATCATTGCGTTGTCGACTGCACGCAAGCGCGCCATCCTTACTTTCGCCGGATTCACAACGCTTCTCCTGTCATCGCTCGCTCTCGCCTTTCTGCGGCCTCAGCCGCTTACACACCCCGATACGCTAGAGGTCACATCCATCGATGTCGGGGAGGGTGATTCGCTTTTGCTGGTTACGCCGCAAGGCCGAACTCTCTTGATCGACGCGGGAGGCCCCATCGGGCCCGGAGGATCGCAACTTGACTTCGGCGAAGACGTCGTCTCGCCGTATCTGTGGTCACGCGGCATCTCTCGACTCGACGCCGTCGCGATCACTCACGGACACTCTGACCACATCGGCGGCATGATTGCCGTGTTAAAGAATTTTCGTCCGAAAGAATTGTGGTTGGGGCTGGAACCGCCTAGCTACGCTCTCAAAAATGTCGTCTCCACAGCTCACGATCTGGGGATCGATGTGGTCCATCATTGGGAGGGCGACGTATTCGACTTCGGAGGAGTCCGTACTGAGGTTCTGTTTCCACCACGAGATTGGCCGGTCGCCGCCGGGCCTCAGAACAATGACTCGCTCGTCATGCGGCTGGCCAACGGAGAGACCTCGGTTCTTCTGGAGGGTGACGCTGAAAAACAGGTGGAACGCCGTATCGCGGCTCTCCATCATCCGACGGCGACCTTGTTAAAAGTGGGGCATCATGGTAGTGCCACCGCAACCACTGCCGAGCTTCTCGATTCGGTGAAGCCCGCTTATGCGGTCATCTCGGTGGGATCAGGAAATTCGTTTGGCTTGCCCCGGATGGAAACTCTTCAGCGCCTGACTGATTCGGGAAGCCGTGTCTATCGCACAGACCTCGATGGTGCGGTCACGTTCTATCTCGATGGGCGCTCGGTCACGCCTTTTTTGACGGGTCTTCCATAATTTCAATCTCGGCGGTCTCGTCATCGGGTTCCGGTAATTGCTGACGCTCCGCAATCAGCTTCTGCGCGGCGTCGGCATCCGCCTGCCTCACCAGAATGATCATTCCACCGAGACCGGGAAAAGTATCCTGCACCATCGACGCTGCCGTAAGGTCGCTGTCGATTCCCGCCGACTCCAGCAGACCCTTGACGATCATCGCCTCCGACTCCAGTTCAGAGTCGAACACTTTCACCAACTTTTCGTTGGGATCGGGCCGAGGCTGTGTGTTCGCCGATGAATCAATAGGGTCTACCATGGTACCTCCAGTTGGAATTCAAAACCGAGCAAAGGGTGACGTTAAAGATTTTACTCTCCTCGAAGCCCGTCAGCCGCTATCTTCCGCAGAATGCACGTCTTCGATTTTCGGGTTTGGTAACGAACGGCACGAACCTCAACGGGCACCTTTGGGGAGTTGTTTTCTCGTGCAATTCGGGCAGAATGGCCGTAATCACGGCGCAACGCCGGGGTGGAGCGCGTCATCCAAAGTAGTGGGGAAAAGGGGAACCTATGAACATCTCGCAGCGCGCGGTCAATGAAAACGGATTTCCTCTGGGGAACGATCTGGTTCGCGAACGCGAGGAGGAAGCCCGCAAGATTCGCCGCCTGCAGGTCATGATCAGCATGGTGATGTCTGTGATCGGTCAGGACCCCAACATGACCGTCGAAGAAGCTTCAGAACTGGCGGCCGGAGCCAAGCGCGCCGCCCTTGCCATGTTCCCCGATAAAGAACTGGCCTTCGATCTTCTCTACAGGCCACGCCTGCAACGGCTTATTCGCGAGAGATTCCGGCTGCAGTGATTTCTGAGCGTACTTCTGGCTCAATCACAATCTGCGTACCGAGTCCGGCGTATACGTAATGGCCGCCAAAGGCTTTCTTGAGCGCCGCGAATGCTGGTTCTCCGGTACAGTGTCCCGGAGCGACGTAATGCACTCTAAAATTCTCGTGCAACGCGGAAACCGTCGTTTCGACATCTTGATCCGAAGCAGTCACCAGATGGAATCCGCCGGTCACAAGGTGAATGCGCTGATCGAAAACACGCGCCGCTTCAACAATCTGATCGATCCCTGGATGTGAGCATCCCACGACGATCACCATGCCATCCGGAGTATCCAACGCCAGCGAGAGTTCCCTCAATTCCAGCGTCCCGGGCTTCTGCGAGACCAAGGCAATCAGATGTGTATTGGGCGCGATCTCAGTGGTCTTGTCGACTAACTCAAAGTTTGCTCCCGGCCATGCTGAGCCGAAGTGCATGATCTCTGGCGCCGCTCCATCAAAGTAGCGCTGTTCGGTCGGCAATGTGGAGTCTCTGCGGTAGAAGGATCCCGGCAAATCACCGCCATAAACACCGAACCCTTCCTTGGGCGCATAAATCTTTACTCTCGGATTTATTTTCAGGACGAACGAGAGTCCTCCCATATGATCGCCGTGGCGATGGGACATCACCACGAAATCGAGCCGCGACAGGTCGACGCCCTTAACCTGAGCATTGTGGGCTAGTGTTTCCGGATTGTTCCCGGTATCGAAGAGAATGCGCTTTCCGCCAAATTCGATCAGGGCAGCATAACCCCAATCCTTCTGCATCTGTCTGGCCTGACCAAACGCATCATACAGAATCGTGATTTGAGCTTTTTGCGGTCCAACCGCGCCCGACGGAGTCCAGTAACTCGTGAAGGCATGGAGAACGAGGAATGTTGAGAGACAGAGCGACCGGGCCCCAGGTGTCATCTTTCACCTCCAGCTCGAGGCGGAATGTCACCGTGAGTTTACGACTTCAATTACTCATCCGCTACCGGATTGCTAAGCGTCCCCACGCCCTCGACAGTCACTTCCATCCGATCACCCGCGACAACCGGGCCGACTCCAGATGGCGTTCCGCTCGGAATCAAGTCTCCAGGGAAGAGAGTCATTGCCTGGGCGATGTGGCGGATGACGACTTCAAGATTAAAGATGAAATCGCGGGTGTTGCCGTTCTGCTTGATCTCTCCGTTGACCTTCGTTTGCACGCCGATCCCAGCCCACGGATCGATCTCATCCGTAACCACCGGGCCTACGGGACAGAACGTGTCGAATCCCTTCGCCCGCGACCATTGCCCATCGGTGTTCTGTAGATCGCGCGCCGTCACATCGTTCACGCAGGTGTATCCCAGGATGTATTGACGGATATCTGCATCCGAACGGGGTTGATAGCAGGTCTTGCTAATCACCACGCCGAGCTCGCCTTCGTAGTCGACGCGCTGCGAGATCTTCGGGCGTCGCACCGTAGCTCCAGGCGATAGCAGGGCGGACGTTGCCTTTAAGAATATCAGCGGCTCTTTCGGCACCTCGTGACCCAACTCGGCCGCATGCTCGCGATAGTTTCGCCCGATGCACACGATTTTTGAAGGGCGTACGGGAGGCAGCAATGCGGCCTGTTCCAGCGGAATCGCCTCGATCCGGCGCGAGCGCAATCCTTCCATATCTCCATCGGCTTCTTCCGGAGGAGTAAGTAGAATCCGCACGATCGAGTCCCGTCCAGCGACCGACTCGACTAATCCGTACTGCGGTTGTCCATTAAACTCAAATCGACAATATTTCATCGATCTCTATCTAAACATATCTCCTCAAAACAGCGTGGACTGAGGAAAACTTTTTTACAAATCGGATGTCGAAAACGCAAACCTCGTTCGATTACCCAATGAAAGGCCAAAAGGAGGCCAACCATATGCAATATCTGCTGCTGATTTATGCCAACGAGAACCAACTTGAAGGACGAAGCGAGGCGGAACAGAAGAAGATCTTCGGCGAGTACATGGAACTTGCCAACAGCTTGAGGGCGAATGGCCAGTATGTCGGCGGAAATCGCCTCGACCTGACTTCCAAGGCCACCACCGTCAGGGTGCGCGAAGGCAAGAAGTTGGTCACCGACGGCCCCTTCGCGGAAACGAAAGAACAGCTGGGCGGCTACT
>DATFQQ010000479.1:0-2656 GCA_035264195.1 Candidatus Sulfotelmatobacter sp. | reverse complement strand
CTCCCGGCGCCGCTTCCAAACGTAGAACGTCTCACGGCTAATGCCCTGCCGCCGGCACAACTCGCTGACCGTGAAAACGCCCGTCTCGTACTCCCGCAACAACGCGATACGCTCTTCCATAGGACAGGTCTCCTTGAAAGGCATCGCTCGTCTCCTCGAATCGAGCGATGACTTTGACCTGTCAGGAATCAACCCGGTCTAAACTGTCAGGACTCAGCCCGGTTTGTACCTTACGGTGCGGTCCGCTACCTGATCCGCAATGGTCACTTCAAGGAAATCCGCGACCCACAGGTCGAATGAATTCATTTTTGCTGGCTGAATAAAGCACTTGTTCTGCTACCGGCTCTTTCTGGCTTTGGACCGTCCTCTATTTCGCGCTCCTCTCGCTCCGCAAGAAGATTTTTTGCTAACGTCGAGAAAGCGCCGGTCAGCTGTGTGTGAAGGAACATGTTGACGCATTGGCGGCCCATGTAATTTTCGGTGAGTTGATCTGATCCAGGTTCCAGAAAAGTGCCCATACCGTTGTAACGAACAATGCGATAAATTCTCGGGATGGCGGCCTCAATGAGAGGAAACAAAGGATGCAGGGAGATCAGAGTCTGGCCGCATCCGCGCTAGCTGTCGCACAGGCGGGAGCGGTCAATCGCCGATTAGCTGAGCTTAAGGTGTTGGATCGGTCCATCTCCGAGCGAGAAGTGATCGATCTCGTAATGACGGAAATCGTTGCGAATGGTTTGATGGAGATCGGCTTCCTCAATTCTGGCCGCAATAGCGGGGGAGATTTCCACCGAGTGGCGGCGATAACGGAGACTTTGGCCAGCTATTCTGGTGCCGTCGCGTCGATTTACGTGGTCAATGCCGTATTCGGCGGCACCTGCTTAGCTCTACTTGGAACTGCGGTACAGAAGGCGCAGTTCTTGGCGGACGTCAAGGCCGGTAAATCCCAGGTTGCGTTTGCACTGACCGAGCCCGAAGCAGGTTCGGACGCCTCTTCCATAAAGACTGCCGCGACCAGAGTCGCGGGAGGGTTCCGGCTCAACGGTGAAAAGATCTTCACGACTGGTGCCGCCGTGGCCGATTACATCTTCGTCGTCGCCCGCCATGAAGCCGTTGAGAGCCAAGGTCGGCAGCTCGGCGTCTTCATGGTCAAACGCAACTCAGAGGGATTGACCGTAGAACCACTGCAGAAGATGGCTGCAAATCTACATGCGTCATGTCGAGTCGTGATAAAGGATGTGCTTCTCCCAGAGGATATGGTGCTAGGGGGAATAGAGAATCTGGATGCCGCCTCATCCGGATTGCGTGTTCTTGGTACTTTGGAGCGTTTCGTCGTCGCGGCATCCAATGTTGGACTTGCGCGAGCTGTGACAAATCGTGCCGTGGAATTTGCCAAAGCACGAAGACAATTTGGCAAGCAGATCGCTACCTTTCAAAGCATCCAGCACAAGTTGGTGGAAATGCACACCTTAGTGCGCGCAATGAGTCTGATGGTTGGCCATGCCGGCGGTTTGCTGGAGAGCGGGAGCGATGCGACTGAACAGGTCTGCATGGCGAAATATTATTGCGCCGAGCAACTGCAACATGTTGTGGCTTGCGGAATGCGAGTGTTGGGGGGACGGGCCTATTTCGAACCTGAGGACATGGAGCGTTACTACCGTGAGGCACCCTTGGCACTCTACGCAGGGGGTACGGTGGAAATTCAAAAGCATCTGATTGCACGATGCATGGGTCTGCCTTTGGCGTAACCTTCAATGCATGGGGCAAGCCCTATCACGTCACTGGGTTCAGATCTCGAATCCGGTGGAAGTCCCTCGTGCAGGTGGACCTCACGGAATAAAACTACGACCGCCCCATTTTTTACTGCGGCCACATTCCGAATAGTTCACAATGGCGTTCTATGAGTGCTTCACGCTCAAATTGCGTCAGAGGTTCTCCGTGTTCATTGGTTTGGTTCTTCCACATGCGACGCACCGCTGGCTTGCTGACGCACCTGAAACGGTCAACTTGCAGCGCTTCATGGGCGAAATGTTGCCCTAAGGTAAACCAGTGGGCTTCAACCGACTTGTGCGTCATGCAACTTCACTCCCGACCCGTTTGTGAAACCGGACACTGTAGAGCTAACTATCGAGTGCGCCAGCTCAGAAGAGACATAAGCGATGATCCCTAGGTGAAACTATGGAGGTGGAGGCCACCACCACACGTTAGGGAGAGCTTGTGATGGCGGCCCATGATGGCCCAAAGACGAAGGACGAACTGAGTAAAAGGATAGCAGCCCGCGCCTGAGCCGTCGGTCAGGTACCCGACCGAACTTCATAAATGAGAAAACAAGCAGGATATCGCAACCGCACGCTCATGGTAAGACGGATGGTGGATATCCGCCATCGTCTTAGTCCGACTTGGCGGACTGAAGGCTGTTGCAAGACCAGAGCCTGCGTAGTCCACAACGCTATTGACACGAGAGCCGCGAGAAACGCGTCGGAGCTGTCGGCATGGCGGTACCAGCACTTCCCGCTTGCTCTGGAGCGCCGGCACATCGGCACTCATTCATCTACTGCTGTCCGGGCAGCGTGCTCAGGACCAAATCCGCCCTCAGGCTCACACCGACTTGCGGCAGGACCTGGACTTCGTAACCAAGGGTCGAATAAGCCTCCACGAG
>DATFQQ010000478.1:0-8407 GCA_035264195.1 Candidatus Sulfotelmatobacter sp. | reverse complement strand
CCCCATTCCAACGAGCGTCAAGGCGAGGCAAGTCGTCAGTAATGAAATAGAACGCGTCATGGGAGAGCATTGTATTTGAACCTGTGGTCCGCCGATCCTTGGTTGCTTTTGAGCAACCAATGTCTACTCGGTACTTGCTAGACTCGTGTAGCTCCCAATGCCAAAATCCCAGGCGTCTTTTGCCCTTCGGTGGCTGCTGCCGATCGCCCAACTTATTCTCTGCGTGACCGCGTTGTGGCCTTGGCGAGTTACTCTCGTCCATCAGATCGGTCGCTCTCTTGGCGCATACCAAGCGTCGACGCCTTCCGTCGCGAAAGCGACTCGGGTCGAAGGGGCGGGCGCCTCAATCTCTGCTTATATTTATGCGGACCCGCAAGAGCTGCGCACGTTGCAAGCTCTTGAATCCCACGAGTGGGTACCGTTGATGCTGAATCTGCCAGCGGGTTTAGTGCAATTGCCCTACGTGATACTCAATCCTGCGAAAGAAGACTGGAGACCGAAAGGAATCAACCTCAGAACGTGGCGAGTGATCAGTTGGCCGATCATCGGCATGCTGTTCTGGTGGTGTGCGGGGCGCGGCATCGAGGCGCTGATCGCCGCACGTCGACACTTGGTCAACCCGAAGATTACTTGGCCCGAAACGGTTGTAGCGGCCGTGTTGCTTCTGTTCTGCGGTGTCACGGCAGTGTCTCTACCGCTGTCGGGACATGATAGGAGTTTTCCGCTGATCCTATGGATCCTTGGGTCGAGCACATGGGCGCTACTGGCGGGACTAACTATAGTGGCGCGAGGTTGGCAGTGGCGACTTACAAGTCGATGAGCATGCCCGCGCGATGTTGGCCGACAGATCATTCTTAGTTGATGGCACCCCCGAAGTTACGCATCGTATTTTGCAGGTTTTGAATTGAACTGGTAACACACGGTTCATCCCGCAGCGTTTTGCTCTTGTCAGCTTTCTGCACTGAGTTTCACTTTTTCATCCACCTTGTGCACGCCAAGCGAAACCGCTCACCAAAGCAGTTTGTAGAGGATACTGTCACTATAGGCAGTTTCCGCAAATATCTGTCAGTAAGACCATTGCCCTATCAACAATTGGTTTCGTGCCCTACTTTCCAGCATATGAGCATGAGGCCGACCTGCAAGAATCCATCAGAACGCGAAGGAGGAACCGCTATGGCTGGCAATCTCCTAGACCTTATCAGCGGATATCTCACCCCATCGGTTGTGTCCAGAATGGCTGGAATGGTTGGGGAAAGTCCCGCCGTAACCCAAAAGGCCGTCGACGTCGCGATACCAACTCTCGCTGGGGCGGCTTGTAACCAGGCATCGACTCCGAACGGCGCTACCAGCTTGTTGAGCATGCTCTCACAGTCGAACTTGGATTCGAGCATCGTTTCGAACTTCACGGACCATTTAGCCGGTGGGACCACGACTCAATCTCTGGTGACTGCCGGAGAGAATCTGCTTCACGGCCTGCTGGGCAGCAACGTGAGTAAGGTGTCGGGTTTGATTGCCGGCGCTTCTGGAATGTCGGCTTCTGGAACTTCAACTTTGCTGAGCCTGATCGCCCCGTTGTTTTTCGGGATGCTCGGCAAAGAGGTCAGCACTCGCGGACTCTCCGGCTCAGGCTTATCGAGTCTGCTTTCATCGAACCGAGACATTATCCAGAAACTGGCGCCGGCCGGCTTGGCGTCCGCCCTCGGCGTGAGCAGCATGCAGAACCTGTGTGGCGCTCCAGCTCCAGTCGAAGCGCCGGTGGCCTATTCCGAGCCCACCCGGTCAAATAAGTGGGTTTGGGCATTGCCTTTGATCGCACTCCTCGCGTTGATCCCACGAGTGCGAAGCTGTTCTCGAACCCCTACGGCGTCCATCACGAGCATCAAGCTTCCCTGCGGTACAGTGCTCAAGGTTCCGCGCGGCAGCTTTAACGACTCGCTCGCTACCTTCATGATGGCTGGTTCAGACAGCGAATTGCCGAAGGATATCGTTTTTGATCACCTGAACTTCGATTCTGCAACAACGCGCCTGACTCCTGACTCGGATCCGACGGTTACCAACTTGACATCGATTATGAAGTGCTATCCCGCGATGCGAGTGCGCCTCGAGGGGTATACCGACAACACGGGTGATTCTGCCTCCAATAAGCAGCTCTCGCTCGATCGTGCAAACGCAATCCAGGCTCTGCTGATTCAAGGTGGCGTTGATCCTGCGCGCATATCGACCGATGGATGGGGCGATGAAAAACCAGTCGCCTCCAACGATACCGAGGAGGGTCGCGCCAAGAACCGCCGAACCGAACTCGTCGTCTTAAATCGCTAACTGGACCCAAGACCCTGGACCCAACACCGATGATCGGAGGGAAGCCAATGTGGCTTCCCGCCGGTGGACCGAGCGCGACTTTGCCTTCAAACGAGGAGACTGCCATGAGTGTCCGGGGCCCGGCGGATTCACAAGATGTCGTCGTTCCCATCTATCAGGAGCAGGCATCCGTTTCAAAGCGACGGATTGTGACCGGTAAGGTCAAGGTATCGAGGGTCACTCACCAATCCGAAAAGTTGCTGACTGAAACCCTCGCGCAACAGCAGGTAAAAATCGACAGAATTCCAATCGGCAAGTTGATTAAGGCCGTTCCCAAAATCCGCGAAGAAGGCGACGCCATCATCATTCCAATTGTGGAGGAGATTCCCGTCGTCGAATATCGTCTCGTTCTCAAGGAGGAGGTTTGGGTTCGGCGTGTCCGCAGCAAACAGAACCATCGCGCACGAGTGATGCTTCGATGCCAGGAAGCCGTAGTCACTCGCGATCCCGTCGAACCGCCGGACGCATCAGAAGCGACCGAGGGAATCGTCAAGACAAACAGAGCTACCTAACCTCAGTCAGGAGGAACCCATGAACTTCGAGAAAATTGTTTCGGTATATGACTCTCTACCTCTCGCAGAAAAAGCAGTCAGTACTCTGAAATCGGCTGGCTACAAAGCGGACGATATCAGCGTGGTAAGTAAGAGCACATTGGCAAGTGCCGGGGCGCGTGATGTTGAAGTCCGTGAAGCAGGATTGTGGCGTCGGTTGTTTGGCACCAATATTCTTGATCACGAGGCGAACATATATGGGCGCGCCATTCAGAGTGGCGGTGCCATACTTAGCGTACGCGTTCCCCAATCGGAAGCAGCGCATGTGATGGAGCTTCTCGACACCCACAACCCGCCGGCTTCACGAACCATGACTTCTGCCGCAGACGCGTCCGACGTGCTTCGCCTTGCCGAAGAGCAGCTGAACGTCGCCAAGCGACTGGTGCAAGACGGCAAAACCCGCATTCGCCGCTTTGTCATCGAGAAGCCCGTCGAGGCATCCGTCACGTTGCACGAAGAGCATGCGGAAGTCTTGCGGCGAGCCATTGCCAATCCAGAGTTCATCTCGGATGTGGACTGGACTGACAAGACCATTGAAGTTAACGAATCAGTTGAGCGGCCTGTGGTCAGCAAGAGTGTCCGAATCGTGGAAGAGGTAGTTATTCGTAAAGCCGGCACGGACCATGTCGAAACAGTTCGCGACAAAGTTCGGCGCCATCAGGTAGACGTGGAGCGCCTGGACGTAGAAGGCAGAAAGAGAGCGGCATAAAGGCTGCAGTGTCAGCAAAACTAGATCGATTGTAGGAATACCATTCGCGTTGTCATCCTGAGCGGAGTGGGTGCTTCGCGGTACGCGAAGCACCCACGGAGTCGAAGGACCCCGTGCCCGCATGCGGTGAAATGAACCTAGCAAGGCATACTCACGATACTGCATGCGCTCGTGATGGAAACTCCTTGACATCGCGGCGCCGAGGTCGGGAATCGCGGGATCCTTCGACTGCGGTTGATCTTTGCGCCTGAGGCACAAAGATCAATCCTCGCTCAGGATGACAACGCGGCAGACTACATCAAAGGCTCAAAATGGTCTAGTGTTCAAGCGCCAGGCTAGGTCCACAAAAGGCGAAGAGGATACCTTTCGTTATCCCGCATATTGTGGGCGGCAACGAGCCACAATAGTCAGACACTCCTGTATCCCTGAATCCCAAAAACTTTCAAACCAGCCGGAGGAGAACCAAGGAGTTGCTTCTCGATTGCTGTCAACTCTCCCAGTTTCAGGGTAGTTCCGCGGTTTTTACACTTAACGCTTGGGGCCCAGGGTTCGTCGCGCTTTTCGAATCGACTCGTTGACACACAGCGCTGACGGAGGTCTCCCAATGGGAAAACGATCTGCTCTGACAAGCCTCATTGTCGCGTTGGTATTTGTACTAACGGCACAGTTTGGGGCCGCCCAGGAGCATGCAGCCTGCCCGCCGGGCTCTCCCTGCGCGACAACGACCATTGACGGAAAACAACTTCCCCCACCTCCGCAAAAGTTTGAGGGCAAGATCAGTCGCAATGCCGCAGAGTCAAAGCCTTACTGGCCGGCACGGGTGGTGCCACCAAAAGGCGCGCCGAACGTCCTCCTGATCATGACTGATGACACCGGCTTCGGCGTTACCAGCACCTTCGGAGGCGTAATTCCAACGCCGACCTTGGATCGGGTCGCCGCCATGGGACTCCGCTACACCAACTTCAACTCGACCGCACTGTGCTCCCCAACGCGCGCCGCTCTCATCACGGGTCGCAACCATCACTCGGCAGGATTTGGTGTAGTCGCGGAGCAATCCACCGGATATCCGGGCTATGACAGCATCATCCCCCGGGACAAGGCCACGATCGGCAGGATCCTGAAGGACAATGGTTACTGGACGGCGTGGTTCGGCAAGGATCACAACACACCAGAATTCCAAGCCAGCCAAGCCGGACCATTCGATCAATGGCCCGTCGGCATGGGCTTCGATTATTTTTACGGTTTCGTCGGTGGCGACGCCAACCAGTGGCAGCCGAATCTGTTCCGCAACACCACGGCGATCTATCCCTATGTTGGCAATCCGAAGTGGAACCTGATCACTGCACAGGCGGACGATGCCATCGAGTACATGCGGCGCATCACGGCGATTAATGCCAATCAGCCATGGTTCATTTACTATGTGCCCGGCGCCGTGCATGCGCCGCATCACCCCACCCCTGAGTGGATTGAAAAAATCCACAGCATGCACCTGTTTGACGACGGATGGAATAAACTCCGCGAAACCATCTTCGCCAACCAAAAGCGGCTCGGTGTCATTCCACAGGACGCACAACTCACTCCCTGGCCGCACGACTTGCTGAAGAACTGGGATGAACTCACACCCGATGAGAAGAAGCTGTTTATCCGTCAGGCGGAGGTGTTCGCCGCATACTTCGCTTACTCCGATAACGAGATTGGCCGGGTGATCCAGCAAGTCGAGGACATGGGCCAGCTCGATAACACGCTCATCCTCTATATCGCCGGCGACAACGGCAACAGCGCCGAAGGAACTTTGGTGGGCACGCCCAACGAAGTTGCATCACTCAATGGCGTCAATCTGCCAATTGAAGCCGGTATGAAGTTTTACGATGCTTGGGGTTCCGACCAGACCTATCCTCACATGGCGGTGGGTTGGACCTGGGCATTCGATACGCCCTTTTCCTGGACGAAACAGATCGCGTCACACTGGGGCGGTGTACGGCAGGGAATGGCAATTGCCTGGCCTGGCCACATCACCGACAAGGGCGGTATTCGCAACCAGTTCTGTCACATGATTGATGTCGTGCCAACTATCCTTGAAGTAACTGGAATAAGAGCGCCCGATACGGTGGATGGAATCCCGCAAAAGCCGATAGAGGGAGTCAGCTTCGCCTATACCTTCGATAAAGCGAATGCCAATGCTCCCTCGCGCCACCATACTCAATACTTCGAGATGTTTGGTGATCACGCCATCTATCACGACGGCTGGATCGCCAGTACCAAAGTGATGCGGCCGCCTTGGGTTATATCCGGAGCGGTGAGTCAGGACCCGGCGAGTTTTCCCTACGAACTTTACGACCTAACGCACGATTGGACGCAATTTAACAACGTCGCCGACAAGTATCCCGACAAGGTGAAGGAGATGGAGAAGCTCTTCTGGGAGGAGGCCCAGAAGTACCAAGTCTTGCCACTTGACGCGTCGGTCGGATCCAGAATCGTAGCGCCACGACCCAGTCTGAGTGCTGGCCGCACGAAGTTTACCTGGTCGGGCGAGATCACCGGAACACCGAACGGCGATGCACCCAGCATCCTTGACTCGTCTTATCACTACACGGCGGAAGTTGAAGTGCCGCAGGGCGGCGGCGACGGGATGATTGTTACTCAGGGTGGCCGCTTCGGCGGATATGGCTTCTATCTGCTGAAAGGCAAGCCGGTCTTTCTGTGGAATATTTTCAACCTCCAGCGCGTGCGCTGGGAGGGGGAGGCACTCTCACCGGGCAAACACACGCTTGAATTCGAGTTCAAGTACAACGGTATGGGATTAGGCACGCTGGCTTACAACAGCGCGGCCGGCGTGGGGCAGGGTGGTACCGGCACGCTGAAGGTGGACGGCAAGACGGTTTCGACCGAGACAATGCCTCACACCATACCGTTCATTCTGCAGTGGGACGAGAACTTTGACATCGGTGCCGACACTGGTACTCCCGTGGACGACCAGGATTACCAGGTCCCATTTCGCTTTAACGGCAAGCTCAACAAGCTGACGCTGACCATTGATCGGCCGCAGCTAACACCGGCGGACGTTCAGAAGCTGCAGGCGATGACACGCAACAATCACGCTGCGGAATAGTCGGGTGCCCGATTGGTTCGATAGGGTGACCGTCGGCATGTGATTCCTTCAAGGCGTTCGCGAAATGCCTCGTTTCGTGACCAGATAGACTGCGAAGCTGCCTAGCCAGTGTCCGCCCTCATAGTGAGCGCCCGTTACGGCAGCTAAGCCCGCCTTTCTGTGGGTTTCCGCAGCCGCAATGATCGAAGGTAGTCGATTGTCATTCTTCGGCAGGCCTGCGGCGATACCCTCAAGCATCCACGCGCGACTGAGGTTGAGTCCATCCAGATGCGCCAGTTTCGGATCGCTTGGATCAGGAGACACCACGGGCTGCAACCATTTGTCGTCGCCATTGGTAGAGAGTTGAGGGAGGAACGCCTGGAGCCAGGGTACAAATTCTCGTCTTGGCAGCACACGCCGCATCACGTCTGCTTCGCTGAGGCATGGCGACAGGAAATCCTCGCCGGAGGGTTCATACGCGAGTGGGCAGCTCTTGTCGCCCAGATAGAACTGTTTCGCCTTTGAGACCACTAGCTCAGCAAATTTCTGATCGCTGTTGCCGCGCGCATAATCGAGCATCAGCCCGAGGCCGAATGCCGTCTGATCATGTTCGCCGATCCGCACTGGGTTCGCCAGCTTGGGAAGCCAGGTTTTCAGCCGCTCTAATACGACTTCCTCAAGGGGATGCAGGTTCGCCGCCATCTCTCTGGCCTGCGGATCATCCCACTCGCGGAGTTCTGCGACCAGTTGAAGAAGCCAAGCGAGCCCATATGGACGCTCAAAACTTGAGCGCCCCTCTCCCCGGAGATATGCAGCCTCCAGCACAATGTTTTCTGCGGTGAGACTTTGGCGCAATGCTTCGCGAGCACTCTGAACAAACGGGGCATCCGGGAAAGTCCTGATCAATCGAACGAGGAGCCAATGCCCATGCACCGACGAATGCCAGTCGTAGCATCCATAAAAAGCCGGAGTCAGTTTGCGGGGAGGTGCTACATCCCCATCGCTGTTCATCGTGTGACTAATGTGGTTTGGATATTCTTTGTGTACGCAGGCGAGGGCAAGACCAGCAAACCGCTGGGCTGCGTTGATGTCGAACTGAACGGTGTCTTGGGCGGCAGCACTCATGGTGCAAAAAAAGAAGGTGACGTAGATGATGAATTTCATCGGTTCATCAACTTTAGCCGAAGACGAAGGCAAGAGGCTACGCCGGGGGCGGCTGGCGGGCGATTACCCCCGGCGTAGCTGCGCGCGCAGTTTTACTTGCGGAATTCGCTGAAAACGAAATCGTGGTCTTTGCGGTGGGCGTGGCAGGCAAAACAGGCAGCTTTTCTCTCGGCGGTTACATTGCCACTCGCCGGGTTGCCCTCGGGGAAACTCATAAATTCCCAGCCTCCCGTCGTGTGATAGCGCTCGCTCTGTTTCACCATGACATCAACTCGGCGCGTTTGCCCTTCTATGGTGTTGCCTGCGATCTCCTTGGTTTCAAGCAAGTCATAGACAATTACGGAACCGTCGGGAAACTTGCCAGTGTCATAGCCTTCAAGAGCTTGGTCATTCGCATAGATGTGATGAATTCCTCCTTCGGTCGCAAACGCGGCGCTTTGGGGCCCGACGAGTACGCTCTTAACGTGGGCCCATTTGCGAAACTCCTTAGGAAATGGAACTGTGTCGTCGGGTTGCGCCCACAGGAAGAGGCTGACG
>DATFQQ010000477.1:0-3241 GCA_035264195.1 Candidatus Sulfotelmatobacter sp. | reverse complement strand
TTGTTCAACCGGCAGAACCCGCGGTTACGAGTCTCGGTCCCCAACGTACGACGTTTTACCGAAGATTCTCGAACCGCGGGCTCGCTTTGTTTCCATGACGAATTCTCAGGTATCGTCTGGATGTCTGAAGACTACTATAAGCATCCGCCGCCTCTCGAAGGCGGTTACGCGAACCAGAAAGTCCGGTCCGAGATTTGTTTTAGAATGCCGGAACAACCTGACTCGACAGTTAAGGCCGTTTAAACCCTGGTGCGTTTCTGCCCGGCTATAAGCATGGCTCCAGTGTTGGCGATTACGTGGATGGCGGCGAGGATTGTCCTTGAAAAAGGAAATGGCTCGACCCCGATGGAGAGATTGTGCAATTTCGCTACCCGGGCCGAGCCAGGTTGAATTCATTAGCGGAGACAAGAATAACATGAGGGTTGCGAAACAGCACAAGCAGCGGAAGCGGAGAAGAACAGAAGGTCAGTCGGAGCCGGCCGGTTGGCATTTGATGAACCGCCAGCAACGGCGGGAGATGATGCGCAAAATCCAAGCCCAAGACCTCACTCTGGAGGTGGTACATCCCGATGCCGCGGGCATTGATATCGGCAACGAATCTCACTACGTGGCGGTACCATCGACCCGAGACAGTGCCCCGGTGCGTTGCTTTGGTTGTACCACCGCCGAGCTGAGGCAGATGGCCGGTTGGCTGAAGCAGTGCGGGATTGGCACCGTCGCCCTGCAATCCACGGGGGTGTACTGGATCGCGGTATACGACATTCTCGAGGAAGCCGGGCTAGAAGTGTACCTGGTCAATGCACGGGAGACGAAGAATTTACCCGGGCGCAAAAGCGATGTGCAGGAGAGTCAATGGTTGATGAAACTGCACACCTATGGCTTATTGCGAAACTCGTTCCGGCCCTCGGGGGAGATCCGCAAGCTGCGGACCTACTGGCGGCAGCGCAATGATCTGGTGCAGGCAGCCGGGCGACACATCCAGCGGATGCAGAAGGCATTAACGCAGATGAACATCCAGTTGGCGAACGTTCTAAGCGATATCAGCGGGAAGAGCGGGCAGGCCATTATCCACGCCATTCTCAAAGAAGAGCGAGATCCCTATAAGCTGGCGGCGATGTGCGACGTACACGTCAAGGCTGGCGAAGAGGAGGTGGCACGTGCCCTGGAGGGCAACTGGCAAGAAGATCTGCTGTTTATGCTCCAGCAGGAACTGGATGGTTACGAATTCTGTCAGAAGCAAATAGCCGAATGCGACGAGCGGCTGTACAAGTATCTTCAGCACAGACCGGACCGGAGCGCGGGGGCCACTCTGCCGAAAGAACACCGGAAGGGACGGCGTGAAAAGAAGAAGAACAAGCCGCAGTTCGACCTACGCAAGCAATTATTCTGTATGACCGGGACCGATCTGACGCGAATCGACGGAATCGATGTCCTGACAGCGATGACTGTCATCAGCGAAGCGGGATGGGACATGAGCAAGTGGCCCACGGAGGACCATTTCGTCGGCTGGTTGCGGCTTTGTCCGGACAACCGAGTCAGTGGTGATCGAGTGATTGGCAAAGGACGATTACCGACCAACAACCGGGTGAACGTGGCCCTCCGCATGGCCGCCCAGAGCTTGCGGGAAACCAACACCTACCTGGGGGCACAGTTTCGCCGACTGAGACGCCGGCTAGAAGCACCGGTCGCGATCAAGGCGATGGCAGCCAAGCTCGCCAGATTGATCTATCGTATGCTGCGTTTTGGGATGCAATTTGTGGATCAAGGAGCGGAGGTCTACGAGGCAGCCCACCGCCAGCGGGAGATTCACAATCTCAAGCGGAGGGCCGCCCATCTGGGATTTCAGATCGTTGAGGAGCCAGCAGCTTAGCGGGAAATTTCGAATAAGAGGACGGGAGTACCTGACGGACTTTCTGGAGAGAGGCTCTCGGGGAGACAAGGCCTTTGCCGGGATGAGATCACCTCTTCAGAAAGGCAAGGCATGGACCAAATACCACAACCCATCGTGAAGGCAGAGCCGGAACCGGAGTTCGCTGCCTGGGTGGCGATCGACTGGGCGGATCAAAAGCATTACTGGAGTCTCAGAGCGGCCGGGCAGGAAGGCCTCCAACGCGGGACTCTGGACCACACTCCTGAAGCAGTGGAAGTGTGGATCATGGCGTTGCATGTGCGTTTCGGGGGCCGGCCGCTGGCCGTGGCGCTGGAACAGCGACGGGGAGCCTTGGCGGTGATGCTGAGCCAATACGCACACGTGCACTTGTATCCCGTCCACCCCACCACCCTGGCCAAATTCCGCGAAGCTGGGTACCCCTCGCGCAGCAAGAGCGATCCCAGCGATGCGGATCTGCTGCTGGAGATTTTGACCGCCCATCGCAGCCGGCTGCGACGCCTGGATCCGGACACGGTGGAGATGCGATTGCTGCAGAATCTGGTCGAGAATGGGCGCAAGCTGGTGGACGAGCGCACGGCCCTCAGTAACCGCCTCACGGATCTGCTGAAGCTGTATTTTCCGCAGATCCTGGGGTGGTTTACCGATGTGGCCTCGGCCGTGGTGGGCGATCTGCTGGAGCAGTGGCCGAGCTTGCAGGATCTCCAACCGGTCCAGCCGGTGAAGCTGGAGAAGTTTTTGCACGACCACCACTGCTCCGAGATTCCCGAACGCCTCACCCAGATTCGGCAGGCCATGGCAGCCACCCACGACCGTGCCCTGCTGGATTCGGCGCCGTACCTGGTGGCCGCCTGGGTGCGGCAGATGGTGGTGCTGCGGAAATCCATCCGGCAGCTGGAAAAGCGCATCGCCGAGCGGGCAGCCCAACAACAAGACTGGCCCATTTCCCAATCCCTACCCGGCGCCGGTGCGGCTCTGGCGCCCCGTCTGATGGTCGCCCTGGGAACGCAGCGCGATCGCTATTCCTCGGCCGGAGACCTGCAAAGCTTTAGCCGGATCGCGCCGGTCAAACAAGCCAGCGGCAACACCAAATGGGTGCATTTCCGGTGGGCCTGTCCCAAGTTTCTGCGCCAGACCTTTCCTGAATGGGCGGCTTGCTCGATTGCCCAGTGCGAGTGGGCCAAAGACTATTACCAGCAACAAAAGGCTCGGGGCAAGCCACATCACGTCGCCGTACGCGCTCTGGCGTTCAAATGGATGCGCATCCTGTACCGTTGTTGGAAAGATCGCCAACCCTACCGTGAGGAGATCTACCTGGCTAGCTTGGCTAAACGGAGAACCGCCATGGTGGCC
>DATFQQ010000476.1:0-3570 GCA_035264195.1 Candidatus Sulfotelmatobacter sp. | reverse complement strand
GATTGCACCGCCTCCCTCATCGCGACCATGGAGCGTTGACCTTTACTTGCGACCACCAAGGCGGTCTCAGACTTCAAATTTTATCATTCGCTGAGGAATTGTGGTGGTTGCCGGGCCATCATTCGTGACGGAACGCGGGTTTGAAGGGCGGCGTCGCCGTCGAAGATTGATCACGCTAAGGTGCGGGATTTGCGAGGGGCGGGGAAGCTGCATAATTGGACAATACTTAGAGTCTTCTGAGGGGTTTTGGCACAGACTTATAACGGCTGTTGTGTGTCCTCACGGCAGACCGCCATGAAGCCGTACCGGAAGGCAGATTGGATTGGGTGGGCAAACAATAACAGTGTTTCGAGCATCTGCGGGAACCGCCGTGGCCTCCACGTCCAACGAAATCACGCGGGGAACGTAGGGGTGCGAAAGGGGATGTGTTGCAAAGAGCCTCCGGGGCTTCTGGTAGGTTGATATGGTGAGCCGGGCCCGACCAGCCCCATTCCGGGGGCGACATTTTGCCGATGTGATCATCATTCTCTGCGTGCGGTGGTACTTGCGGTATTCGTTAAGCTACCGCGATCTGGAGGAGATCATGGCGGAGCGCGGCTTGCCCGTGGATCACGTCACCATCTGGCGCTGGATCCAACAGTATGCGCCCCTTTTGAATCAACGGCTTCGCCGCGAACTCCGACGTCCCAACGGTTCCTGGCGAGTGGATGAGACATATATAAAGGTTGCTGGGAAGTGGACATACCTCTATCGGGCCGTGGATTCTAGGGGCGACACGATCGACTTCATGCTCTCCCCAAAGCGGGATCTAACGGCAGCCCAAGCTATTCCTGCGGTTGGCATTATCCGGAACGGGCGGCAAGAGGCCGCGGGTGATCAACGTGGATGGACACCCGGCATATGCCCGTGCGATTTCCGAATTGAAGCAAACTGGCGAACTGGGCCGGCGCTGTCGCTGCCGACCGTCACCTTATTTGAACAACATCATTGAGCAGGACCACCGTTTCATCAAAAAGCGCATCGTGGCGAGTCTGGGTTTCCGGTCGGCGGAAGGAGCATGGCGGACGATCGAAGGGTATGAGGCGATGCACTTGATCCGAAAGGGTCAGATTCGGTGGCTGCCCAAAGGCGACGTAGTCGGCCAGCGCCAGTTCATCCACACACTTTTCGGAATCGCTGCGTGAAATCATCGACCTCGAAGCTCTCATTGATGAGATTGTCCGTTTCAATTTCTATTTGCAACACATCCTCGCGATAAAGCCCACGTATGGTGGGTGAGCAACTCGGCAGGCCGTAACGCGTGTGAAGCTTGAGCAGGCCTCGAAAGCTTTTGCCTGCGGAGCAGGCCAAGATAGCAAGGAACCTATAGACGGCGTCGGCGATGATGGAATAGCTGCAAGCAACGGTAGTAGGCCGTCTCTACAGTGGTGGATCGCTACCCCGTTCGAAAGCCTGGTCCCGAGTTTTGTGCCCAAGTCAGTGGTAACAGCCGGCCGTTTGGATGGCCGGCTTGATTCCGATTAGAAGAGTGCCCGTCATTCACAACTCGGCCGTTGTTTTCAGCGGAAGAGAAAGAATATGAGTTCGAAGAAACCAATTGAAACGAAAGTAAATGAGCGAATCCCGCGAAGAAAAAAGAGAGGATTGCACCAGCAAGACCGGCCGGTTGTAGAACCCAATGCGGCTGGCATCGATGTGGGTGCCCGAGAGATGTACGTCGCAATCCCACCCGATCGGGATTCCGAGCCGGTTCGAGTATTCAAGACATTCACGGCGGATCTAGAGTGTCTGGTCGATTGGCTCGTGGCACGCGGTATCACGACGGTGGCGATGGAATCGACGGGTGTGTACTGGATCCCGCTGTATCAAATGCTCGAAGATCGCGGCGTGCGCGCGTGTTTGGTGAATGCGCGACACATGAAAAACGTCCCTGGGCGGCGAACGGACTGGCATGAGTGCCAATGGCTTCAATACTTGCACGCGGCGGGATTGCTGCGAGCAGCCTTCCGGCCCGAGCAAGAGGTGTGTGGAGTACGAACGTTATTGCGGCATCGCAACGAATTGGTCCGCATGGCGGTTCAGCACGTGCAGCACATGCAAAAGGCGCTCACGCAAATGAACGTCCACATCCACCACGTCATCAGCGACCTTACCGGGCTGACGGGTCTTGCCATCGTGGATGCGATTCTGAGCGGAGAGCGGGACGCGGCGAAGTTGGCGGAGTTGCGTCATCGGAGCATTCAGGCGGATGAAGAGACGATCCGCAAGTCCCTGGAGGGCGACTGGCGTGAAGAACATCTCTTCACACTAAAACAATCGCGCCAGATGTACATAGCCTATCGAAACCACATCGAAGCCTGTGATAAGAAGATCGCGAAACTGCTCGGGGGGTTTGAACCTCAAGTGGACATCGAATTACAACCCCTGCCAGCGCTCGCCGGGCCGAGCCGGAAACGGCGGACGAAGGGGACGGGAGATTTCCGCTTCGAAGTGCGCGCAGAAGCGTACAAACTGTTTGGTTTGGACGTAACCCGGATCCCCGGGCTGAACGAGCTCGCGATTCCCATTTTTAGCGAGGTCGGACGGGACCTGGCGGCGCGATTTCCCACGGCGGGCCATTTTGCTTCCTGGCTGGGATTATGTCCGGATAACGACAAGAGCGGAGGGCAAGTGCTCTGGACGGGGGTTCGCAGGATCAACAACCGTGCCGCTCAAATGTTCCGAATGGCAGCGAGTTCTCTCCACCACAATCGCAGTCCTCTTGGAGATTTTTTACGCCGCATGAAAGCCAAGCTTGGACCAGCGGCCGGGATAACGGCCACCGCACACAAGATCGCCATCATCTTCTATACCCTCGTTACCAAACAAATCGAATACGACGACAGCATCTGGGCCACGCGGGACGAACACCGACAGAAGCGGTTTGAACAGAAGCTCAAGCGGCAAGCTCGTCAACTTGGCTACGAACTGGTCCCTGTTCAACCTGTCTGACAACACAACAACATCGCCGTCTACGGGGGAATCCGTCCGTGTTCCTTAGAAGTAGTGATGTGGACGCCGACCCGCCCCGCTAACGGGGAAGGCAGCATGGACAGGGAAGAAACCCGCGCGGGAACGCGCAACTCGCCAACCAACGAGCACCTGATCCGGTCCACCGGGGTATTGAGCACGGCATGCAGAGAAGGTGATCTGGGTTAGTGAGGGAGGCTCGGGATTGGCTGGGGGTCGCGGCCCCGAACGCGGTCAGAAAGGACGGCAGCCAGTCTGGGAGTCGGAGAGGGCCATATGACCGTGGAGGCCGGGTAATGCCGGCGGAGGAAAGGGCCCTTACTTCTGGTGTGCTTTGTGAAGGAGGGAAGGAGCGGTGATTGACGATGAGTCTGACAACACCGAGTAAGATCCAGGAACTTCAGATCAAGCTGTATCGCACGGCGAAGAACGAGTTTCCGGTGCCATCGCGCGGCACCCGTCACTTCAGCGATGAAGTGGCGTTTGGGAACGCGGAGTCCTGTGGCTTCGAGATGGACCAAGTGAACCGTTCGTGAGTCTGCGGTGAAGCCAGTCGGAAAG
>DATFQQ010000475.1:0-9929 GCA_035264195.1 Candidatus Sulfotelmatobacter sp. | reverse complement strand
CCGTGGACCTGTTTGTTATATTCGTCCACTTTCGACGAATAGTTCATCGAGCAGAATTTCGGGCCGCACATCGAGCAGAAGGCTGCCTCTTTGTAGTAGTCGTCGGGCAGGGTTTCATCATGCATCGAGCGCGCCGTCTCTGGATCGAGGGAGAGGGCGAACTGCTTTTCCCAGTCGAACTTGTAGCGGGCGTAGCTGAGGGCATCGTCGCGGTCGCGCGCGCCCGGGCGCTGGCGGGCAATGTCAGCCGCGTGTGCTGAGATCTTGTAGGCAATGATGCCGTCTTTTACGTCTTTCTCATTCGGCAGGCCGAGATGCTCTTTCGGCGTGACGTAGCAAAGCATCGCTGCACCATACCATCCGATCATAGCCGCACCAATCGCCGAAGTAATGTGGTCGTAGCCGGGGGCGATGTCAGTGACGAGCGGTCCGAGAGTGTAGAACGGCGCCGCGTAACAGTACTCGACTTCCTTATCGACCTGCTCCTTGATCTTGTCCATGGAGACATGGCCGGGCCCTTCGATCATGACCTGCACATCTTCTTCCCAAGCCTTCTTCGTAAGTTCACCGAGCGTACGCAGCTCGGCAAACTGAGCCTCGTCGCTGGCATCGGCCACGCATCCTGGCCGCAAACCATCTCCCAACGAAAAGCTGACGTCGTATTTCTTGAAAATTTTGACGATGTCGTCGAACCGCTCGTAGAGGAAGTTCTGCTTGTGGTTGTAGGCCATCCATTGGGCGAGAATAGCGCCTCCGCGGCTGACGATGCCGGTGATGCGCTTCGAAATCAGCGGGAGGTATTGGATCAGCACGCCGGCGTGAACCGTCATGTAGTCGACGCCTTGTGCTGCCTGCTCTTCAATCACCTCAAGCATGACTTCCGCGTTCAAATCTTCCACGCGCTTTACCCGGGCGATCGCCTCATAGATCGGAACTGTACCAATCGGAACTGGCGAGTGACGGAGAATGGCTTCGCGGATCTCATGAATGTTGCCGCCGGTGGACAGATCCATCACCGTGTCGGCGCCGTAGTGGACCGCCGTATGGAGCTTCTTCAGTTCTTCGTTGATCTCTGAGGTCACCGCCGAGTTGCCGATGTTGGCGTTGATCTTGCACAGCGAGGCGACGCCGATCGCCATCGGCTCAAGCTCCGGATGATTGATATTGGCCGGGATGATCATTCGCCCGCGTGCTACCTCGTCACGCACAAGCTCAGGGGTGAGCTTCTCCTTGTGCGCGATGAAGGACATCTCTTCTGTGATTACACCCTTGCGCGCATAGTGCATCTGCGAAAAATTGCCGTCGGCATTCTCTTGCCGGCGACGCGAAATCCATTCTTCGCGTGGTTTGGGGACGACGTAGCCATTTCCGTTCGAGCCATTCGTGGAAGTCATGGGGAACCCCAACTTTTCAGGAATCTATAAACCTCGATTATAAACGCGGTGGGAACTTCGCCTCATAGGCGAGCAGGAAAAGTTAGTTCATATCTCCTGTCCGAATTGCAGAATGTAACCGTTGTTGTCCCGGATGGCGAACTCCCGCATGCCGTAGTCGAAATCTTCAAGAGGATAAACGATCGTGGCCGTGTCTTTCAGTTGCTTCCAGAGTGCTTGGACGTCGTCCGGACGGAAATAGAAAGAGCCAGTGAACTGTATCCTGTCGAAAGGCTCGTGCGCGTTGGGCAGCGAAAGCATGAGTTCGACATCATCTTTCTGCAGGCAGGCCCAGCCCTCGGAACGCCCAACGCAAGCGAAGCCCAGCATTTCGCAATAAAAGTCGATCGATGCCGGCAAATCCTTTGTCCAGAGAATGGGAGCAAGTCGAGTCAGCTTCATAGGTGTCAAGTAAGACCGAAAAAATGTGCGTTTGTCGAGCCGTTATGTAGTACGGCCTTCAACGACTGTGACAGGCGGATCGCAGGGATAATGATTTTACTCCGCGACGGAAATGGAAGCTCGATCATCGTTGTTCCATCAATGTTGCTCGATGTCAATGATTGCCGACCTGTGGATATCAGGCTTATCATTGCGAACGTCTGCTCGCTTCAGGAGACTTCCTCTTATGCGTCTTGCCCGTCTTGTGCTGTGCCTAATCTTGCTGAGCGCTGTTAGCTTTTCGCAGTCGTCCGGTTCTGCCAAACCGGCACCAGGGTTCAGCATCGACACCATCGATAAAAGCATCGATCCATGCGTAGATTTTTATCAGTACGCCTGCGGGAATTGGATCAAGAATTCCGAGATTCCTCCGGACCAGTCGCAGTGGGTAAGCTTTGTCGAACTGCATGAACGCAACCTGGATATAGAGCATGGACTTCTCGAACAGGCTGCCGCAGGCGGCGCCGGTCGCAACGCGATCGATCAGAAGATCGGCGACCTATATGGCTCGTGTATGGACGAGAAGACGGTCGACAGCAAGGGCATTCTCGCTTTGAAGCCCGAACTCGATCGCATTGACGCGGTGAAGGACAAGCAGGGACTCGTCGACGAGATTGCCCGTATTCACATGATCGGACCGAGTCCGCTCTTCAATTTCTATTCCAACTCGGACATGCACAACGCAGACCAGGTAATTGCGTACATCGATCAGGGCGGACTAACGCTGCCCGACCGCGACTACTACATAAAAGACGTCGGCAAGAACAAGGAAGTCCGGCAAGCGCTCGTGGACTACATCACTCAAGTCTCTAATCAAGCGGCGAAGGATCTCTCGCTATCGGCTTCCCCTGAAGATGCCAACACGGTGCTCCGCATTGAAACCGCGCTCGCCAAAGCAGAAATGGACCGCACTGCCCGCCGAGATCCCAAGAATCGCGATCACAAGATGACGCGTGCAGAGGCGGTGGCGCTGGGCCCGAACTTTCAACTCGAGCGCTATTTTCAGGGTGTAAATGCTCCGGCATTTAAGGAGTTGAACGTCACCAACCCCGACTTCTTCAAACAGGTCAACGCTGTACTGGAGACGGAGTCGCTCGATTCGTTGAAGACCTACGTCAGGTGGCATTTGCTGGCTACGTCCGCCCCGTGGCTTTCGCAGCCTTATGTGGATGCCAATTTCAAGTTCCAGCAGGCGCTGACGGGCCAGAAGGAAATCCAGGCGCGGTGGAAGCGTTGTGTCAATCTCGTGGACCGCGAGCTCGGCGAGGCTCTCGGCCAGAGATATGTGGAAGCGGCATTTCCTCCCGAGAGCAAGGCGCGCATGCTGAAGATGGTCGGCGCGCTCGAGAAGTCGCTCGCCGAAGACATTCAGAATCTCTCGTGGATGAGCGAAGACACCAAGAAACAGGCGAAGGTCAAACTCGATGCCATTCACAACAAGATTGGGTATCCCGATGTGTGGCGCGACTACAGCTCGGTGCAGGTCAAGCCCGACGATCTTTTGGGCAACATCCAGCGAGCGAACGACTTCGAGTCGAAGCGGGAGATCGCGAAAATCGACAAGCCGCTCGATCGCAAAGAGTGGGGTATGACTCCGCCAACGGTGAATGCCTACTACAGCTCATCGTTCAATGAGATCGTGTTTCCCGCGGGCATTCTGCAGCCTCCGTTTTTTGATCCGAAAATGGATGATTCTGTGAACTTTGGCGGAATTGGGCTAGTGATTGGCCACGAGTTAACGCACGGGTTTGACGATCAAGGACGCAAGTTCGATCCGCAGGGTAATTTTCATGACTGGTGGACCAAGCAGGATGGTGAGGAGTTCGAGAAACGTGTGAGCTGCGTCGCCAGCGAGTATTCGAACTTCGTCGCGGTCGATGACTTGAAACTGAACGGGCGGCTCACTCTGGGCGAGAACACTGCGGACAACGGCGGAGCACGTATTGCGCTCATGGCCCTGGAGAAGATGCTTGCCGAGTCAGGTAAGGAATCACAGAAGATCGACGGCTACACACCACAGCAGAGATTCTTCCTAGGTTTCGGACGCGTGTGGTGCGAGAAGCGGCTTCCGGAGGTTGCGCGCATGCGCGTGCTGACCGATCCCCATTCGCCGGGAAAGTTTCGTGTGGACGGCACGGTGCAGAACATGCCGGAATTTCAAAAAGCGTGGAGCTGCAAAGCCGGTCAGCCGATGGTGGCCGAAAACGCCTGCCACGTCTGGTAAAGCTCAACTAAGTCTTGATGTCGATCAAGGCTTTCTGCATTTGATTGTCGGTCTTAAGCGTGGCGAGATTCGCCTCGAAGAGATTCTGAGCCGTCATCAGTGCGACCAGCTCAGCGCTGAGGTCGACAACATCGATTGGGGTTCCGTCTGGCGAAGTGGCGCCGGCACTGGCGATCCTAGCCGCGGCGGTTTCGAGTTGAGCGTTAGCTTGATGAAGTGCTTGGAGGGCGATGGCAGAAGGATCCATATGTAGGTCATCGTCAATCGGCAACCCAAACTTTAGCCATCCACACTCCGGAAGTATCCAGTCGTAACTGTTACGCTGGTGCTCTAGGGTACAGGCCTTGATCCTGAGTTCAGTCTAAATATTCCTGGAATGAGCCGCTCATGGAAGATATTGTCCCGAAAAATCCAAAAGGTCCGACCTGGCGGAGCAAGTCTCGCCAGGTCGGATAGTCGACTCACAGCGAATTGAAGATCGGCAATGACACGGTCGCGTTATTCGCGCGTGCTGCATCCAACACACGCATCACGTCTGCGAAACTTACTGCGTCGTTTGCTTCTACTTGTACGGTCTGACCCGGGCTGTGCGCGGCCTGCTTCAGAGTGCTGTCCAATTCTTGCCAAGCCATGGTCTGGCCGTTGATGTTCAAAGTTGCCGGGCCCTGCTCAGAACTCGACAAGCGTACGAACACAGCGTCGCCGCTTCTCGGTTCGCTGAGACTTACTCCAATTCCCTTGGGAGGCACGACGGTTCCCGGTCGAACTGACGCGTGCTGCGCGGTCAGCAACACTGGATTTTCAAAACGACCTTCCCGGGCAGCATGAAGAGCTTTCTTGACTTCGGAGAAAGGTGCTCGCGCGTCAGCTTTGATATAGAGATTCTGATCCCGCTTTCTGGGGTTGATCTTCATCTGTTCCAGCAGTCCTTCTGCAGTTTCCTGATCTGCTCCGAAGAAGAGCCGCCCATCGGCAGTCACAGCGATGACCCAGGCGTCCAGTTCATCTGCTGCGGGCTCGGCTTGCGCGTTGTTTGTTACCGCCATCTGGACGCTGACACCTTTCTGCAACGCTGGCGTTTGGCCGCCGGTTGCGAGCGCAATGGCGACTATTGCGGCGAGTAGAGACACGTAGGGTGAACACTTCATGGGAATCCCTCCTCTTGAGCTTTTAGTGAATGGTTAAGGCTTTACCCCACCGAGGGCGGCGGTGGCGAGGCTGCCACCGAGGCCCATGGTTTCGACGACGGATGACGGTACGATCACCATCGAGCCGCGTTCTTTGATCGCTTCGTAGAGCATGTTCATGGCGCGCAGATGCAGGGCGGTCGGATCGTTCCGGTACGTCGCCGCCGCCGCTGCGAATTTGTCGGCAATTTCGGTCTCGGCCTGGCCCAGGGTGTTGCGGGCCTGACGTTCACGTTCGGCCTGCGCCTGGCGGGACATTGCGTCTTCAAGTGCCTGAGGAATTTTCACATCGCGAATCTCCACAGACTGAACCGTAATTCCCCATGAATTCGTCTTCTCGTCCAGAATGCGCTGCAGTTCGCGGCCGAGGGTTTCTCGCTCTGTGATCATTTGGCCGAGTTCGTGGCGTCCGATCGATTCTCGCAGTGCGGTTTGTGCGCTCATGTTGATGGCTTCCACGAAGTTCTCAACTTCGAGGATGCATTTCTCTGCATTCCAAACCATCCAGAAGACGATCGCGTCCACGTTGACCGGGACCGTGTCGCGGGTGAGCGTGGACTCAGCGGATACGCTGGCAACCCGAACGCGCTGATCGACATAAGGACTGAGCGTGTCGACGATGGGCACAATGTGACAGATGCCAGGGCCACGCAGGCCAACATACCGGCCGAGACGGAGCACCGCGACCTTCTCCCACTGGCGAACGATCTTGATCGCGAATAGAAAATAGAGCCCGACCAGAATCCCGGCGATTGCGTAGCCAGATTGATGAGTCACTTGTGAGATCCAGACTCCCACCAATATGGACACGGTGAACAGCAACAAAGCGACGCCGTTGGTTTCCTGAATTCGAATTCGAGCCATGACTATCTCCTTTGTGCGGGTGCAAGCAACTCGCTCATGCGGTCGATCAACTCTTCCAAGGTGAATCCAGCGGCTCCCGCCCGGGCCGCAAATTCACTAGCCATCTGACCAAGCTGGCGCTCACGCTCAGACGATTTCTTTTCGATCTTCTTGTCGCTGATAAAGGTCCCGGTACCCTGGTGCGTCTCGAGCATGCCGCCGAGTTCCAGTTCGCGGTAAGCCCGCATCACGGTATTCGGATTGATGGAGAGATCGACTGCGAGCTGGCGGACGGTGGGGAGTTGATCTCCGGCGGTCAGTGCCCCGGAAGCAACTCCGGCACGCACCTGATCGATGAGCTGGCGGTAGACCGGCACGCCCGTGTGCAGGTCAAGTGCGAATCGAAACGGCGTGCCGCGCTGGGAGTTGGTTCCCATGCGTCCTAATGTACTATAGAACTAGTACAATATGTCAAGCATTATTTTTCGCCTGGGGTAGGTGGACATCAAGTCTATTCAGTGCTTGGCTTCAAACCCCTTGCGACGCTCTTCGCTGTAGCGGTGCAACGCGTCGAGGATGACGGGATACGCTTCACTCGCGGGCCGGATCTCATCCACTTCGACAGCTTTCCCCTCGAGTTGTTTGTAATCCTGAAAGAAGCGACGCAGCATGATCAGCCGGTGAGGCGGCATCTCAGCGGCCTCACGATAACTGCTAAATTCTGGATCTTCTGTGGCTACCGCGATGATCTTGTGGTCTTTTTTCCCGCCATCGATCATCGTCATGATGCCGATTGCCCGCGCATGAATGATCGTCAGCGGCACCACCGTTTCCTGGCAAAGTACCAGCACGTCGAGAGGATCATCGTCTTCCGCCAGCGTTTGCGGGATGAATCCGTAATTCGCCGGATAGTAAACCGCGGAGTAGAGAATACGGTCGAGGCGGATGAGCCCACTCGATTTGTCGAGTTCATACTTCACGCTAGAGCCAAAAGGAATTTCGATCACGCAATCGAATTCTTGAGGCAGTTTTCCGCCAGGGGTTACATCGTGCCAGGGATGAATCATAGAAGGGGTCGTTCCGTTTTCCTGAAACATTCATTTTACCGGAACGGCGACGGAGGTTTTGCAGCAGGAGTTCGCGGAACTAATATGGCCGCCCCGCCGAGGGAGATGGTGACGGGGCGGGCCCTTCATGCTCACTGCGTGAGCCGGAATTCACCATGCAGTTTCGCTTGGGAATTGTCACCGATCCAGACGTCGAATTGCTCGGGTTCCACCACCCATTGCTTTTTGGCGGCACTCCAGAATTGCAATTCATCGGATCCGAGTTGGAAGTGCAAAGTCTGCTTCGCCCCCGGCTGTAGGGTGATGCGCTTGAATCCTTTGAGCTGCCGCACCGGACGCGACGCGCTTCCTGATCGCTGATGAATGTAGAGCTGTACAACTGTATCGCCGGCGTGGCTGCCTGTGTTGGAAACGTCAACCGCGACGTCGATCGGCGTACCAATTTTCGCCTCCGAGCGATGCAATTTCAGATTGTCGAAAGAGAACGTTGTGTAGCTCAGTCCGTACCCGAAAGGATAGAGCGGAGTGCTTTTGGCATCCCAATAGCGCGAGGTGAAATCGGGTGCGTCCTCGGGTGCCTGCGTGCGAGTGTGATTGTAGTAAAGCGGAAGCTCTCCTGAATTGTGCGGCCAACTGACGGGAAGATGCCCAGCGGGATTCGCATCCCCAGAGAACATCGGCGATGCCGTTGCCTGCCTGACTCCCCGAGTACCAGCTTTCGAGGATCGCGGGCACGTGTTCCGCGGCCCACGAGATGTCCAAAGGACGCCCATTCACAAGTACCAGGACAACGGGCTTGCCTGTGGCAACGACAGCCTCGAGCAATTCCTCCTGAGCGCCAGACAACTTGAGGGAAGATCGAGAAGCGGCTTCACCGCTCATCAGCGCGATCTCGCCAAGCACGAGTACTGCTACATCGCTTCGTTTTGCAAGCTCCACCGCCTCGTCGAATGCCTTGTGGGCTTCCTCGGGAGTCTGTTTGGGCTGTTCCTTTGCCGTAAGCATCGGCACATTTTCAAAAAACGAAGGAATGTCTCGCCGGATATTTGGCCCGTGCGCAAACTCAACCTGTACTTTGTTACCGACCGCGTTCTTGACCCCTTGCAGAATGCTCACTGTCGGTCCGGGCTTCGCCAGGGCACCCCAGAGACTGAGTACGTCTTTGTCTGCGTCGGCTAATGGACCGATCACCGCGATGGACTTGATCTTTGCTTTGTCGAGGGGCAGCGTGTTCTGCTCGTTGCGGAGCAGGATTACCGACTTCGCCACGGCCTTGCGCGCCAGTTCAGCATTCTCCGGCGCGTTCAAAACTTGAGGAATGCGAGATTCGTCAACGTAGGGATGCTCGAAGAGTCCGAGACGAATTTTCGCCTCAAGGATCGGAAGGACGGCGTCATCGATCTGCTGCATCGTGATGCGGCCTTGCCTCACCTCGTCAGCTAGATATTTCAGGTAGGTTCCCGACGCCATGTCCATGTTCAAGCCCGCCGAAAATGCCTTCAATGTAGCGTCCTGTCCGTCTCGCGCATAGCCATGGGTGATCAGACTGTGCACAGAATTGGCGTCACTGACCACAAAGCCCTTGTAGTTCCATGTGTCGCGCAGAACGTCGTGCAGGAGCCATCGATTCCCCGTTGCGGGAATGTCGTTCAGATCCATATAGGCGCTCATGAATGAGCCGACACCCGCATCGGCAGCCGCCTTGAACGGCGGCAAGTAGGTGTTCCACATCTGTTCGTCAGGAATGTAAGAAGAATCGTAATCGCGCCCGCCGTCGGCGGCCCCGTATCCCGCGAAGTGTTTCGCACACGCTAAAACGCGGTCAGGATCTCCGTCGTGAGTACCTTGGAAGCCCAAAACTTGTGCTCGTGCAATCGCCGCTCCGAGATAGGGATCTTCGCCTGCGCCTTCCACCATGCGTCCCCAGCGCGCGTCGCGCGCGATGTCAAGCATGGGCGCAAAGGTCCACGCAATTCCACTGGCACGCGCCTCGCGGGCCGCTACCGTTTGGGCAGCCTCGACCAACTGCAGGTCCCATGAAGACGCCATCGCAATTGGAGCCGGAAAGATGGTGTGATAGCCATGAATGACATCCAGCCCAAACAGAATCGGAATATGAAGCCGGGACTCATCGACGGCAATATGCTGCAAGCGGTTGATCTGCTTCGGATCCGACACCCACAACATTGATCCCGCACCGTATCTGCGAATTACGTCCTCGGGCTTTCCGACTTGTTGCGCGAATTCAGGGATCGGAAAGCCGGGCAGTTGGGATAGCTGAGCGACTTTCTCTTCCAAGGTCATTTGCTTCAGCAGATCCTTGGCGCTGGGATGAGTCTCAGCGGACAAGAAGGGGACAGTGACTAGGAAAATAGCGAGGAACATGGTTACGCGGGACAGCCGCCAAATCAGCCGTGTGCGAAACGCATCGAACATGAAGTGTTCTCCAGGTACTGGAAGGTCGTGGCGCGAACCGCTACTGGATATCATCTGAGCCGCCCAAGAGTGTATACCCCGAGTGCAGGAAGTGCAGTGAAGCTGAGCACTCTCCCGAATCTTGATTCAAATTGGCCAGACGCGTAGAGTTTAGTAAGGGGGCTTCCTCTCAAAGACCTTCTATGTCAGGCCCAATAAAGACTTATCTTAAGTTCGGTGGCGCGACCGCCGTCATCCTACTGCTGCTTGGTTATCTCGCCTATACGGGTGTCCAGGACAGCAAGAGCTACTACGTCAC
>DATFQQ010000474.1:0-4771 GCA_035264195.1 Candidatus Sulfotelmatobacter sp. | reverse complement strand
CGGTTGCAATTCCAGCGATTCAATGCGTGTCCGAATAGCGTTTTGAATCCGCTTGTAGACTGGCGTTCCGTTGCGATGAGGTCCCGGCATCACGTCAACTTTCTGGCCTAAAGCCGTGGCTTCTGCGCGACCCATACTAATTGCTAGCCGCGTTATCGTGCTATAGCTTCTCATGTGCTATATAGCTCATTTAAATCTCAATGTAAAGCCAAAAACCCAAAGTGTCCATCCACGACATCCATATCGCTATAGAGCGGTATCGAGAACCCACACTTTTGAATGGTCCCTGCGTTCCTATCACAAAAACACTCTTCCGTCGTTGTGTGATCGCAATCTGCGGGTTTCTTAACAGTACTCATGCTTGCCATCTGGCAGTTTTCAAACCGACGCCCAATTTATGATATAGAGCGCTTCCTCGAATTGTGGCAGGCACAATTTTTAACCAAGTAAATGCGTTTTTTTCTTGACGATAATGGTCCATGTGCTATATAGCATATTCGAATAGTATTAGAACACCCTACTGTCACCCCATGACTAACCCAGGTCGACGCTCGCCGAGGAGATTGTTGTGATGAAGCAAGATGTGAAGGTTCAATATCTAACTGATTTCGCCCAAAGAGGCTGGAGCCTCTCTCTCGCACTGATACTGATCGTACTTAGTCTTTCGATCCTGGCTGTAGGACAGGAACTCGCAGCTACGCTCAACGGTACCGTAACCGATCCCACTGGAGCGATCGTGCCGGGAGCTACGGTCCTGGTGCACAACGACGACACTGCCGCCGATGTTCGCACCGTCGTTACCAGCGGCGATGGCTTCTACAACGTCACCAATCTTCCCGCCGGGCACTACACCGTGACGGTGAATAGTCCAGGTTTCCAAAATTTTGTAGCAAAAGGAATAATTCTCTATACCGCGGAAAAGCACACCCTGAACGTGGACCTGAAGGCGGGAAGGGTCAGCGAAACCGTCGAAGTCACGGCGGGAAACCCTCCGATTCAGACCACCACCGCCGAGCAATCCGGTACGGTGACCGGCGAGCAGGTTCGCGAACTCGCCCTGAATAATCGTAACTTCGAGCAACTCGTCCTGCTGCAGCCGGGCGTCGCCAATCAGCTTCCTGACAAGGTCGGATTCGGCCTGCAGAACAACACTGCCATCTCCATCAACGGAGCCCGCACCGGAGCCAATAACTGGACCGTCGACGGCGCCGACGTCAACGACAGCGGATCCAATGGGACCTTGCTGAACACGCCGGGCATCGACGCCATCCAGGAATTTACCCTGGAGCGCAGCAACTACGACGCCGCCTTCGGACGCAGCGGCGGTGGCCAGATTCTCGTTGCCACCAAGTCCGGCACCAACCAGTTCCACGGCAGTGCCTACGAATTCAACCGCAACAATTACTTCAATGCGAACACGTTTGGTGACCGGCAAAATATCGCTTCTGGTCAGCCTTGGTCTCAGAACCAGACTCCCATCGAGCGCTACAACGACTACGGATTTACAATCGGCGGCCCGTTGTTCGTTCCTAAGGTTTACCACCCCGAAAAGAACAAAACGTTCTTCTTCTGGTCGGAAGAGTGGCGCAAGGCGAGCATTCCCGCTACGAATACCATTAACGTGCCCACGGCAGCAGAACTGAGCGGCGTTTTCAAGAGTCCGATTCCCGTCGCACCCACAGGCTGCGTGACTGCTTCAGGGGGCACTTACACTATCAATCAATCCTGCTATAGCAAGAACGCGGCAGCGTATCTCAACGCGTTCATGTCCAAATATCCCGCTAACTCAGACGGCCTGCTGATCACTCCCTACAGCCAGCTCAACAATTTCCGCCAGGACATCATTCGCTTGGATCAGAATGTCGGCGATAAGGTCCGTCTCTATGCCCGGTACATGGAAGATGTGGTTCCGCAGAATCAGCCGTTCTCTCTGTGGGGCGGCAATAACTATCCCGGCGTTGAGAACACTTCTATCAACGCGCCGGGTCGCAACCTGGTGGTGAATGCGACCGCCAACATCAACCCGCGAGTCGTCAACGAAGTCGAATTTGTGAACGCGTGGGGAGCCATTAACTCCGACCTCACCAATGCGATTGCGAACACTCCTTCCTTTACCAGCCAACTCACAAACAACACGCAATTCTCGGATCCATACGGACGGGCACCGAACGTCACCATTGAGGGCCTGACCGGATTGGGTAACGGCAGCGCTCCCTACCACGAGCGAAATATCGACCGAACCCTGTTCGATAACCTTTCCATTCAGCATGGGAACCACACCGTGCGGACTGGATTCACGGCCATGTGGATGCAGAAAACTGAGAATGGCGATGGAGGTGCGGCCAACTTCAGCTTCAGCAGCGCCAATAATGGTAACCCGGCGTTCGCCAACTTCCTCCTCGGTCAAGCCGACTCCTACAGTCAGCAGAGCCACGACACGGTCCCGCACCTGCGCTATCTCAACTTCGAAGCGTATGTCCAGGACGATTGGAAGGTTACCCGGCGCCTGACACTAAACTTGGGCGTTCGTTACAGCTTCTTCCCGTCTCCCACCGACAGCAACAACACTCTCGTCAATTTCGATCCTAATCTCTATAGCCCATCCGTCGGACAGGCACTGTTAATTGATCCCAGCACCGGCAACATGGGAGCCGCGAACGCGAATGCCGCGACCTACGCCAACGGTCTGATCTTCCCGAAAGGTGCCGCTTGCTCAGCAGCTCAGGCCATCAGCAGCACAGTCAGTTGCTCTCCGTTTGGGGGAAGGGTCAACCCCAGTTCCAACAACAACTGGGGACCGCGAATCGGTCTTGCGTATGATCCGTTCGGCGACGGCAAGTGGGCTGTCCGGGCGGGCTACGGCATGTTCTATGACCGTACGCTCAATGGAATTTGGGAGCAGAACGCATTTACCAATCCACCCCTTGTCCAAACGACCGTCAAAAACAACACTGCGACCTCGTCCAATAACTTGTTTGATAATCCGATAACCGGTGGAACCAGCGGCGCAAATCCGACCTCACCTACGAGCCTGACTATAACGGGAACTCCGACCTTCAAGGTTCCCAGTTACCAGGCATACAACCTCTCGGTCCAACATGAAGTGATGCCGAATACAGTGTTGGAACTCGGCTATGTGGGAACAAAGGGCTCTCACCTGTTGGGGGATGTAGATCTTAACCAGCCCACGGTGGCGACGCGTCTCGCGAACCCACAGGTGTACGTAAACGCGATCGCTCCGTTCCTTGGATACGCCGGGATCAAGTCGCGCGCTCCCATCTTTACCAGCAACTACAACTCGCTGCAGGCTTCACTGAATCGTCGCTTCAGCAAGGGCCTCACCTTGGGAGTGGCCTACACCTGGTCCAAGCTGCTGACCACCAATCCGCAAGATCGTGACCTCGCTGTCTACAACACGTACGACTTGAAGGGAAGCTACGGCCCGTCCACACTCAATACGCCAAACATGTTCGTCGCCAGCTATGTCTACGACTTCCCGTTCTACAAGAACAGTCGAGGACTTGCGGGTTACCTGCTCGGCGGATGGGAACTGTCCGGCGTCGTGACCATCCAGTCCGGACAGTCACAGAACATTACACAGAGCAACGATCCGTGGAGTTTGGTGACGATCACCACTTCAACGCCTTACTGCACGATTAGTGCAAATCAACCTACCTGCCCGCTCTATCCGGGCGGACTTGGAATGGGATCGAGCACGATTGGAATTCGTCCAGACTTGATTGCAGATCCCAATGGCCCGAAGACCGCAGCTCAGTTCATCAACACCGCTGCGTTTACCCCTGCTGTCGGCCACTTCGGTTCTGCACGCCCCGGAGTCGTCTTGGGTCCTGGGTATCAGATCTGGGATACGTCACTCATGAAGAACATCACCTTCGGAGAAAAGGCCACTCTGCAACTCCGGCTGGAGACGTTCAATACCTTCAACCATGGCAGCCCGAGCACGATCGACACCAACGTGGACGACAGTTCGTTCGGTGCCGTGAACGGCTGGCATGATCCTCGAACCCTGCAGATCGGAGCCAAGATCAAGTTCTAATCCGACTGTTCGAATATCAAAGCGCACGCGGCCCCGCCGCGTGCGTTTTTTTATTGAGTAACGAATAAAAAATTTTTCGCCCCGGAGAGCCTGGGTGAGAACTGCGTTTTAGGAAACGACGTGTAAAGGGTTCATAGAGCTTTCGCCCCAGAGGAGCGTTTGACAATAACCCGGCGCTTCCAGCGCCGGGAAAATCTCCAGCCGCGAAGCGGCGACAGAATGCAGCCCACACCGCAAGGTGTGGGTTAGTAGTTCAAGAAAATGTCACAAACCCCGAAAGGGGCGAAAGAAAACGATGATGTGGGCGACATCATTTGGCGTGTCCAACGCGATTTGTGATCCAATCTTCTCGCACCCAGAGCAATGTCATGATGAGCGCAGCCGGAGTGTAGCGAAGCGAAACTCGGGCGGAGTCGAAGCATCCCTACCCCAGAACAACTGCCCGCCGAAAAGGTTTCCTGACTCCACTCGGATGAAGGTTGCAGGCGACGAACCCCGGACTACGCCACCCCGATAACTTCAACAATCCGACGGGTCACCGATGTGTGCAATTTCGCTGCAAACTTAGTTTCTTGGGTTTTCCACACCCCGATGTGACACCTGACCTTGTGTTCCACAGAGGAATCGCGCCATCATCGTCGAAGCGAACGTTGCACGTGAATCTGAATTCTTTCCCAAATCGGGAAATCGGATCGCGAACCGCACCCGCAAGCT
>DATFQQ010000473.1:0-4971 GCA_035264195.1 Candidatus Sulfotelmatobacter sp. | reverse complement strand
AAACGCGCATGTGATGCTCGCGGGGTCGTCGAGCAAATTCGAGCAGTCAACTATGTCGGACGACGAAGGCCGCTTCCAGTTTCTAACCCTCGGTCCAGGCACCTATCAACTGACTGCTGAGGCGCCCAACTTAGGCAAGGTCGCCCGCAATATCTCTGTGTTCTCAGGGCCTATCCTAGAGGACATCCAGTTCCGATCGGTTTTGTCGGTAGAAAGAATCTCGGTCGTGGCATCGACTCCGGACGTGCTGACACCTGATCCTAGCGAGCATACGTTCCTCCATGACCAATTGCTCGAAGCGAATCCTGGCCGGCCGGGTGTTCCAGTCTCTGTTCCGGGCCTGCCAGCCGAGACTGCATCCGGAGGAATCAAAGCTCCACAGTATTTTGCGCCCGGCGTTGCAGGAGACCACGGGGAGCCAATCGCACAATACCTCCAGATCGGCAACTTTCTCTTTCCTAACAATCTTCCCGCGAATGCCCACGGCAACGGATACGCCGATCCGAACATTTTGATTCCCTCAACGATCGAGGGAGTTTCTGTTGACGGTGGGGCATTCGACATTCGCGAGGGAAATAATGCAGTCGATCTGGCCGCAACCTACATCCCGGTACCGCGTCTCATACCTTTCCTGCAGGTAACAGGCGATGATCGCGATGCCGATGTTGCCGCTGGGTGGAGTCCGCACAATCCAGCCACAAATGCATGGCTCGCGGCCGAGGTGTCGTTCGGCAACGGCTTCCTGAAGCGACTCGAGCACCGCCAGCAATACAAGTTGAATGGCCTTCGGCAGTTCAATGTCGGAAATCACGAATTCACTATGTACGGCGCTGGCTACTACGGATTCTCCGATCTGCCGGGGTTGATCCCAATCGGTGTCGCTGTTCCAGGCGACACGATCAACAGCGGCCAATTCGACCATACGCACAACTTTGTTACTGCGGCTTCGGATGTTTGGAGTTTAACTGCGAATCAGCAACTTTCCTTTTCTGGCTTCTTCCGGAATTACGCGCTCGCGTTGCGCTCCGATTTTGGAGACGGCATGATTCAGCAGAGTGAGAAGAGAAATGTCTTTGGAGGAGAGCTCCTTTACGTCGACAGAGTTCATTCATGGCTGTCGGTCGTGGCCGGGGCAGACCTGCGCCGCGATGTTCCCCACAACCTGGACCTGAAGCATCTCAACGAGCAGAGTGTCTTTAATCTGGTTACGAGTAACAATCTGGCACTCTCATTTGTCGAACCGTTCGTTTCCCTCGATGGCACACTTGGCACCCATGTGCATTACGACGTCGGGGTTCGGCAAGAAGCTGTATGGATGAGCAATCAAGACTTGCTCATGCCACGAAACTCGTTCGACAGACTAGCCTCTATCACTTTGCCAAAGGGAACGCTGACACTCCTTCCCGGGGATCGGAGCCCGCTCCCTTCCATTTCCCTCAGCTACGGCGAGGCCTTTCACACGGAAGATCCGCGCATAGGGACCGGAACTGCCGTCCCGAGCCTTCTCGCCTCATCGCGTTCTTATCAATTGCAGTTCACCAAAAGCATGAAGCAGACTCGCCTTTCAGTGGCATTGCGCCGTGTCTCGAATTCTCAAGAACTTGCTAAAATCGACCCGGATACGGGACTGCAAGAAGCAATCGGACCATCTCTCAATAACGTTCTTTCTGTATCTCTTGAGCACCACTTCTCTCGCGGCTCTCTATTCGTTTCGTACGCTCAAGCGGACGCGCGGCAGACCGACACCGGACAGCCAGTACCTGAAGCGCCGCGGACGATTTGGGACGCGGTCGCTTCCGCAAACCGGCTTCCCTTTCGTTTGCAGGCAAAAGCTGAATTCGAATACGTGAAAGCGAAACCGCTCGGGGACGGCTTCATCGGCGTTCCTATGAATGAAGTGCGGGGAGCAGTCTCGCGCTCGTTTTACGAAAACCGAATGTCTCTGGGCGCTACGTTCTTTCTAGCACGCGGCTACACTGGCCAGACCACCGAGATCCTTGCATTCCCTTCAGGATCCGCGCCTGCAGAGCGGGCAGTGGGAGCTCCTCTCAAATCCTTTGTTTCGTTAAGCTTCCTGTACTTCTTTGGTAAATAGAGAATTTTCACAACCGATCAGAACACACTGTGTGATTTTCAAAACCGGGCAGAACTGGTCATAACAAATCAAAACTGGCAGAAACCGCCAGTCAACGGGACGGCCCGGTTTCATCGACACAACCGGCACTATTTACGCCCACTGAGACACTTTTAGTGCTATTGAATAAGCGAAAGTCTTCTGAGCCTCAATGACCGGTCACAAGTGCAGGTTGCGTGGCCTCGCCTGGTTGGGTACCGTCCAGTAAGGACCTCTTCATGAGCTTTCCTTCTTCGGGCAGAAAGTCGAGCGCCGACATCAGTGCGAACCGGGTCTGTTCGATGTCCCAACGATCTCTCATGATTCCATGAATGGAATGTCCATATGCCCCGAGCAGAAGGTGGCCCAACTCGTGGGCGATGACGCATGCCAGCACAGCGCTGGCTTCGTGTGGCCCGGTCTTACTGCGAGCTTCGCGAGGTAGCGAGTCGTAGTAAACCACCGCTAGATGATTGGCCACGATGGCCTGACCCGAGACCACATCCAGAAACTTGTTTTGCGCGGGACCCGCCTTGATGGCTAAGAAGAAGACGGGGCCTGGTCTTTTACGACACGACTCATTGCCTGTTGGACATTCTTGCCACACAATCTTTATACCGGCGTGAGCAAAGATCTGGTCAGCTTCCCTTTCGGCGTTCGACAGTATTTCGGTGGAGACTTGCCTGAAATTGAAAACCATGACTGTAAGAGCCGCGACGGCAACTTTCGGTGTCGGCGTTGTGACAGGTATTGAGCTTACATGCTCTGTCGGCCAACTTTGAGTTGTTTGACTCGCGATGCTTCCTTGTTCTCCGGATACTGATTTCGCAAAGAATGATGCCGCAACAAAGCAGATGACCACGCGACTCAGGTTCATTGGAGCACCACACGATCCAGAAGTTGAGCCGATTTCGCCCGGCCGTACCTTCCTTGTTGCCTCTGCTCTTAAATGTCTAAAACCTTGAAAACATTTCGAACCCGGATTCAGGGAATGGCTGCGATTCCGAGGGTTCTTGAAATGGCGAACAGATAACGTTGTGTAATCCTTTGGATCTCTCGGTTGTTCGGGGGGCCAGACGGTATCTGCTCGGTGACGAGTCGCCTTATAGTCAGCCAGAGATCGAAGAGGCGATGCTTGCCGATGATCGTGTTTCGGAGATGCCGGATATTGCCGAAAATGAACTCACAGATGCCTATGTGACTGGGAATTAAGCGAAACTGATAAGGCAAAGTTTGTGAGTAATTTTCTTACTAGTGAGCGCCGTCGGATCAAAATGCTGCGATCGACCGTCCTTTGAAGGGATAAACCCGCAAACGTTGATCGTCCCTAAAACACCAACTCCGGACAATTCTCGGGGAGTTGAGATAGCGGTGTCATGAGCTGGTGGAATCGCTTACGGCGTAGCCTCGTAGAGGACCGATGCATATGCAATGAAGTTCCATCCGGTACAGGCGTAGGTTCAGTTTTAAAAATCGGATTTTGACAGCCGAGAGGGATACAGGCGAAGTGAACATACGAACCGCGCATTGCGAGACTTCGACTGGAAGGTGGCCTATACCATCTTTTTCTATTTTGGCTTTTGCGACCACCTAATGTGCTAGATCAACGCGGAAATCGTAGTGCTTTCCACTTCCTGATCCCGGAAGGGGTGACGAGACGAGAAAAGAGTACACATCGGATTCCATTCCTTGGGCTGGTAAGTCGAACACCAACCGAGTGTCGCCAGAAGATGAAACGAGTGGTAGCAGCCGCGCTGACCATATCGGGCCATTCCCAGCTTTGGTTTCAAGATGCACATCGAAGGGACCCGGGCTATGACCTTGCAGAGCAATGTCCACCATGATCCGCCGTGTCGAAGGCTTGATCTCAATGTGAGGAATCTGCGTGTCATCACCGCGAGAGCGATCCGTAACCAACGTCAAGGGTATTAATGATGACTCCAATATCGGGGCTTGTTTTGCCCGGCTTGCTGAATGCTCTCGCTCTTGCGCGAGTTGGGACTCAAGGCCCGCTTCTCTCTTCTTAAGTGCAGATATGTAAAGCAGGCTCCCGATGCACAGTACAACCAATGCGGCGAGTTGCCCATAGGTTTTGAAATGGGACCACCAAGGAATAGCTGCTCTATCGACCGAGCTCTTCCGCACAACATTCGTGTAAGCTGACAGCTGCGTATCTGATATTGGCCCGACCAACTGATCCTGCTCTTCGAAATGATTTCTTAACAGCCTAGCGAATCGTAATTTCTCCTTGCGCTCAGGAGATCGCAAAAAGTATGTATTAACAGCATCCTTGTCGGCAGAATCCAGCGTTCCATCCAGAAAATCCTCTATGATCTCTTCTTCGATAGATTCAACCGTCTCAGATAATTCATCATTAAAACAAATATCATGACTCAATTGCTCTTCAAGCTCCTTCTCGTTATCGAGTCTTCCCAGTAAGTACTCTCGAATCAGACTCCGATCAGGTAAATTACTTTTCATGGCCCTACCTCAAAAAGTATCAATTTAATAAACGTTTCGTGCATTCAACAACACAAATACGGAGTTCTTTTCGGATCCTGTGCACTCGGACGCGCAACGCATTTATTCCTCCAGCGCCATCTGCTAGTACTCGCCTGACTTGAATCTTGTCGCGCCCATGCTGGCCGTGATAACGGGTTACGACATCGCGGTCCCCGGGCGATAATCGATCCAGGCAACGATCCAGACACTGTAGCTCCAGTTCGTGCACCTTCGGGTCCGGATGCTCCGGAGACGCGACATCAACCTCCAAGGTGACGGATTTTCGCTCACGCGTGTCCTCGTGCCACACATTTCTTGCTACTCCATAACAATAGGCAAGCGGGTTTTGATACTCC
>DATFQQ010000472.1:0-27111 GCA_035264195.1 Candidatus Sulfotelmatobacter sp. | reverse complement strand
TAAGTCGTAAACCAGGCATTGTCCTTGGAGTCGACTGCCGCGCCGAAGGTGCCACCCTCCATTCCGCCGCCAGTGAATCCCGTGGTGATGGGCGACAGCGGTTGGCCGTTTGGTGCGAACTTGGTGGCATTGCCCTGCCACAACTTGTCGTTGCCCTGCCAGCCGATGCTGAAGTTGTCGCCCACCCAGAGATTACCTTTGCTGTCGAACATGCATTTGCCGCCCGCGCGGTAACCGCCACCGTCAAATTTGAGCGGCAGAACCCAGGCACTAGGTGCGTAATTCAGGTACGGCATGAATGGAACTGGGCGCAAGTTCTCTCCCGTGGGCACTGGGTAGAACTGGTCGAGCAGCGCATAAAGTCGTTCTGGCTGATACCACGGAAACAGGGCGATGGCTTCGGACGTGTTGGCTGTGTCAGTGGGCGCACCCCAACCTGGAGGCGTAGATGCCGCAAACAGACTGCTGCACGCATTCGGCGTCACACGAGTGACACAACCGGAGAGCAAGTCGGCGAGCGTGGCGAAGTTCGCCATAGTTGGCGTTTGGCCGCCGTTCAGCGGGCTCTGGATCGCATCGCCCCATCCGCCGGTTGAGAGATTAACGAAATTGGGCACATTGCCGGCTGCAATGCGGAGTCCGAGCGAAGGACCTTTGAGCGTCGCGCCAACCAGAAATTGCGCGTTCGTCCAGACCGACGCCACGGTCGTCATCTCATTAATGACGACGTGAGTCGGGGGTTTGCTGCCCAAAACCGCCAACAGCGCGATCGCGGGGTTGTCTCCTCCGCCTCGAACCGTGGGTTCGCCGCCGAAGGCAAAGAGATAGAGACTGGAACCAGAGGGCGCACCAGTCACGCGAACTTCAAAATGCCCTTGATTGTCAGTCTTCGTCTGAGCAAGTTGTTTCGGTTCATCGGCGGTGGCCGCATACAAGGTCACTTTTGAATTGCTGATCGGCGCCCCTCCGCCAAGCACGCTACCCTTAATATTTTCGTCAGCAAACGCGTGCCCAACGCTGAACGCGCTTGATAAGGTAAGCACCGCCAATATCTGCTTTTGACGAAGTTTTCGACGATTCATTAATCTCGCCACCGACGAAGCGTTGTTGATCAGTGCATCCAAGGTCCCACTAACGCGACTCCACCGCACTGACATCTACAGTCCTGCAAGATATCCAACATAAAGGATGGCAAAGACACCATCCCCGATCGCAAGAGTAGTCATGCCCCTCGTCCGTTTTATAGGCCCGAAAAAGGTCAAGAACCCTATCGAAAACTTTTCAATAGCAGCAGCTGCCAAGACTGGAGTGCGAACTGCCGGGACGTATGCGCTATACACGATCAGTGCTGCAACCACAAAGATCAGAACTCCCCAATGCCGGACAAAGAACTCAGAACCGGGGGGACAGTCGAGTCCAAAAGCTATCCACAAGAACAGATGAGGGAAAAGAAGCGCGGCCAAACCGGCCCCGGCAGTGACAACCCCGGAGGCGACGAGAATCCATCCGATGGACGATGCCAACATCTTAAATGTTCCTCGAAACCTGGGCGTACTGATCTGAAAGGTAGGCGGTCGCTCGGTTGTCAAACAACTAGTAAGACTGACAGAAAGCTAGAACCGGAACGGTTTAAGTGAGCACTCCGGTCAAGACGACTCCACACGGGCCTTGCGATATTCCCGATACGTCACCAGCGACGACCTGTTACTCCTAACAGTTCTCACTCTGCAGCCGCCTGCCCATCCTTCAATGAAAGGAGGCGCGATCATGGGCTATGACCATAACGACCCCACTCTCAGAACCGGAGCGGGCGGTCTTACCGTTTGGGTTCTTCAGGAGATGGCCAAAAAAAAGCAGTTCAATGAACTGAACAACCTGTTCAACAACGGACTGACCATGAATTCATTGCCTGTGGGCCTTGCGGCGGGTGCCGCTGCTCGCGTATTAGATATCGACAACAAGATCATTGCCGATGCGCTAGATTCTCTCACCGGGAAAAATTGGCGCGGGAAGGTATTCTTTCCGTCGAATAATGGGAGAGTTTCCAAAGGTAGAAACCGAATCAAAGCTTCTGTGCTTCTTCCAAACTCTCCGATCGTCCCAATGTGCAAATTCGATACGATGCTTTTGGACAGCCATCCGCTGGTGCCAGAGGCCAAATCGAATGTCGTGATTCTAAGCTATCCTGACCCGGAAACGAGACCGTACTTGCTGGAATTGGCTTTCACGAAGGTTCAGGTCTACGACATTCAAGTGGCAGTCAGAGGTAAACATGGACCTGTTTATATTGGAAAGACTTGGTTAGGAAAATACGATAAACAGGGCGAATTTACTGCTTCTAACCCGGACAAGCTAATCGCCTTGTACTTCATCGATTTCAACGACGGCGCTCTCAAAGAACAACGGGAAGAACATTGGGACGGCAGCGATGAGGAATTTTTGGATCCCCTACCGCTCGTTGCCTAACTGAATCAAGCTGCCGAGTCCACTTTGGATCATTCGATGAGCACGCCCGATTTCGACGCTCTCCTATCTGGTCACCGAAAGTACTTCCAGAGCGGTGCGACCCGCCCTGCAAAGTGGCGAGAGGAGCAGTTGATTGGGTTGCGGGCGATGATGAAAAACCACTGTGAGGAGTTCTATAACGCGCTGTGGACAGACCTTCGTCGCAACCGTACCGATTCGGATTGGACCGACGTGAAGTACATCAGCAGCGAGGCTAACCACGCGATCGCTCAGTTGCGGCGATGGATGAAACCATTGCCAGTCCATACTCCCCTGGTGCTCACGCCGTCCCGTACACAGGTGCGGTTCGATCCACTGGGTGTCGGTCTAATTATCGGCGCATGGAACTATCCCGTGATGCTGACGTTGTCTCCACTGATCGCCGCGATTTCTGGCGGAAATGCCGCCGTCATTAAGCCTTCGGAAGTGGCCCCGACCACGGCTGAGGTGATCGCCAGGAGACTCCCCGAGTACCTGGATCGCGCCGCATTTTCCGTCGTCCTTGGCGCGGTGCGCGAAACTACCGCTCTGCTGGAACAGCAGTGGGACCACATCTTCTTCACCGGTGGAGCGACCGTCGCCAAGGTGGTCATGACCGCCGCGGCAAGAAACTTGACACCAGTCGTGCTCGAACTAGGCGGAAAAAATCCGACGATCGTCCACTCCTCGGCTGACCTGGAAGTGGCAGCGCGTCGCATCGCCCAAGGTCGCTGGACAAACGCTGGCCAGACCTGCACGGCACCGGATTATGTCCTCGTCTTCAAGGACGTCGCCAAACCATTCTTGGGACATCTGAGAGAAACGATCCTTCGCTTTTACAGCAATGAGCCGCAGAAAAGCCCCGACTATGGCCGGATCATCAGCGATCGACACTTTGCTCGGCTGATGGACCTTCTCGCGAGCGGAACCATTTATCACGGCGGCGAACACGACAGGACTGACCGCTTCCTCGCGCCGACCGTCTTGGTCAATGTGTCGCCAAACTCGCCCGTGATGCAGGAGGAGATCTTCGGTCCGATTCTCCCGATTCTGGAGGTTGGCACCATCAAGGAGGTGATCGACTTCGTCAACGCGCGGCCGAGCCCTCTTGGTCTGTATTTGTTCGCGCAGGATCAGTCCGTGACGGAGCAGATCCTGGCCTCCACCACATCCGGGGATGCTGTGGTTAACGACTGCGCCGTCCAGCCGATCATTCACGACTTGCCTTTCGGGGGTGTTGGTGGTTCCGGGATGGGAAAGTATCACGGTGAGTGGGGGTTCCGCGCATACACGAACACACGCGGCGTTCTGTATCACAGCACGAGCATCGACCTTGGTGTCCGCTACCCACCCTACGACCGTAACAGGATGCTGCGGACAATCATGGTCCGGTCATAATCGTAAGCCTAGTCAGCGTCGATTCACTGTCGCGAGAGTCACCCGATGGGATGTTTTCCGTTGTGAGCATCTTTATAGTTCTTCAAAGCTCGCTTGCAGTTAACTGTCATTTCACGCGGCCGTGTCTTGAGATTTGAATGTGGGGACGACGCCAAGTTGCTCCATCAGACCAAGGGAGTCCCACTCCTGCCACTCCTCAACGATTCTTCCATCGGCGATGCGATGAATGGATATGCCAGTGATAGAAGCCCGTTTGCCTGTAGGGGCAATGCCCATGAACGGTCCCTTATGGGTACCGGTGTAAGTCCAGCGGGTGACCACGTGAGTATCGTCAGCGAATTGGTCGTTCACGATTCGTTGGGCGTCTGGAAAAGCCTTAAGTAAAGAGGCGAAGAACTGCCTCAGAGCTTCGCCTTTGAGTTCCCCTACTAAGGGCAAATGGTAAACACAATCAGAGCAAAGCTCCATGAAGGTCGCTAAGTCGTGGTTATTTAGCTTTTGGAACAAGTCCTGCACGAGCGCCCCGTTGGAAGCGGTCATCGCGGACCTCCTATTATCTTCAGTCCACGATCCGGCCACTAAAATGCAAAACAAACTACCAAAAATAGCAGTCAAAGCGGAGGGAATTAATGAAAGCAAGATCGCCTCTCATTCCATTGATGTAGGCTTTCTTGGTTGATGAAATCAGAGCCAGAAATGCCTTATCCATTGCCGGATGGGGCGAAAAAGCATTGGCGAAGACTCGCACCTCAGCTACTCAAAGAGCGCGTGCTCACGCTACTCGACGGCGATACGTTGGCCGCTTTGTGCATCGCGCTCTGGCAACTGCAGGATGCTGTAGCGGAGGTCAAAACGGAGGGCCAGGTGCTCGGGTACGACGGCCGACCGATCGCGAATCCAGCCGTCAAGATTGCTTTCGAGTGCCTGCGTCGCGTGCAATCTTTGGCGGCGGAGTTCGGCATGAGTCCAGCATCCCGCGGACGCGTCTCTACCGTGGGGAAAACTGACGAGGAAGATCCACTCGAGAAACTCCTATCGGCTGAGTACAGCGACGAGGTAATTGTCTGATGGGAAAAGTGAACGCACTGACTCCCCGGCAACAGGCGCTCACCACACTCGAGCAAGCATGGCTCTTTTACCTTCCGAATCACGAACCGCCGAACCTGCCGCGCGTCTGCGGATGGCTGCGCACTGCAAGCCTGAGACGAATCTTGAGTCTTATCGAAGAGGTTTCTCAATTGGAACATGTGCAGTCGGCCGACGGTTAGATCGGCGCGGCGATTCAACGAAACGCAAATCACGCATGAAATGGTGACCGAATGTAAATGAACTATTTCTTGGACACCCATCGGTTTATCGAAGCCGTTCACTTGGCGACCCGCCGAAGCAAATCCCCATCGAAGACGACGAAGAACGATGATGGTACCGTTCCAGTCCCGTAAATGCCCTGTGCGCCACGCGCACACGCCCTAATTTTCAAAATTGGGGGAAGGCTGGTGGGTCTAGGCCTTGGTTTTCGCCAAACGCGCTCTAACGGCATGGGCGCTTTAGAGTCGCGCCTTGGTGGCGCCGAGAACTCGCTGACCCAAAGGTCAATGAGTGTAATGATTCCATGAACAATGTCGGCTTTCAGGCCCGAGTAAACTTTGGAGGCGCAAGCCAACCAAAGGGCTCGGAGGAAAGGAGCCGAAATGCTGATTATAGGGGTGTGATTATCATCCGGGCTGGTAACCGACTGACCTGGTTTTTTGAACTTATGTTCTGCTCGCCAATCCGTTGCACACAAACGGAACACTGATTCGTACCCAATGGGAATTGAGAACATAAGGAGGCTTGATTGCTGTTTCCTCAATCCTTCCGGCTGAACGTCCTTAGTTTTCGTATACCGCTCAGCAGTTCTCAACTGATCCAGCTCACAACCTCGACTGACATAAGATTGAATGCCCAAGGGGCAAGGGCGACATAGAGTCCCTGATCAACGGTTTCGGTTCCATCTCGCGGTGAGTAGCTCTCGCCGGAGAGCAAATCGTCGAAGCATAATTTTTGCCCTCGGATGTCGCTCCATGGTGTACGAATTCGTGCCTGACCGTTCCAGTCGGAAAGATTTATTGCCACCAGGTATCGGCCGCCTGCGCTCTCCCAACACCAGGAGACTATATTGTGGAAGCTCTGGTTGTCGGGCCATCCTTCTTGTTCACACAGCCTCCATGTTCCGCGCCGCAGGTCGATTCCTCTGACCAAATTCAGAAGTTTACGATAGAAGGTACGCAACTCTTCGTCTATCGGCTCAACAGGCCTGCGGCCCAGATGAACCGACAAGTGCTTACGATATCCCTCCATTTGCCCTTCATGAAGAAGTTTGGCACCGGGCAGCGTCATAAGCGCTACCGCAGCAGCGCGATTCTTATAAGGCGGGAACACAGCGGCAGCACGCGGTTCGTCATGATTTTCGAGAAACCGAATCATGTGCAACTGGTAATCGATATCGGCCAATAGATGGGCGTGAACTGCCTCGGCGGAGTCGTGCACCAGCCTGTCATAGAGTCGCTTGTCGTAGCAGTAATCGAATCCGTTCTGAATCAGTTCCCACTCGAGATCCCAATATGCCTCGGCAATGAACGCGAACCCCGGATGCTGCTTGTGTACGCTATTGATCACATCTGTCCAGTATTCGCTCGTCGACGCACTGTTAACACGACTAGCCCAGGTTCCGGCGAATACTTTGTTTAACATCAGCATCGCCATATCGCATCGCACTCCATCACATTGGCTGGCGATGTCGTTCAGGGTGGCGACTGCCGCGGAACGCAAGCCCGGATCAAACGCGTTCAACTGAGCTGTGTCGGGCCAGGGCGGGAAGAACGGATCGCGACCACGCGCCATGATTGCCCCATCTACCTCGAAAAAGGCTTTGCTGTCGGCGCGGAGAGACTCAGCATCGCCCTGCACAAAAAAGTTAGGATGCTCCGTGAGCCAAGAATGATCCGGAGCAACATGGTTGGGGACGAAGTCGAGCAGCAGACTCAAGCCTCTCGAAGCGAGCTCCTGGCGCGCGATCGCTAGCGCCTTCCTCCCTCCCAGCCGAGGCTCAACGTCGTAGCTGCGTATGCTATATGGGGATCCCGAAACGTCTGCTTCGGAAAAATCCGGCAGAATCGCTCGATAATTGCGGTTCAGGTCAGGATTCTCGATTGAAATCTTTCTTCCCGCTGGGCTACGCGCCCATACCCCCATGAACCAAACGCCATCGATGTGGATATCCTTCAAAGCGTCCCATTCGCTCGAGGGGATCGAGCCTAAGTCAAACTTGGAGCGATGTTTGCTCTCAAGGTAAGTCAGCCACGCCCACGCGTTAATTTGATAAATTACCGGCTGTTTCGGAAACATCCGTTTATCCCTCACAAGCAACGTCTAGTGAGCTACTGTCTTGCCGGTGACCTTTTGCAAAATTGATTCTGCTTGGTTTTCCAAAAGACGGCATTTCCGGCAAAGAGGCCTCATTCAAAACATCCAATAAGGGCTTGGTCGTGTGCGATCATCCTGGCGAACTCCGGCCACGCATCGCTCTCGGAGAGAATCGTGTAAAAGTCATCTTTAATCGAAGGTGCTCGTTCGACAGCTATTCTCCATTCCTCTTTCGAAAAGGGATCTTTCCGCACCGACTCCCAGAAGCCTGTTCGTGCGAATAATTCCTTGATTCTGTCGTGGTGGTCGCCGCTCTGCAGGCTGCTGACGAGGTAGGCTGCTGTTCCCGTCTGAAGTCCGTGCAGCCGCTGCCTCGCCCCCGACACATCAAGCGCGTGAGAAATGAGGTGCTCGCTGCCACTGGCGGGCCGTGACGACCCAGCGATCTCCATGGCAACGCCGTTCAACATGAGGGCAGTAGCGAGAAGCCGAATTCCTTGTTCGTCCGGCACCGGATTTGCCATGAACTGAAAAACGCTGGCATCGGAGATTAATGCGGCCAGATCATTCACTGGAACTTCCCGCTTTTCGTACGCCAGCTTCCAGTCCGAGACCGCCGTGAACTTAGAGCACAAATCGCCAACTCCAGAGTGCCAGAGCGTCTGCGGTGCCCGTTGACAGACTGCGAGATCGACTACAACGGCTTCCGGAAGGCCGGTCGGCAATGACCGGCGCTTGCCTTCCAAGGTCAAGCTCGCCTGTGGCGAGCAGAAACCATCGTTGGAAAGGGATGTCGGGACCGCGAAGTAAGGCAGTCCCGCCAACGACGCTGCGTATTTAGCGACGTCGAGCGCCTTGCCGCCACCCAGCCCGATCAATACCTTGCATGAAGATGGGACGGCACCCAGCAAGTGCACCCCTTCTTCCACGCTCGCCTGCTTCACTTCATGGACCAGAGCCGCCGCGATCCCGTGATCCAGGAGACTCTGTCGAGCCACGTCGAGGATGGAGTCCAACAGGCCTTCGCTGTGAAAGAGCGCGACGGGTGACAGGCAGGAGCGCGCCAGGTATAGGCCCAGACGATGCAGTGCTCCGGGCTTGATGCGTACAAGGCAGGGCACGTTCATTTGTGCATTCTTCATGCCAGTTTTCTCGCAATCTCACTCCAGCGCGAGAATGGCTGAAAAGCCTCACCGCGGTCCCGCAGTTGCTCGGCTAGAATTCCGCGAGCGAAGCGCAACTCCGGCCGGACGAGCAAGGCCGGTGGCAAGTCAGGCGGGCCATCACCGGCGAATGCCACAGTCTCCGCGAGGTGGAGGGCATGCTGAACTACGGCCGATTTGTCCACGCCCATCGATGCCGAGTGATATGGGGACGAAGAGTCCAACTTCCCCAAAACAAGCCCGCGCCCGTTCTCCAGACGTCCTGGGTTCGAATACACAGTCGCGGCCACACCGGCCCCACTGAGAACGCGCTCGATGTACCAGCAGGAGCCAGCCGAAACGACCCACAGTTCCCAACCGGCGCGACGGAGAAGCGTCGCTGAGGCTCCTAGATCCGGATCCGATTGGCTGGCTGCAAGTAGCTCTTCGAGCCGCGTTTCCTCTGTAGGCGCAAAGGCGAAGTATGCCGCCATCGCCTCAAAATGAGAGATTCGTCCTTCTCGGTACTGAGCGAAATAGTCAGGTGTATCCACGGGAGCATATCGCTCAGCGAGCAGCGAGTAAAAATCTTTCTCGGTGATCGTACCGTCGTAGTCGGAAACGAAGATTTTGCGCATTTATCCTTACCCTTCAGACGTTACAAGTACGCAGGCAGTTGCGGTCAAGATGCTGATTTCCTCTCCGAAGTAAACACATTGCAACATTGGACAATTACATCGATTCTTTGGCACGCTTGGGCACCTGCCGTACTTCCGACCACAGGCAACGCAGCCCCACCTGCTCGAAAGTTTCACAGTTGGCATCCGGTCCCTTTGTTGTTCTCATTGACATGTCGAAAGGGTGGGTCAGAAGCATTTACTTAGACCGCTTGCACCGAAGAGGCAGGCTGTACGGAATCCAAGAATTCTATGGAGTAACTGCTGAGGCATGCGTTACGAGTGAAGTAAGGATGCGCGGGGGGCTTTTGCGTTATGCCGACGAATGCGCCAAAGAGTATCGCAGAAATCGACTTCGCCAACTTAACCAAGCGTCCATATACCCCTTCGCCAGATTGTTGGGCAGACCAGATTCTCTACTTCCTGATGCTGGATCGATTCTCGGATGGCAATGAGAAAGGTGGTCACGGTGACGCTCGTGATCAGCCCGTCACAAGGGGAACGACCCCCCTCGCCAGCAACGATGACATCGGATCTGTATCGTACTCGGAGTGGCTAGGCCAGGCGGCAGGCTGGCAGGGCGGGACTCTGAAGGGCCTGAAGTCTAAACTTGGATACTTACGTCGGCTCGGGGTGACGGCGATATGGATCAGTCCTGTTTTCAAACAGGCGTCATTCGAAGCGACGTACCACGGATATGGCATTCAGAACTTCCTCGATGTCGACCCTCACTTCGGAACACGCGAGGATCTTCGCGACTTGGTCGACGCGGCACATCGGCAGGGCATCTACTGCATTCTCGACATCATCATCAACCACGCCGCGAACGTGTTCGGCTATCGCGATGCGCGATATCAGACGAGCATCGGAGAAGATCGTTGGATACCCGATCCGAAGTGGGACGGGCATTCTTACCAAGTCGAAGGATTCCGCGACCGCGATGGCAAACCCATACTGTCATTCGATCCGCCGGATCCGGCGGCAGTTGATGCGACGTGGCCTGACGGAGCGATCTGGCCTAAAGAATTGCAGGCACCGGGCAGTTTCGTGCGCAGAGGCAGGATCGTCAATTTCGACTTTTATCCAGAGTTCAGGGAAGGTGACTTTTTCGATTTCAAGAAGTTGAACTTGGCGGTGGATTGGTCGGCGAAATACCCGACACCGTCAGCGACACTTCAGCACCTTATCCACTGTTACGAGTACTGGATCGCATACGCCGACATTGATGGTTTCCGCATCGACGCCGTTAAGCACATGGGCCAGGAGTCCACGCGCATTTTCTGCGCCGCAATTCACGAGTTCACACAAAGTCTGGGGAAAGAGCGATTCTTTCTTGCCGGGGAGGTGACGGGCGGGCGCGGCCATGCGTGGTCGATGGTCGACACGACTGGACTGGATGCTGCGCTCGGAATCGAAGATATCCCCGGGCGGCTTCAATCGATGGTCAAGGGCTTCTCGGAACCTGACGAGTACTTCTCCCTCTTTCGAAATTCGGCATTGGACGACCACGGCGATTTCGCCTGGTTCGGCCAGCACGTGGTCACAATGTTTGACGACCACGACCAGATCCACAAAGGAAACGAGAAACGCCGTTTTTGCGGAATGGCCGAGTATCGAAAGCTGGTATTCAATGCGCTCGCCGTCAACCTGACGACGGCCGGCATTCCTTGCATCTACTATGGCACCGAGCAGGGGTTTGACAGCGGCGGCCAGCCATCGGCAAATGACAAGGTTCTCCGGGAAAACATGTTTGGCGGGCGCTTCGGCGGAAAACGTTCAAAAGGCGTTCACTTCTTCGACGAGGATGCCCCGCTGTTCAAAGCTATCTCTAGGCTGTGTGAGCTGCGGCGTAATTGGATTGGGCTGCGGCGTGGGCGTCAGTACGTACATGAGATCTCCGGGGACGGCAACCACTTCGGGCGGCCGACAAAGTTCGGAGACCGCTTGCATACGCTTGTTTCGTGGTCGCGGGTGGTGGCGGATCACGAATTGGTAGTTGTCTTCAATACGGACGAGATCAACCCGCATGAGCTCTACAGTACGCTGAATCCCAACCTGCGGACAGAAGGAGATGAACTTCGCCTCCTGCTTTCGTATACACCCGAAGAGGGACTCGAACCCATGGAAAGTCCCCGCTACGCTCTACCCAAGTTGAAAGTCGAACGGCGCAGTGGCGTGCTTTGCGCCAAGCTGGCGCTCGGTCCTGCAGGTTTTGCCATTTATGCCGCAGAGCGATTTCCGCGACGCGGCAGTAAGTGAAGGAACGACGGCTCAAACTGACGCACGGATTCTACGAATGATTCGTCCGAGGCTCAACAGAGTCATTCGCTAAGGAGCCAGCTCTGATGACGCTTCCCGAGAACAAAACCAAAATCGTCGCCACCATCGGACCAGCGTCGGAATCATCGGAGATGCTCGAACGTCTCATTCGCGCGGGGCTAAACGTCGCGCGGCTTAACTTTTCGCATGGTGACCCGACCGGCCATGCGGAGCGCATCCAGCGAATCCGTTCAGCGGCGAAGAGCGTCGGACGCCGTGTCGCCATCATGGCCGACTTGCCGGGGCCAAAGATCCGGATCGGCAAGATCGAACCGGAGCCGATTCAATTGCATGTCGGCGATAACTTCACGCTAACGATAGAAGAGGTCGTCGGCACTCCGCAACGCGTGTCGGTGAGCTTCAAGGAACTGCCAAACGTCGTAAAGTGTGGCGACAGACTCTTTCTGAACGACGGTCTGGTGCAATTGACGGTTGAACGAGTCGCTGGCCGCGAAGTCCATTGCCATGTGTCGGTCGGCGGGGAACTGCGGTCCAAGAAGGGTCTTAATTTGCCAGGAATTGCTCTCGGTATCGGAGCCTTCACTGACCATGACCGAGTTTGTCTGGAGTTTGCGTTGCAGCAAGGAGCAGACGCTGTGAGCCAGTCGTTCGTTGAGACTGGCAGTGACATAGATGCTGTGCGCAAGGCAGCAGAGGCCGTCGGCAAGCGGCCCTTTATCGTCGCAAAAATCGAACGATTGGACGCCATCAAACACTTCGATGAAATCCTGAAGGCGAGTGACGGCATCATGATCGCGCGCGGCGATCTTGGCGTCGAGGTTCCGATTGAGGAGATGGCGATACTGCAGAAACAGCTTATCGCCAGAGCGCGTATCGCTGGGAAACCGGTCATCACCGCGACGCAAATGCTCGAATCGATGACTGTCAGCCGCCTGCCGACACGGGCCGAGGCGACGGACGTCGCGAACGCTATCCTCGACGGCACCGATGCTGTCATGCTTTCTGGTGAATCGGCGATCGGTAAATATCCTGAAGAAGCCGTAGCGATGCTGGCGGAAATTGCCGCCTACACGGAGTCGCAACGTCCTCCAGAACGCCTGGCGGATCTGCGCTCGCGCGTGCGGCATGGCCCGCCGAAGACCTACGCGGATGCCATTGCCTCTGTCGTAGAAACCGCTTTAGACATCGGCCAGTGCGCGGCACTGTTCGTTCCCACGCGAACGGGCACGACTGCCCGCATGATCTCCCGCTTGAATCCATCGCAATGGATTGTCGCGCCAAGCCGGGACGCGGCTGTGTGCCAAGGACTGGCTTTTTCCTGTGGCGTCGAGCCTGTGCAACTGGTCGAGGATCCGAAAAGCTGGCGCGATTTTGCCATGAGCTGGCTAGAAAAGCATCGTGTCCCCGGCCACCTCGCCCTGCTAGTGGCCGGGCCCTCCAAGCGGAACCCGGAAGAAAATTATCGCATTGAGTTTCTCAAATTCGGCGAGTGGACTAGTTGAACTCTCGCGCTTTGGCAAACTCCATTTTTCTCATGATCTTCTTGTTCACTCAAATCGATGCGGTTGTCCAGTAGCCGAGAGCACCGCGCTCCAGACCGGGCTGTCAGGTTCAAGCCGCTTCAGTTGAGTTGCCAGCAGTTCGATGGGGACGTGAATGAACAGGTCGTGCAAATAACCGATCACCAACCCCGTTTTCCCTGCCATAGCGGCGTGGGCAGCATGCCGCGCGAATGCATCGCAAAGAACAGCGTCTTCGGCATTGTCTGGGCTGCTACGTACGATGTAGCTCGGGTCAAAATAGCGCATAACGAACGGAATATTCCGCGCCTTAAACCACTCTTCGATCTTTTCACGCAAAAACCAACCGATGTCCTGGAGCCTAACGTTGCCGGAAGCATCGCGCTCCTTTCCAGTGTTTCCGAGCAGTTCCTGTCCTGCGCCCTCGGCCACGGCAATGACTGCGTGCCCGCGCTTCACAATTCGCTGTTCCACTGCCTTGAGAAATCCTTCCAATCGGAACGGCACTTCGGGAATCAGCGTGAAGTTCACTTCCTGGCTCGCGACACTAGCTTCGGCAGTCAGAAACCCAGCGTGCCGTCCCATGAGTTTCACTAATGCGATCCCGTTCTGCACGCTGCGCGCCTCCGTATGCGCGCGCTGTAGCACTTTAGTTGCCTCCTCGACCGCGGTGAGGAAGCCGAATGAGCGCGCGACAAATGGGATGTCGTTATCGATGGTTTTTGGGATTCCCACCACCGAGAGCGCATGACCCTGACTCTTGGCCTCCAGGTAGAATTCCCGCGCTCCACGCTGTGTACCATCGCCGCCGACGGTGAAGAGGATATTGACGCGACGGCGGATCAGATTCTCCACCGCCCGTTCCTTTTCCACTGGACCCCGCGACGTACCCAGAATTGTGCCGGCCTGCAGATGAATTCGGTCCACCATCTCGTGTGTGAGAACGAGAGGTTCGGCGCCGTGTTCAGGATCCAAACCTTGATATCCCCAGCGGAAGCCGAGCACCTCTTTTACACCGTAGGCGTAATGCAGCTCTAAAAACAGCGACCGGACCACGTCATTGAGTCCGGGACACAATCCTCCGCAGGTGACAATACCAGCGCGAGTTTCAGATGGATTGAAAAACAGGTGTTCGCGCGCGCCCGCTAACTCAAAGAGGAGACTATTCTCCGACGGCGCGTCAACGGTCCGGAGGATTGTGGCAGGAACTCGCTTCGACTCATCAACCCAGAGTTTTAGAGGTGACGGAAAGCGGGTGGCGCCGAGGACAGGAATGTTCATGGATGATTCCTCACATCCCCCGAGCATTCCCAAGCCTATTATCAACGCGTGTCAGGCCCGAGTATGTTGCGAGTCCGTGAATTCGAATAAATATCCCAGCATATTGAGTAAACCCTCAGGCTTTGTTGGCATCACCTGTTAATTCAACCAGTCGCCCAGCACGGCCAATCAGGAAAACATAGCCAGCGGAACCTAACGCCTCGACAAAGGAATTGAATTTTATGATTCGGACGACACAATCCCTTCGCCTGAAGTCCTGCGCACTCTCGCCCGGAGCAGGTCTCCGGACCGGTATGAGTGTTGCCGATCTCAGGCAAGCGTTTATCGACAACCTCCTTTGTGGCCTTGGGCGAGCACCGTTGGCAGCAACACCGCACGATATTTACACTGCGCTGGCACTCACGGTTCGGGATCGTGTTCACAAGCAAGGCGTGCGAACTATGGAAGCACTGTCCGAGCAGGAGGCACGCGTGGTCGCCTATCTCTCCGCAGAATTCCTGCCTGGTCCACATCTGGCCAACAATCTTCTGAACCTAGGAATCGTTGAAGCGACTCGAGAGGCCATCACTGAGTTTGGCCTTGATCTCGACCAAGTAATCGAGCAGGAGGAGGAACCAGGCCTTGGTAACGGCGGTCTGGGGCGGCTGTCCTCTTGTTTTATGGATTCGCTCGCTTCCCTCGAAATACCCGCTATCGGCTATGGCATCCGCTACGAGTTTGGCATCTTTGAGCAAGCCATCAGGAACGGCTGGCAGGTGGAGCTCACAGATAAGTGGTTACGCTTTGGCAATCCCTGGGAGATCGTTCGGCCGGAGATCTACTACGAAGTGAAATTCGGCGGTCACACCGAAGCAAGCAAAAATGAACACGGACGCTATCAGGTCCGCTGGCTACCCGACACCGAGGTCAAAGGCGAGGCCTATGACACCCCTATCCTGGGCTACCGTGTGGGCACCTGCAACACACTTCGTCTTTGGAAAGCCGAGGCCGTGGAGTCGTTCGACTTCGCCGCCTTTAATCACGGCGACTACTACCGCGCAGTTGCCGACAAGGTGGCATCAGAGAATATCGCGAAAGTACTGTACCCGAATGATGAATTACCCCAAGGCAGGGCACTGCGTCTGCAACAGCAATACTTCTTCGTGAGTTGCTCTCTGCAAGACATGCTTCGAATTCATCGCGGGCTGAATCGGTCGTTCGAGACGTTCCATGAGAAGTGGGCGGTGCAGCTCAACGACACGCATCCGGCCATCGCAGTCGCCGAATTGATGCACCTGCTGGTCGACGACCAGGGGATGGACTGGGATACCGCATGGAACGTTACACGCAACACTTTCGCTTACACCAACCACACGCTTCTTCCCGAGGCTCTGGAGAAATGGCCAGTCAGTCTGATTGGCCGGCTCCTTCCTCGCCACCTCGAAATCATCTACGAGATTAACGCCCGCTTTCTGGATGAAGTTCGTGCGGCGTTCCCTGGTGACAACGCCCGGCTCTCGCGGATGTCGCTCATCGATGAAACGGGCGAGCGTTTTGTGCGCATGGCCCACCTCGCGACCGTCGGCAGCCATCGGGTCAATGGCGTATCCCGGATGCATTCTGATCTCCTTAGAGAGACGGTGATGAACGATTTCGCTGAATTGTGGCCGGCGAAGTTTTGCAATGTGACCAATGGCGTGACGCCCCGGCGCTTTCTGGCAGTTGGTAATACTAGGCTTTCGCACCTCATCACCAACTCCATCGAAGATCGATGGCTGTTCAACCTGAATGAGCTTCGCGGCCTGGAGCTGCTGGCGAATGATAAGGAATTTCAACAGCAGTGGCGTGCAGTCAAGCTCGCGAACAAACGGGATTTCGCTGCGCTGCTGAAACTGGAAACGGGTGTGGGTGTGAATCCGGAGTCGCTCTTCGATATCCAGGTCAAGCGCATCCACGAATACAAGCGCCAACACCTCAATGCCTTTTATATTCTCTCTCTCTATTTACGTCTCAAGCGCGATTCGAAAGCCGACGTCCCCCCGCGCACTTTCATCTTCAGTGGTAAAGCCGCACCCGGCTACTTCATGGCCAAGCTCATCATCAAGCTCATCAATGCCGTCGCCGATGTGGTCAACAACGATGCAGCGGTACGGGACTATCTCACGGTCGCTTTCCTGCCGGATTTCAGCGTGAAGAGTGCTCAGCATATTTACCCTGCCGGCGATCTGTCCGAGCAGATCTCCATGGCCGGTAAGGAGGCCAGCGGTACGGGCAATATGAAGTTTGCTCTTAACGGCGCCCTTACGATCGGTACCCTCGATGGCGCCAACGTGGAGATTCGCGAGGAAGTTGGCGCAGAGAACTTCTTCCTGTTTGGATTGAGTGTCGAAGAGGTCCGAGAACTGAAGCTTCGCGGATATAATCCGCGGGAACTCGCCGAGAAAAATGCCTGTTTACGGGAGATATTTGACTTCATCAGATCGGGCGCGCTCTCCGACGGCGACCGCAACCTTTTCCAGCCGTTGCTCGACCGCTTGTTGAATGAAGATCCATTTCTAGTGGTGGCCGATTACCAAGCTTACGCCGACTGCCAGGAGCAGGTCAGCGCCTTATGGCGCGACCAGAGTGGATGGACCCGCAAGGCAATCCTCAACGTGGCGCGTATGGGCAAGTTCTCGTCGGACCGCTCCATTCGTGATTACTGCGAGCAGGTGTGGCAGGTAAGACCGGTGAAAGTGGCCTCGTTGAGCTCGGTCGTGCGAAAGCGTGATGCGCGCGAACGTGAGAAGCGAGCTTCGTAAAACTGATTGCCTTGCTTCGCGAGGCCGTGAAGCGCTGATCCACTGTTCAATCAAGTGAGAATCAAACCGGATATACCTGCAATCAGACTGTAGACAATAAGAGGTATCACCGTTCGTTTAAGGACAAAACCATCCTTATTGTTCAGATCCAAAATCGAGGTAACAGCAACGATGTTGCTGATGGCTACCATGTTGCCCATAGCGGCACCAACAGATTGCAGGGCAAGGATCGAAGTCCGGTCGAAGTCGAGCGTGCGGGCGATCGAATCCTGAATGCCGGCGAAGGTAAGGTTCGAGACGGTGGCCGAGCCTGCGAAGAATGCGCCCAGCGCTCCCAACAAAGGCGCAAAGAAAGGCCAACTCCGGCCAGTGGCGGTGGCAAACGTGCGGCCGATGATCATCGTTTGTGCCCTATCGCCCCCCAGCGTCATCAATTGGACCATTACCAATGCCCCCACCAGAGTTAAAGTGGGGCCACGCAAGCGATTCGTCGTATCCACGATGACTTTTGCCATTGCATCACGGTCGATTCTCAACAACGCTACAGAAAGAGCCACGACAATCACAAACGGGATCAGGGCGGGCACAAAGAGCGCATGATAGCTCCAGGCACTGGACGTGTTAAAGATCGAGTCCAACCTGAATACGAGGGCAGCGCTCACACTGAAGTTCCCAAGAGAACCCCAGTCCATCGTCAGACCCGGCGACTCCGCGTTGAGCCATGCACGAAAAGGCAAAAAGCGCACCCGCGTGACAACCAGAATTGCGATCAGCATCAGATACGGCGCGAAAGCACGGACCTGCTCTTGGTTTTTTGACTGCCGATCGAATGGCTTCACCTCTGCAGCCGCAGCGGTGAGCGCTAGCCCTACTTGATACTTTGCCAGCAATGCGGAAAAGCAGAGACCAATCGCACCACCGATCAAAGATGGGAACTCATAGTTGAATCGGGACAAAGCCAGGGAAGGGAGAGCACAACTCAGGATGCTGAGATAAATGTAGAGCAGGTTTTGGCGAATCTCGGCCCATCCCACAGCGAAACGTAAGGCAATGATCGGCACAAACAGCGCAGCTACAGTGTGCACAAGCGCGGTCTTACAGCTCACGGACAAAATCTCAGATGCGCTCAACGGCACCTGGCTGAAGCCAAACCACATCGGCGTGCCAACCGCGCCAAATGTAGCTGGCACCGCGTTCATAACCAACGTGAGAATCGTCACTCGCACCGCGCCGAACCCCAGACCGACCAGCAGAGGCGCCGCAATTGCTGCCGGCGTTCCGAACCCGCTCGCGCCTTCCGTCATGAACGGAAAGGCCCATCCCACGATCATCAACTGCGCAACCGGATTTGCGCTCACCTCTTTAAGCCACTCGCCGATGATGCCTTCGGCTCCGGAACGCCGCATCGTGAGGGACAGCAGAATTGCACCCCAAATAATCGATACCGGGGTCAAGGCTGAAAGGATCCCGTTTACAACCGTGGCGTTGACGAGATTGGGATCGAGCCGGGCATGAACGAGAACCAGCAGGTAGACCAGAATAGCGGCAAAGGGAAGGCTGAGATGGGAAGGCCAAGACTTTTTCTTGGTCATCACATAGATGAGGAAGCCGATGGGCAGGATGGCCAGGAGAAAGTCCATAGCAACGATCGCGCCAGTTTTAGGTCACTACCGAACCTTTGACGAATGACCGTGAGCCGGCCAGTGCCGAGATGTTGTCCACAGTGGTGCGGGCGATTTCACTCAATGCTTCGCGTGTCAGGAACGCCTGATGTGACGTGATCAGCACATTTGGAAAGGTAAGCAGCCGCGCCAGTTCATCGTCGTGAAGCACATCATCGGAGAGATCCTCAAAGAAGATGCCTTCCTCCTCCTCATAAACGTCGAGCGCCACACCCGCAAGATGGCCGGACTTCAACGCTTCAATCAATGCCTTGGTGCGTACCAATGCGCCTCGGCTTACATTGATGAGTATGCTTCCAGGCTTCATCAGCCGGATCGTCTCTTCACGGATGGTGTACTTGGTGTCCGGAGTGAGCGGTGTGTGTAGAGAAACTACGTCACTGTCGTGCAGCAATTTGGAGAGAGCTTCGACGTAGACCACTTCGGTTTGCTTTGCCCATTCATGGTCGGGAAATGGGTCATATGCCAGCACTCTCATGCCAAAGCCGCGAAGAATTTGTCCGGTGACACGCCCGATCTTGCCGGTACCGATGATGCCGGCAGTCTTGCCGTACAAGTCGAAGCCTACAAGTCCGTTCAGCGAAAAATTCAACTCACGCACGCGATTGAATGCGCGATGGGTCTTGCGGTTCAACGTCAGCAGCAGGGCCACAGCGTGTTCAGCGACGGCGTGCGGCGAATAAACAGGGACTCGCGTCACCGTCAGCTTCAGCTCTTTGGCGGAGTTGACATCGACGTTATTGAACCCCGTAGAACGAAGCGCCACTAACTCGACCCCTTCTCTTGCCAGCGCCTCCAGACAAGGCCGGTCCAATTGGTCATTGACGAATACGCAGACCGCCCGAGCGTTTTTCGCTGCGAAGGCGGTGTCCTGCATCAGACGAAACTCGAGAAACTGCCACTCAATGCCACCGTTGGCGGACGCCTGCTGCAATGCCTCTCGGTCGTAAGGCTTCGTGTCGAAGACAGCCGCGGTAATCACAGGAGGATTCGCGGCCATCAGCGGCTCCTTTTTACGAAGTCCAATGAGAGGAAGTGTTGCAGTTTTTGGGTTTGTACCGTGGGTCTCCGAGTCATAGTCTGCTCGACCTCGAGGAACTCACAGCTAACGCGCTCGCCGGGTAGATATGTACCACTAGGAGCTCGTGCGATTCTGGGATAGGCCATGGGTAAAAACGCAATTGCGCGGCACTCAAAGGCTATTACAAGCGGCTTGCCAACAAACCAGAACTGCCAGAACTAGCAGGAAAGTAGGTACGCAATGTCCGCCCGGAGGTAAAGGGTTTCGACTGTCAGAGGCTACAGTAGCTAGGTGACTAGTTCGCTGTCTAATCTAGCGGCGGCTGTGGACTTGAACTGTCCTCACTACTCGGAAGCCGCGACGCGTTCGCCCGACTTGCTGAGCACAGGGACTCTCCCTAGTGGATTGCAACTTTGAGTACAACTGTGAATACGAACGTAACTGACACAGCGGCCTGGCATGCTATGTCTCAAGCCGAGGCCGTCGAGCGACTTGTCAGCAACCCTGCGAAAGGTCTCAATCTGTCAGAGGCTTCGGACCGGCTCCGCAAATATGGGCTAAACCGCTTGCCGGAAGGCAAGAAGCGGGGCCCATTCACAAGATTCTTCGCACAGTTCAACAACATCCTGGTCTACGTGCTGCTCGCCGCCGGATTCACCAAGCTGATGTTGGGCCTGTGGATCGACGCTGGGATTATCTTTGCGGTGGTTGTGCTGAACTCATTGCTCGGATTCGTTCAGGAAGGAAAGGCCGAGAAGGCGCTGGATTCGATCCGCAACATGCTCTCGGCCGAGGCCCGGACGATGCGTAGCGGTGAAACACGCATGATCCCCGCGGAGCAACTGGTCCCCGGCGACGTCGTACTAATCGAATCCGGCGATAAGATTCCTGCTGACCTGCGGCTGATTGACGCGAAGAACTTACGTACCGAAGAGGCCGCCCTTACCGGCGAATCGGTACCCGCAGAAAAGACCGTTGAGGCCGTGCCAGTAAACGCAACCGTGGGAGATCGTGGAAGCATGGCGTTTTCCGGCACCATGGTCGTATCCGGCCGCGCAACCGGCGTGGTCGTTGCAACCGGAAACGAAACGGAACTGGGACGCATCAACCAGTTGCTCGCAGGCGTCAGCGCACTCGAAACGCCACTCCTGCGCCAAATCAAGAAATTCGGCTACGCCATCACCGCGGTTATTGCAGTCGTCAGCGTGCTGATCTTCGCCTACGGCAAATGGGTTATGGGGATGGACTTTGTGCGGCTCTTTCAGGCCGTTGTCGGCATCGCAGTGTCAGTTATCCCCGAGGGGCTTCCCGCGTTAATCACGATCACGTTGGCAATTGGAGTCCAGCGCATGGCCCAGCGCAACGCCATCATCCGGCGGCTGCCAGCGGTCGAGACGCTCGGGTCGGTCTCGCGAATTTGCTCCGACAAGACCGGAACGCTGACGCTGATGGAAATGATGGTGGTGTCGGCTGTAACGGTCGAATCAGCTTACGAGATCAGTGGCGATGGTTATGCGCCGGCCGGGGAGGTCAAAAAAAAGGACGGAACTGCTGCAGGCAACGAACCAGTACTCACCCTCATGGGCCGAGTCTGTCTGCTCTGCAATGACGCCGAGCTCTTCCAGCAGGACGGCACGTGGAAAGTGGAAGGCGATCCGACGGAAGGCGCTCTTTATCCCTTCGCGATCAAGCTCGGTATGGATCGGCAGGCAGAGCAGGCTGCGTTTCCGCGCATCGACGCAATACCGTTTGAATCGGAGCACAAGTTCATGGCGACCCTCCACCAGTCTGCCGACGGCCACAAACTGCTGCTCGTCAAAGGCGCGCCGGAGGTAATCCTTGAGCGGTGCAATCTCCAGCAGACTATTCACGGGAAACCGGCGCCGCTCGATCGAGGTCGCTTTACGGCGGAAGCCGACAGGCTCGCCTCCCAAGGTGAACGTGTCCTGGCACTCGCATGGCTTGAGGACCCGAAAGTACAAGTCGGCGGTCTTGGTCCCGCTGACCTTCCCAGCAGTCTTGTCCTATTGGGTCTGATCGGTTTGCTGGACCCGCCTCGTAAGGAAGCCATCGAAGCCGTGAACGAATGCCACGGCGGCGGAATTCGCGTCACGATGATTACTGGCGATCACAAGATCACGGCGGCGGCCATTGCAAAAATGCTTGGTATCGGGGACGGAAAGACAGCGATCACCGGAACTGAGATCGAAGAGATGGACACCGCCACGCTGCAGGAGCGAGTCGGAACCGTTGATGTCTTCGCGCGCGCAAGCCCTGAACATAAACTCCGCCTCGTGAAGGCCATCCAGGCGAACAAGCAGATCGTGGCGATGACGGGCGACGGTGTGAATGACGCGCCCGCTCTCAAAAAGGCCGACATCGGCGTCGCCATGGGCATTAAAGGCACGGAAGTAACGAAGGAAGCCGCAGGAATGATCTTGGCTGACGATAACTTTGCTTCAATCGCCGCGGCCGTGAAGGAAGGGCGTACAGTCTACAACAATATTGAAAAAGCAATGCTCTTTATGCTCCCGACCAATGTCGCACAGGCATTGGTTATTGCGGTGGCAATCGTTTCTGGTTTCACCTTGCCAATCACGGCACCACAAATTCTCTGGGTCAATATGGTGACATCGGTGGCACTCGGCCTGGTGATCTCCTTTGAGCCGCACGAGACCGACGTGATGCTCCGTTCTCCTCGCGCGGTGGACCGCCCCATCGTGACTCCCTTCGGTCTCTGGCGCATCCTGTTTATCGGTTTGGCGCTCCTTGCCTACACGTTGCTGGCGTTCTTCTGGATGAAGTCCCAGGGCGCGTCAGACCAACTCGCCCGGACAGTTGCAGTTAACGCCATCACGATCGGTCAGGTCTTCTACCTTCTGAACAGCCGTTACCTACTCGACTCATCGCTCTCCTTGAAAGCGCATATGGGCAACAGGTACCTGCCGCTCGGCATCGTTGCGGTAGTAATACTGCAATTGCTGTTCACTTACACAACACCGTTCCAGGCGATGTTCGGCAACGAAGGCATCCCGCTTCGCATCTGGCCAGGGCTGCTTGCTGGCGGTCTAGTGTTCTTCCTCGTCGTAGAGACCGAAAAATTTGTCATCCGTTCATCGGGCTCGCTGCGAAGGATGGTCACTGCTGTGGAAGCTGGTACATAGCGTGGCCCAGGTATTTGGCTGTCCTGTGCTGTCGTCTCTTCAGAGATGAGAGTGCCGATCTCGAACTGAACTAGGTTCCACTCCCGACGAGATGAGCTGCGGAGCGCCAGGCGTGATGTGCAAGGGTTTCGAGGCGTCGGACAGTGTCGACGCGAGTAATCGCCTCGTCTGCGCTTACCATCCCAACGGCTACCGAACTGAGTGTCTCTTTGCGGTGGGCCTGCTGCAGTTCCCGAAGTGTTTTCGCGCAGTGTTCAAGTTGGACAATTGCCTCCTTCCTTGACGATCCATTTGCAGAGGCTTCTTTCTCTCGATCGAGCACCTTGACTGGCGTCGCCTCATCCTGGGCGTGAGGCAGAGCACCCACTTTACCGGCGATCAAGACAGCGTTTCGCATTGCCTCAGCGCACAACCTCGGAGCGTCACCATCATCAGACCCGCTGGGCCCTGACCCAAATTCGCCTTTCTCGCCCGCAACCTCAGCTAGGCGAGACGCGTGGTCGAGCGCATGCAGTGTACTCGTGAGGCGCTTTTGCTCCTCCTCCGATTCGGGTGGTCCGCTCGCCTCCGACATGAATTCCTGCGCCTGACGCAAGGCATCGCTGACCTCTGTTATTGAGTAAGGGACAGATGTTCCATGATCTTTAGCCGTCAACGCATCGCAGATTGATCCGCAAATCGTTCCGAGCGAGCGCGCAACTGTCCGCCGCACAGCTTCCTCGGCTGCGATCGGTGTCACAAGCGCTGCCGGATCTAGGGAGCGCGTAAGGGGCGACGCACGCTCGGGAAGAATTCTCTCGACAAATCGTGTGAACCTGCCGATCAGCGGCAGCAGTAGCGCGACGCCTACCACGTTGTAAGCAGTGTGATAACCAGCCAGTAGCGTTACCCCATCGATGGTTCTCGAGGCACGAACAAGTAGAGGAGCGGTGACAGGAAAGAGCACCATAGCGATAAAGGCCGCGACTAGTTTGAACAAAACATACGCGAGAGCTAATCGCTTGGCGGTTCCGCTGGCGCCGATCGCCGCCATTGCTGAACTTGTCGCCGTGCCGATGTTTTGCCCGATGATTAACGCGCAAGCCTGATCCAGCCCTACAGCGCCCGCGTAGTGTGCCGATAGCGTTACCGCAATCGCGGCTGTCGACGATTGCATCACCGCCGTCATTGCCAACCCCACGAAGATCAACATCATCAAGCCGAATAAGCTCGACCACAAACTGACGCCCGGGTCAAAAACAGCGGGAAGGTCCGCCGGATGCAAGCGTTCTGCAAGTCCCGCCATTCCCTGTTGCAGCGTCGTCAGCCCAAAAAGTACAAGCGCAAATCCCGCAAGCGCTCCGCCCGCCGCAGACATGCGTCCGCGGCCTAACAGCTTGACCAAGGCGCCGACGAAGATCATTGGTAATGCAGCGGCTGTGAGCGAGACGCGAACACCGATAAGAGCAATGAGCCAACCTGTTCCCGTCGTGCCGATGTTCGCACCAAACACCAGTCCCAAACCCTGAGAAAAGGTGAGCAATCCCGCGCTCACAAGACCGATTGTTGTCATCGTCGTTGCACTCGATGACTGCACGATCAGCGTAACGAAAGCGCCCCAGAACGCACCCGATAGCGGAGTCGCTGCCGCCTTACTCAGTGTTGTGCGCAGCCCCGAGCCGGCCAACGCCTTGAGGCCGCCGGTCATGACGCTCATGCCGAGCAGGAACAGGCCCACGCCACCGAGAACCGAGATCGCCGTTGACATATGCGTGTCCGCGGAGTGCTGCGACAGTTAGGCTCGTGGTCTTGTCGATGAGGGAAAAAGTCGTGCTATTAGCTGGCCCGACGCAATGTCTCGCGGGCCAGTGCCGAGCGCATTGTAGCCAATTCCTTCTTCTTCTCCGCGTCGACCTTCGGATATGTGAGATCGAGTTGCTCGACCGCTTCAACAATCGCGGCCGCGACAACGAGTCGCGTAAACCACTTGTTGTCGGCCGGCACCACGAACCAGGGTGCATGCGTCGATGCGGAGGCGCGAATAGCCTCTTCATATGCGCGCATGTATTCATCCCAGAACTTGCGTTCGTGTACGTCCGAAGCAGAGAACTTCCAATTCTTCTCGGGAGTATCGAGGCGCTTCATGAAGCGCTTCTTCTGCTCCTCGCGCGACACCTGCAGGAAGAACTTGAGGATGATGACCCCCTGACGAGTGAGATAGTCCTCGAAATGCGCGATATCGGCGAGCCGCTCGTCCCATATGCGCTTCCCGACAAGCGGTTGGGGAATCTTCTGTGGTTTCAGAAGTTCCTCGTGTACGCGCACAATTAGGACCTCTTCGTAATAGGAGCGGTTGAATATTCCTATCTTCCCGCGCTCGGGCAGACGTTTGGAATACCGCCACATGAAGTCGTGGCTGAGGTCCTCCTGTGAGGGCTGCTTGAACGAGAAGACCCGGCAGCCCTGGGGATTCACGCCAGACATGACGTGCTTGATCGTGCTGTCCTTGCCGGCTGCATCCATCGCCTGGAAAACGAGCAGCAGCGACCAGCGATCCTGCGCGTAAAGCATGTCCTGCTCTTGTGCGAGCCACTCGGTCCCTCGTTGAAGGAGTTCGGATGCCTCGCCCTTGTCCAGCTTCAGCCCGCACGTGTCGCCAGGATCGTAGTTCTTCAGCTGGAAGTCCTCGCCTTTTGTGATCCGGAATGGCTGAATGTACTTCTCGATGCGGTTGAGGATTTCTTTTCGTGGCATAGATCGAGTAATGCCGTCAGCAAGGCGCCTTTCAGTGCTCCGAGTCCGTATCCAGAGCCAGAAATCGCGTGTGCGTATCCCATCGTGGTTCAGGTATATGACCGATAAGCCGGAATGGATCAACCATCAGTTTCGGCCCAATTTGCCTTGGGTTTTTCGACTCAGGCTGCCGACTTGTTTTTCAAATCCTGATCGGTCATGCGGGGAAGCACTCCTTCTCGGAACGAAGTGGAACGCAAACTCCGGCTGGGTTCAGCAGGCTCAGCACTTCGTTGAAGCGGCAAGTCAAGGGTAGAGCGATCATGCAACACAATGAAACTGTTAGTTCCTACAGATATTGGATGGGAGGCAAGCGAACGGGAAGGTCATAATTCGATTTGAAGACACCGCCGTTGAGTTGGTTCTCCACTTTCTCGACGCCCGATCAACCAAACTTCACGACCTCTGCTCGATTTTGCAGGTGAACCATGCCTGTGCCAAGAAGGACCAATTCTCGAATACTCACGCAATAGCGAACTTCGCGAGCGTCGGCGCTAACCGTCAGATCTCCCCGCTCAAATGGGGCTAGGACATTACGGCGACAGGACCTGCTCGACTTACTCGATCAACTGACGCCGAAGATTCAGGAACTGACCCGTGCGCTGGACGAGGAAGTAGCGAAACGTCCGGTGACGCGACTGCTGATGACGCATCCCGGAGTCGGTCCGCTGACAGCACTGGCCTACGACTTGGTGATCGGAACTCCGGAACGATTCCACTGCGGCAAGCAACTGGCCAGCTACGTGGGACTGGTGCCGGAGAAGAAGTCCAGCGGAGATCGACGCCGGCTGGGACACATCAGCAAGCAAGGCAACGTGCTGCTGCGCTTTCTGCTGGTGGAAGTGGCGCAGGTCACGGTGTGCAGTCAGCCAGAATGGCATAGCAAGTTTTTTCATCTGGCCATGCGGCGTGGACGGAAGATCGCGAAAGTAGCGATGGATCGGAAGCTGGCGGTGCATCTGTACTGGATGTGGCGTCAGGGTTGTGACTATGGCCAGACAGAAGCTCGGTTCGCACGCGGAAAAGCCCGGAAATCCGATGGTGTGCAGTCCATCACCGACGTAATGATTGGGCATCCCGCTCCCAGTAAGTGAGGGAGTTCGAAGAAGCGAATCTTGATCGCAGTGAGTGATCGAAGAGATGGCTGGGTCGGACCGAGTTCCAGACCCGAACGATTCAAAGCGAGCCCAGGTTGGAAACGCGCAACCCGACTAAGAGAGCGAAATGGCGCTCCTCCATGAGGGCATACAGAAGTGTTGCTCAAAATCTAGTTGACACTGCCGACATTGTTAGAGATGGAAAGTAGAGTCGAGAACAGGCGCAGTGACGGTAGTCTCCCGGTGGCTGTTGACGAAGCTTTCGCATCGTCGCCTCAGTCCGGTTGGGCTTAGCTCTGTTTCCTGTTCCCGCTCGTCGAACCGGACAGGCAGATTTCCCGCATCCGGCTCTCGGAAAAGACACACGATCTTCCGTGTGACGCCGCCTGCAACTTCTGAACACATAAT
>DATFQQ010000471.1:0-5240 GCA_035264195.1 Candidatus Sulfotelmatobacter sp. | reverse complement strand
GTCTCGGGGCAAGGAGCCTGTGGGCCAGCATATGTTAGAAAGTCGCAGCGACTTGAGCACAAGTCCATAGCGTTCCGTGCCGGCAGCTCACGCTTCGATTGTCCGTTCGCAAGCCCGCCCATCCCGAATCGAGCACCATGGCGACTCCGGGATCGGAATACAATCGCATAACTGGCGGGAGATCTCTTGTCACCACTGATCTGGCTAACATCACAAGCACCTTCCGAGGAGAAATAGATCCTGCCTTGTCGCCCAGCGTTGATCAATCCGTCGGGAAATCAATGCGTAGATTTTTCCCTACTCGTGAGGTTTTGAGGCAGAATGCATCTCATGAATCTCTTCAAATACAAACTGTCGATTGCCGTACTCCTAATTGCTGTGTCGTGTGCAGCGCAAAAGAAGACAACGGTCGTGTTCGTATGTGAACACGGGGCGGCGCGAAGCGTCATTGCTGCGGCGTATTTCAATCGCCTGGCGGCTGAGCGGCACTTGCCGTATCACGCGATCGCTCGCGGCACGTCCGCAGAGGAGGATCTGAGCGTCGCCACCGTGAAGGGACTCGAAAGCGATGGCATTCCCTTTGATCACGCCAAACCTCAGACGCTGACCAAAGCCGACCTGACCGACGCGGTGCGGATCGTTTCATTTTGCCCGGTTTCCAAATCGGTATCCGGCGATCTTCGTGTCGACGAACATGACGACATTCCTGAAATCAGCCAGGACTACGGCGCAGCACGAAACCTGATCGTCGAGTACGTGAAGCAGGTGGTTGACGATCTCGATCACGGACGCCTCTGACATGAGGTTTTTCGGACAGTTTGTGGCGACCTGGAACCTCTAGTTCTACCTAGCGGTCCGTTGCTTGTTGTAAACGTACGCCGATTGGACATCAAATTACAACCACCCAAAGACACCATGCGCACAACTCCAGAGTCTTCGGCTCCGCTGCGCGTGGCGACGATCGACCAGACGACGCCTGGTGGAGATGGAATCAGGTTGACGTTCGCTTATCGCTCACTTACCGGCGCTAAGTCCAGTCATGGAATACCGCCCTGGATCGACAGGACCACGGTCGTCAGATCACGGCACAGTGAGGGGCACTCGACGTTTTAGTCAGTAGCGGATTCCGCGCGCTGCGCGTCGGATAAGGTCGCGAGGTGTGCACCGAACCGCTCCTCCAAGTCTCCCTCTTGCTGTAGCCCGCGCTTGAACAGCGCCTGGACTCGCTGTTGCGTTTCGGGCCAGGTCAACGTGGTCGCGAACGCGTTGCGGCCATCCAGGAGCCTGTCGACCGATGGCAGGGAGACGTTGTTGATCAGATCCTTCGCGGTCGCGATCGGACGCCGATCGAAGGAGGCGATGCGCCGGGCAAGCTCGTCGACGAATCCGTCCAGTTCGGCGTCCGGAAGCGCCCGGTTGACGTAGCCGTACCGTTCAGCGGTATCTCCATCGAAGTCGTTCGCGCCGAGAATGATTTCGAGCGCTCGGCCGCGCCCGACCAGCAGTGGCAGGCGTTCGGTGCCGCCGCCACCTGGAATTACACCGACCCCGACTTCGGGTTGACCCAGGACCGCTTTCTCGCGCGAAGCGAAGCGCATGTCACAGGCAAGGACGAACTCGCTGCCCACGCCGCGGACGCGACCCCGGATCTTCGCGATGCTGACGACTGGGGACTTGGTGAGACGGACGAACGCGTCCGTCGGGATCGGCAGACCTGAGGGCCCGAGAGTTCTGGCAACGCTCGCCGACTTGCCGGTCATGTCATAGTGGGCGAGGTAGAACTCAGGATTCGCGCTCTCAAACACAACGACACGAAGGTCCGGGCTGGCGTCCATTCGCGACAGCAGCTCCTGCAAGCCCTCGAACACGCTGCTGTCGACGACGTTGAGCGGTGGATTGTCAAACAGAACACCCCAGTATGCCGGCGTCTTTTCGACAATCCGCAGGGGCATCGATGATTTGGTCACGATCCGCCTCCTGGCTTCTGCGCACTCGCTTCTGCGAGCGAAGATATCGACTCGACGAGTTCGCTGGTGGTGACGACGGCATTGGCGTAGTTCGGGATGTTGACGTCGAGCGCGGCGTGCATCGCTTCGTCCGAATAATCCGCAGTCGCGTCCCTGACCATTGTGACGTCGTAGCCCAGTTCCGCGGCAAAGCGTACCGTCGCTTCGACGCACGTGTGTGCGATGAGCCCGATGATGATGAGCCTCTGGATGCCGTGCCTCTTGAGCTGGAGATCCAGGTCCGTATTGGCAAAGCCGCTCGAGCACCAGTGCTCGAGCACAACGATATCGCCCGCTTGCGGTGCGAATTCGCTGCGAATCTCGCCTCCCCACGTGCCGTACTCGAAGGTCTTTCGTGACCACGCGGCCTTCTGAACGGGCGCAATGTACTTCCAGGTTTCGTAGTCGCCGGGGCGGTAGCGACGATGAAGCGCATAGAGCACACGTAGCTGCGCGCGCCGCGCCGCATCGAGGACCGCCGTCATGTGAGGAATACAGTTGTTGGCCTCTGCCACACCTCTCAAGCGGTCCCAGACTTTCCCTCCCTCGGAAATGAAATCGTTATAAGGATCGATCACCAGGAGTGCAGTGATGTCCCTGTTGTATTTCATTGTGTTCATCTCGCCCCTCTCACAAGCGTTCAGCTGCGATGCGCTCATTAGCAGAGGAGTTTGGGCCCGGTTCACCGCTTCCCGTACTCTGTGAAAACGTAGTCTCTCGCCTTCGCCCTCGTGTGGCATGCGAACCCGCACTTGGCGTCGTTCCCCTGCGGCGGAGTCCCAGCTGTGGTGCCGGGCTTGAACGTATCGGAGGCGGCGTCGTAATCGAACACGGCATATCCCCACCCGCCGCTGTCCGCGAACCGCTTGCTGTCCTTTACCATGAAGTCCACGTTCAGCAGGGCGCCCGGACCCGTGGTATCCGGGAAGAACTCGTTCTGTTTCGGAGTCCAGTGGATTTTGGCCATCTTGGCCCCGTCCGGCACAAGCTTCCCGTTGCCGGGAATGCCGACCCGGTAGGCGTCAATCATCGCCGGATTGCCGAGGATCATCGCGCTCACCCTCTCGTTCCGACTGAAGCCGATGGCTTGCCATCCTTCGTAGCCCCTGAACTCGGAGAACGCCAGCCCGCCCGGCACTCTCACGGTGTACTTGTCTTGCGCGGAAATAGCAAAGCCGCCCAGGACGGCGAGCCCTACGGTCACAATCCCAATCGTCAACGTTATTTTGTGATTCATCGCCTCACCTCGATTCATCACGCTTGGCGTCGTTACGTCTTACGCCAGAGCATTTCACATCGAATCGCACACAACAAGGACAATAAACACACCGCATAAGGCGTACTTTTTGGAATCCGTTGACCGAACAAGACGTCGCATTCAACTCTCTCGAAATCAAGCTAGAATTTCTGTGTCAATCGATCTCAGCGAGGTTCAGTTCGACTAACAATATGGAGTTTCGATCATGAAACATTCATTGTGGTCCTTGGCTTGGATTCGTCACGCCCTGTACGTGACAGTGATCTTCGGAGTCGTGGTCATCATGATGTTGCATTCAGAGAAACGCGCTGTGTTCATGGCGAGCACCGCCGCCGCTTCGCAAAGTGAAGGTCGCTTGCCTGACTTGGGTGGGGCTATCGGGTGGCTCAACTCTGCCCCCTTGAATACGAAGGAGCTGCGCGGAAAGGTCGTTCTAATCAATTTCTGGACGTACACCTGCATCAACTCGTTGCGGCCGCTGCCGTACCTGAGGAATTGGGCGGCCAAATATGGCAATGCAGGCTTTGTCGTGGTTGGTGTGCACACGCCGGAGTTTTCGTTCGAGCACGAACCGATGAACGTGGAAAATGCCGTGCGCAATTTGAAAGTTACTTTTCCAGTCGCCATCGACAGCAACTACAGAGTCTGGCAATCGTTCAATAACCAAGCGTGGCCGGCACAGTATCTCGTGGACGCGAAAGGGCGTGTTCGGTATCACCACTCCGGGGAAGGCGATTATGGCAACATCGAGCGGGTCATCCAGCAACTCCTGAAGGAAAACGGAGCAACTGGCCTTGCTTCTGACACGATTGGCGTATCCGCAGCCGGAATCGAGGCCGCTCCGGACTGGGCGGATGTGCGATCGCCTGAAACATATATCGGGTATCGCCAGGCCGAGAATTTCGCCTCGCCTGAAAGACTGCGTAAAGACTCAACCCAGTTATTCAGCGCGCCCGCAAAACCCTTGTTAAACCATTGGGGATTGAGCGGCTCGTGGAACATCAACGCTGAGAGCGCCGTGCTCCAGGCAGCGCCTGGAAAGATTGTGTTCCGGTTTCACAGCCGCGACCTGCACTTGGTGCTGGCTCCCGCGAATGGTGCCAAGCCGGGACGCTTTGTCGTCAGATTGGATGGCGCCGCTCCGGGCGAAAATTCCGGCGTCGATATTGCCCCCGAGGGCTCCGGCGAAATTCGAGAACCCCGGCTCTATCAGCTCATCCGCCAAAAAGGCCCAATCGTAGACCGGACCTTCGAGATCGAATTCCTCGACCCCGGCGTTCACGCCCTCGACTTCACGTTTGGTTAGGAGACTGGAGGAGCAAAACTTTCCTAACTCGCGACCACAACTGCGATGAAACGCGGCCTCCAGACGCGAGACGCGGAGATGAATCTGGCTCAGGGCCGTGAAGTCATAGCCACGATTTTTGCTCGGTCGAGCCCTACGCGCGGTTCCGGTACCTATACGGCCGAGTTTAGGCTCGATGAGCACACCACCTGCTTGCGCTGGGTGGGAACCATGGATGGCCACAAGATCGAGAGCTTGGAGGTCATCGTGGATAACGAGCAGGGGCTGATAGTGGAGCGCCCTATTGCCCTCCGGCCGTATCCGGCGCTGCAACTGTTCCGCGATGCCATGTATGCATCACTCAAGGATAAGCTGCCGCCCGATGTTTGGGACTATCCAACGCCACAGTGTGACCACGACAGACGTCTCAGATCGTTACCTAAGCTCCTGTCGGCCGCAAGGTCGATAGGGAGCTTCTTATGTATTATTAATGTGCCTAGGCGTCCCGAGGCAGGGACAGTTCAGTGGTCTTAGGTCACCGAGTGTTTCAGAAGATCACAATGAATGGTGACTCCACAAATCATTTTCGATCAGTGTATTCAGCGGAGGGGATAACATGACAACCGTGAAAGAAGCCGGACTCGCGACAATCGACATGAAACTCGAAGTAATCGTCATCCCAGTCTCAGAT
>DATFQQ010000470.1:0-3866 GCA_035264195.1 Candidatus Sulfotelmatobacter sp. | reverse complement strand
TTTTGACATAATCGTACCGCCTCAGCAGCGGCAGCCGCGCTGCATTCTGCGCGCGCAGCAAGCCGATGATTCCCAGGTACAAAGACTTCTGTATGGGCGTCAAATGTGGATCGAATTGCCTGAGACATGCACTGAAGAATTCGGCCCCCTCATCCTGCAGATTCGAATTCGCAAACTCGTTCATCAATATGAACATCAGCTATGGGTCACTTGGCGCAGCGGCGCTGTTTACGAATTTCAGATATTCCAGTTCCACGTTGTGCCGCTTCGCGGAGCGCGTGTCATTGCTCCGAAGAACCAGGACCAACGCTGCGATCACCAGCAGAAGAACACACAGTCCTGCCCCGATCCAGAAACGAGAACGGACTTTCATAAATCTCTCCTATCCTTTGCCTGGCCATCAAGAGAGGAAAAGAATCGCCGGCCCCCACCGGGCGTAACCCTTGTTCTCAAATCGTTCCGAACCTGAGAGAGAAACTCCGGCATTGGGCTGGCCAAGAACCCCGCCGTGGCCGAGACAAACGAATTCGCTGGATCATTTCCTTCTGCACGGCTGGCACTAGATAGGGCAAACAAACCCTCCGTTTGCGAAGGCGTATCGCAGATTTCTCGTTTGGTGAATGTCTTAAAGAACGGCTCGCTACGGAGCATCACGGTAGCGTCGTCGTTCACAATCATGCAGGCTGCCTTGTCCTCCTTGAATTTCGGATTGAATTGAAACCCAAGCTTCCCGAAAAGTCCTGTAGCCTTAAGAAGAAATTTCAGCCTGACAATCCACACGATACTTGGCCCATGTGTCGTCGAAGCTGCAGCACCGTCGACCGTATGGAAGCGCCACATCAGTGCTTACCCTTGGGTACCATCGGGTTCTCGAATGCCATGATGCCGTCGAGTGCGGCTAACTCCAGCGGCACCTCGAAAAAGAACAACAGCACCCATCGCGTGCTGACTTGCTCGCCGCCTGGGAGCGGCACCACGTCGGCGCGCAGATCACAGGCTTTAGCGATGGCGGAGCTCACGCGCGATGCAAGCATCTTCCTACCTTCGGCAGTGAGGATTGGCGGGACGATGAGGTTGCACATCGGGCGAAAACTCCCACCGACCAGGCCGTCAAAGCTCGTCTGCTCTGGTGTCCATTCGCGGAGGTACACGCGAGTGTCTGGCATCTGATAAGCGGCGTGTATGCTTTCGGCGACTTCCTTGTGAAGCTGCTCCTTAGCGCCCCACGGGAGGCCCGATGAAATGTCGATAACAGCAACAGGCATGGTAGTTCCTCCTTTACGAACGGGGTTCCTGACTAGTTCACTGCATAGGAAACAACGACGATCCCGTTTGGGCTCGTCTGTGCGTCTGTGAGATGTAACTTGAGCTTCGACGAATCGATGCCGTCAAACAGGCGCCGGCCCGAACCAACTACAATCGGAAAGATCGAAAACTTGAACTCGTCGATGAGGTGGTGATCGATCAACATCTGATCCAGGACGCCGGTTCCGTACTTGATGATGCCCTTGCCTGGTGTTTGTTTGAGCCTCGCCACTTCCGCGGCGACGTCACCATGGATCAGTGTGGCGTTCCACGTGGCGGTCTTCAGCGTCGTTGACGGCACGAACTTCGGAAGACTGTTGATCCGGTCGAAGTACGGATCGCCCTTGATCGGCGACCACGCTGCCGCGAATTTTTCGTAAGTGGCCCGGCCGAGCAGAAAGGCGTCGAACTCGTTCAATTGGCGGAGGGCAGCATCCTTCTCCGCCTTTCCCCACAGCGGGAGTGCCCAGCGCTCGGGTGACTCGATGACACCGTCCAACGAAACAAACGTTGCTTCAACAAGCTTTCTCATAATGTCTCTCCGCATCTGTTGTCCTATCCGCTGAGAACTTAGACGAACACTTGACGCATGTATGGCCGCTGGATCACCACGGCGACTATGCGCTCATTTACATCGAACACATCCGAGGAGCGCTGCCTTTATCACAGGCTCCGCCGTATCAACGAACGGCCCCGCGCAGTGGATGACCAGCGAGCCGCCAGCTAGCGCTCGATCCAGCGATGAAGCGTCCTCCATCGAAGCAACCGCACCTCGAACCCGGGATGTTCGGGCGCGAGCTTAGACAGATTCGCCACATCGCGACCGACCAGCACGGCCTTCATCGCCCGCCACTCCAATTCCGCGACCACGAATCGTCCAGTGTGGCCCGATGCTCCGAAGACCACGACGTTCGACTGATAGTTTGATATTAAAGGCGCCATGAGATTTACTCCACCATCGCCGTCGAGCACTGCGCGAACATCGCATTGAGTCCCGCGAAGGGCAGTCCCGCTTCAAAATGGCGTCCCTATTTCATTTCACCGCCGATCGCGAGCTTGTGATCGACTGGAACCACGACAACTGCGAACGGAGTCCCGGCGTCATCAGTGAGCTGAGGAAGGGGTGATCCGAAGGGATTCCCGCCAACCCCCGAGTTCTCATAGTAGGGTGCAAATATCATCACATGCGGATGCCAGTGGCCAATTCCCCCGCCAAGATTCTGACGAGCGGACCACATATATGCGAAGCTCACCTCGCTTCTTTTAGGGAGCTCGCCCTTGGCATAAGCGGCCTCCACACCTGCGGCAATCTCATCCGGGCTCTTGCCTTGTAACGCGAGTTTCGTTCGTAGCTCGTAATAGGGCATTACCGTCCGCACGGCGGCTGGAGTGAAGCAGATCGGCGAACGCGCCGTCGGATCGTAGACGAGGTTACGAAACTGTGCGGGAGTATAGGTCGGTGCCGAAAACCCTCGCATGACCATGCAAACCGAGCCGTTGTCTCCCTTTTGTGTGACTTCGAACCCGGACTTCGTAAGAACTTTGATGGTCGCTCGATCCGAGATACTCGCAGGAGCGGCTGTCTTAGCGAGTGTGATCTCGTCAGCCTGCGGCATCAGGTATTGTTCGACTGGGGGGTACTTGGGAATCTGAGCGTAAACTACCGGGACAGATATGCCCACGACTAGCGTTAAGTATGTCAATGTCGAGCTTTTCATGTTCGTGTTCTATCCTTTCTTGCTTCGGGCGGATTTCCCCACAGCGAGAGTGCCCAGCGCTCGGGTGACTCGATGACACCGTCCAACGAAACGAACGTTACTTCAACAAGCTTTCTCATGATGGTCTCTCCACATCTGTAGTCCTATCTGCTGAGAACTTAGACGAACACTTGACGCATGTATGGCCGCTGGATCACCACGGCGACCACGCGCTCATTTCCATCGAACACATCCGACAGCTCGCCCTGCACCTTGAGGCTTATCTCGGAGACGGCGTCTATTTTGAGCGGATCGCTGCGAACTATGTTGATAACCTGGTCCTCCTGATACCAGCGCACGATGCTGGGGTCCTTGGCTGCATAGAGCGGAAGGTTCGGGTTTTCGGCCGTGCTCCAAGCCAGCATTCCCCCTTGCAGATATGTAAGAGACAGTTTGATCTCGCCATGATCGGCGACGGCCGAAAAGCTCTCCCGAACCTGGGTCTCGCCGCGTTGCTCCTTTGTGAAGGCCTGCGAGCGTGTGATGTGGGCCAGTTTGCCATCGCGATACTTACCCGGAACTCCCGCGGGATCCTCGGTGTAAAGAAACCAGTGAAAATGGCCCAGAGCGCCGGTTGCCTGGTTGCGGGCCTGTGAGATAAAGGCCACATAACTCACTTGCGAGAGACCGGCCGGCTGGCCGTTTTGACTTCTCACCGCATAAACCTCGTGGAACGGCAGCAGCATATTCGCGCCACGCAACGAAGTTCCGCGCAGATCATCGCCGGCGTACGGCGCCAGTTCCCAACCGGCCGGAAGGCGGCGCTGGAGTGCGGCAGCATTGGCTTCAACGGCGATCAGCGTC
>DATFQQ010000469.1:0-13499 GCA_035264195.1 Candidatus Sulfotelmatobacter sp. | reverse complement strand
GTTTGACCACAACGGCCCGGGAAAATATCGTCTGTATGCTCACGTTGGAGCCGGCGAGTTGGACCTGCGGTAGGAATTGCATCCTGAGCGTAGTCGAAGGATCCCTACGCATATGGCACTGCCTCCCGCAGGGAATCCCTCTCCGCTTGACCGATAGTCGATGCCGTTACAAGTCCGCGGTAGGTTTCGGGTGGACGAATATGATCTCAAGCACCAGCAGGCTGGCGCCAACTACGATGGCACTGTCGGCCAGGTTGAACACCGGCCACTGGTACTGCCTCACGTAAAAAAGCAGGAAATCCACTACTCTCCCGCTTGCTACCCGGTCCCACAGATTTCCCACCGCGCCACCTAAGATCAAGGAGAACGCAATGCCGGTGAGGGTGAAGGCCCGACTCTGCCTCCACAGCAGAATCGAGACGACAATCATCGCAACCACGGAGAACGTAATTAGTGCGGCGGTCTTGAAGTGCGAAGGCGAATCAGCGAACAGGCTGAATGCCGCGCCTGTATTCTCCGTGTGAGTAATCCGGAAGAATCCCGGAATGATTTGGATGTGCGTGTACATCTGGATGTGAGTTGCAACGAGTCGCTTGCTCCACCGATCGAGAATCACGACGAGGAGCGCGAGTAGAAAATGAACGGCGCGCACGGAATTCTTGGTCATTAATCGAGTATTCGTTTCCTATCCTGCAGACGTTGAGGTCTTCTCAGCGTCCTCTGCGGAAGTTCCCGGCGATCGCTGCGGTGTAAGTGTTTGACGTTGCAAAAAACTTACCGCAGAGTTCGCAAAGACTGATCGCAGAGCGCGCAGAGAAAGGCTAGCTCCCGGGCTCAAGCTCTTTCAGCACCGCGCTGCATCGCTCGCAGACTGAGGGATAGTTCTGGTCTTCGCCGACATGCGTGGAATAGTTCCAGCACCGATCGCACTTGGCGCCATCCGCTTTCTTTACTTCCACCTTCACGCCGCCAGTGCCGTTACCTGATCCCTGAGACAAGGTCACGTGCGAGACGATGAACAGATAACGCAATTGAGCGGCATAACGGTGCAGCACAGAGTACAAGGGATCAGCTGTCGTGATCGCCACCTGCGCCTCAAGCCCAGTGCCAATCAGCTTGTTGTTGCGGGCTTCTTCGAGCGCCTTCAGAACTTCATCGCGAACCGACCGTAGCGTCTTCCAGTCTTCTTCTGCTTTGGCGTCTGCGGCCGCAATTGCAGAACTTCCCAGAATATCGGTGGCGGCAGGGAACTGGGCCAGATGCACGCTGTCCCCGCGGCCTTCGACCTTCGGCAGATACTGCCAGATCTCCTCGCAAGTAAAGCTCATGATCGGAGCCAGCAATCGGGCCAGTGCTTCACCAATTCGCCAGATGGCGGTTTGCGCGCTCCGCCGACCTTGGGATTTCGGGGCGGAGATGTACAGCCGGTCCTTCAATACGTCGAAATAGAACGCACTTAGATCGACAATGCAGAAATGATTTAACCGATGGTAGATCTTGTGGAATGCGAACTCCTCGTACGAGTTCCGCACATCTGCAGCGAAGGCCGCAGTTTGGCGCAACATGTACTGATCGAGCGCTTCCATCTGATCGAAAGGAACCGCATCCTTCGCGGGATCGAAGTCATTCAGATTCCCGAGGATGTAACGGAATGTATTCCGGATCTTTTTGTAGTTCTCACCGACGCGCTGCATGAGCGCTTCGGAACCAACCACATCTTCGCGGAAGTCGACCGACGCCACCCACAGGCGCACGACTTCTCCCCCAAGCCTGCTCGAGATGTCGACTGGATCAACGTCGTTGCCGCGCGACTTCGACATTGCCTGGCCCTTCTCGTCGAGCGTCCAGCCAGGCGTGACCACGCCTTTATACGGAGGCGTCTGGTGCGTTCCCATCGCGCAGAGCAGGGAAGACTGAAACCATCCGCGATATTGATCTCCGCCTTCGAGATAAAGATCCGAAGGCCAGGGATAGCTGGGTTCATCATCCACCAGCGCAAGGTAACTCGCGCCCGATTCGAGCCAGACATCGAAGATGTCCGTCTCTTTTTCGAACTTCGTGCTGCCGCAATGCGGACACTTCGTGCCGTCAGGAAGAATCGTGTCGGATTCCGGCGTGAACCATGCATCTGCACCCGACTTCCGGAACAACTCAACAACCTTCTGATTGACTTTCTTGTCGTTGAGAGGCTTTCCGCATCCTTCGCAGAGAAATACGGCAATCGGAACGCCCCACACGCGCTGCCGCGAGATGCACCAATCCGGGCGGGTCTCGATCATGTTGGCAAGCCGCTCTTCTCCCCACGACGGATCCCACTTCACCTTCTTGATCTCTTCGAGCGTGCGCGAGCGCAGCGTGTCGTTCTTGCCTGCGCCGCCAGGCATCGGTGTTTCCATCGAGATGAACCACTGCTCAGTCGCTCTAAAAATTACCGGATTGTGGCAGCGCCAGCAGTGCGGATAGGAGTGTTCCGTCTTTTCCGTATGTAAGAGCGCGCCGCGGCTGCGCACCAGATCGATGATCGGCTGGTTCGCGTCCCAGACACGCTTGCCTGTGTACTCCGGCAGGCCGTTGCGCAGGATTCCTTTTTCGTCGACGTTGCTCGTGGCATTGAGGCCGTATTTCATGCCGGTGATGAAGTCTTCGGCGCCATGCGACGGAGCCGTGTGCACCACGCCGGTCCCGGTATCCATCGTGACGTAGTCCGCGAGCACGCCGAGAACCTTGCGCTCCAGAAACGGATGTTGGAAATTCAGCCGCTCCAGCTTGCGTCCGGGAAAGTGAGCGAGTGGCTTCGGATCAGCGAGATTGCACTTCGAAGCCACTTCGTTCGCCAACTTCGATGCAACGATGTAAACCTCTCCACCCGAGTCGAGCGCCACGTACTCTTCATCCGGATGAAATGCGACGGCCATTGAAGCAGGCAGCGTCCACGGAGTCGTGGTCCAGATGATCGTTGAAACCTTCTTGCCGCCCAGCGCCGCATCAATCTGTGCGGGATCATCGAGCAGGCGATACTTTACGAACACCGTGTGGCTGGTGTGGTTTTCGTACTCAACTTCCGCCTCCGCCAACGCGGTCTCATCGTGCATGCACCAATACACAGCGCGCAGGCCCTTGTAGACGAATCCGTTCTCGTAGAACGAAAAGAACGTCGACAACACCACCGACTCATACTGTGGAGTCATGGTGGCGTAAGGCCGGTCAAACCGTCCGAACACGCCGATGCGCTTAAATTGCACCCGCTGCAAATCGAGGTACTTCTGCGCATACTTGCGACACTCGGCGCGCACTGCCGCTGGCGCCATCTGCAGTTTCTTGCCGCCTAACTCCTTGTCGACCTTGATCTCGATCGGGAGCCCGTGGCAATCCCAGCCAGGCACATACGGGGCGTCAAACCCCGCCATCGTCTTCGATTTGACGATGAAATCCTTCAGGCACTTATTCATCGCCGTGCCCATGTGGATCGGCCCGCTGGTGTAGGGAGGGCCGTCGTGCAGGATGTAGCGCGGCGCGCCCTTCCGGGTCTGGCGGATGCGCTCATAGAGCCCAATCTGCTCCCAGCGTTCGAGCATTTTCGGCTCGTTCAGGGGCAGGCTCGCCTTCATCGGAAAGGCAGTTTGAGGCAGATTGATCGTCTTCTTCAGTTCGAACGGCACCTAGTGGTGTCTCCCAAATGTATGAATCTTTTCATTATAGGGAGCGAAGTCGGGGAACGTCTATGTGCGCACCCGTGCGCGACTGTATTCTCAGCTTTAAGATTCCTAACGTCGAACCTCACCTCACGACCGATCCTGAACTTGGCCCGATACTGGCTGAGTTGTCGAGCCGAGGATCCATCTTCTATCGGCCCGAGTTCGGAACGAACCGGGCTGATTTCGAGAAAATGACCGGAGATGATTTCTGCGAGGTGGGTGCCTCGGGCGCACTCTATTCGCGCAAGTTCGCGCTCGACGAACTCGAACGTCGCCACGCCACCAGTCATGCCGACATGTGGGAAACGAGCGAATTTTTGTGCCGAAGGCTTGCTCCGGATGTTTACCTTCTTACATACAATCTCCTGCAACACGAAACTCGTAAGACACAAAGTTCCACGATCTGGCAGCGATCTCACGAGGGATGGAAGATCGTTTACCATCAAGGTATTATCGTCAGGGATAGGTGGTCTGCTCGCCATGCTTGTCGTTGCGCCCCCGCAACAGGCGGACATGTCTCTCCAGATGTTACTTTTTAGGGACAAATTGGCCCTGTTGAAACCGAACAAATCGGGTTACAATTTGATGAAGAACGCGCATGCCAGCCGATGCGCTCCGGAAGGTGCAAAAGGCGTACCTTCTGGTGCAAAATCGGGCGGAATGGAAGCAACTTGTCGCAGGTGTCGCTCATCTTTGTAAAGAGCGGGTTCCAGAGTAGTTAAGGCTAAACTTCACACCGAGTGACGAGGAAAGTCTGTAGCGGGGAATATGGGATCCCAAACAGTGAATACGAATCTCCCCGGTCAGGAACCGGAACTGCATCTGCTTATCGCAGATCAGCAGGAGCCTCTTTATAAGCATCTCTTCCGGGAGATCGACGAATTCTTTTTCCCGAAGAAGCTCCCGCCTCTAAAGCTTGAATCAAAGCCTGAACCCGTTAAGGACATCTGGGGCTTCTACGACAACAAGAAGAATGGCGCTCTCGGATCCACGGGCATACACCTTCTCATTGTGGGAGTGATTGCGCTTAGCTATGTGGTCTTCAAGCACACCGTCACAGTTGCAGCGCAGCCGAAAGTAACGGTTGCATTGGTGGATCCCTCGGATCTTCCACCCTTGAAGCCGTCGAAGACGCAAGTTGGAGGCGGTGGCGGTGGTGGAGATCGCGACGTGTTGCAGGCCACCAAAGGCAAGCTCCCCAAGTTCTCGCTGGAGCAGATCACGCCTCCGGTCGTCGTGATTCGCAACGAACATCCGAAATTGGTGGCCGAGCCGACCGTGATTATTCCGCCTCAGGTTCAATTGGCTTCTAACAACATGCCAAACCTGGGTGATCCGATGGCGCATGCAGTGCTGCCTTCGAATGGCACCGGCTCTGGCGGCGGTATCGGAACCGGTTCAGGCGGCGGCGTGGGATCGGGCACGGGCGGTGGTTTTGGTCCTGGCGAAGGTGGAGGTACTGGCGGCGGCGTGTTCCGCATGGGCAGTGGCGCGACTCCTCCTCGTGCGATTTACTCGCCCGAGCCTGAATTTTCAGAAGAAGCTCGCAAGGCGAAGTATCAGGGCGTCTGCACGCTGGGAGTGATCGTTGACGCTCAGGGCCGTCCGACCAATATCCGCGTTCTAAATAGCCTTGGAATGGGGCTTGATGAGAAGGCGATTGCGGCTGTGAAGACCTGGCGCTTCGAACCGGCCATGAAAGACGGACATGCGGTACGCTTCGAAATCGCCGTCGAAGTGGACTTCCACTTGTACTGAGATCGTCCCGGATGCACATCCTATTCCGAGGTGATCCTGAGCCGTGGCGAAGGACCGTACGACTGGTATGCCAGCAGAAATGCTGCTGAAGAATGAGTCTCAGCTTGCCCTAAGCAGAAATTCTTCTAAGCACGGCGAAGTGTCCTTCCCAGCTTTTGCGGAATCCCAACCTCTCGTACAGCGCGATGGCGCGCGCATTGTCGCTGCGCACATGTAAGAAGGGCTTCTCTCCACGCCCGCGAATACACCGCATAACTTGTGTCATAAGTTTCGCCGCGTATCCCTTGCCGAGATGATCCGGATGCGTGCACACAGCACTGACTTCGGTATATCCGGGTACTTTGAGTCGCTCGCCGGCCATGGACACCAGTTTCCCGCTGTCGCGAATGCCGACGTAGTATCCGAGTTCCTGCGTGCGTGTTCCGAAGGGGCCGGGTTTCGTCAGAGTGGCGAGTTCAACCATTTCTGGAGAGTCTTTGTCGCCCAGTTCCGAGATCTCTGGACCTGACGTCGAGTGCGTCGATCCACCCCCGTTCTCACAGACCATCTGCAGCAGCGGGGCTCCTGCGACATACTCCCATCCCGCACGCGCTTCATAAGCATCGTTAAGGAAGACCGCCCCAGTGCCGCCAGGACCGACGAGCTCTGCCAGCGATTGGTATCCGGCGTCATTCGGTGCCTCAAACGCGGCCAGCAAGGTGACTTCACGCGGAAAACGACGAGCACACCCCACACTTTCCGCAAACCTTGCCTGCCTCGTCGTCAGTCCCTGCCAGATCACATTGTCGAGTGGATGCATGGGTAAGGTAAAAAGCCTTGGATTCCGTTGCTCTTCAAGAAGACACACTAATTCTGTGCGGGATGGATAGCTATCCGATTCTTGCGTCCAAATCCCTCAGGGGAAAGGGAGCATCTAGGAACCTGTGGGATGGATGCCCGCGGACGTCCAGCCAGACCGCAGCTCGGTTGAATCTGAAAACGTGAGCCCCTACTCCTTCAGATCCACATGCTGCACGCGATCAATCGCATGCCCCAAAAATCGCGGTCCCAGTCGCTGGAACTTCTCGGTGGAATCCGTCGCGAAGAACGTCAGCCTAGATGCGGCCCGTCGCTCCTCATTATCATCCGCCACAGCAGGCACGAGTTGCGCGAAGTGCGATGCTACTTCGTGCGCCGTCGATTCCGCCGAGTCAACGATCTTCACGTGCCCCGGCGTAACCCGCGCCAGCAGCGGCTTCAGCAAGGGATAGTGCGTGCATCCCAGCACCATCGTATCGGCGTCATTGAATCCGTCAGAAAACGCCTCGCCGAGATAAATCCGTGCCACCTGCTCGGTCACCGGATGGTCGACCCATCCCTCTTCCACCAGCGGAACGAGCAGTGGGCAAGCCTTTTCCCGCGCCTGCAATCCGCGCGCCTCCAGCGCTTTGCGATATGCATGGCTGCTCACTGTTGCTTCAGTCCCAACCACTACGATCTTTCGATTGAGCGTGGCCGCACCAGCCGCAGAAGCCCCCGGCTCGACCACTCCAACGACGGGCACATGAGACGCAGCAGTAATTCGATCCAGCGCCAGCGCCGTAGCGGTGTTGCAGGCAATCACCAGCATCTGGGCGCCGTGCGATTCGAGATAATGCGCTGCCTCTACCGCATAGCGAGCGACAGTTTCCACCGATTTCGAGCCGTAGGGGAGTCGGGCCGTGTCACCGAAGTAGGCATAGTCGGCATTCGGGATAAGCTGAAGTAAAGCTTTAAGTACAGTTAGCCCGCCAAAACCGGAATCAAAAACCCCAATAACCGGGCGACGCATGTTTCTTGATGACCCTTGCAAAATCTTAAAGCTCCTTATACTTTGTAGTGTACACCACAATAGTGTACACTGAAGCGTATGAGAAATATCACCCTGAGCGCTGACGAACACCTCATTGAGCGAGCGCGACAAACCGCCAGTTCCGAACACAGAACGCTAAATGACGCATTCCGCGAATGGCTTGAACAGTATACGGCTCGGAACGGAGATGCCGAGGCATATGACCGGCTCATGCAACGACTGCGCGGCCAGGTGGTCGCTGGTCGAAAGTTCACGCGAGAAGAAATGAATGAGCGGTAGATTCTTCCTCGACACGAATGTATTCGTTTACGAATTCGACACTCGCGATCCCCACAAAACGGATCGGGCATCGAATTTGATTCGCAGCGCGATTCTCAGCCGACAGGGAGTTGTGAGTTATCAGGTCGTGCAGGAATTCTTTAGTGTTGCCTTCACCCGTTTCCAGAAGCCGCTGGGGTTCACTGGGGTAGAGGAATACTTTTCTACGGTTTTCAAACCCCTGCTTGCCGTGCACTCTTCGCCGCGGCTCTTACTGGAAGCACTACGAATGCGCACTGAACATCAATTCTCGTGGTACGACTCACTGATCGTGTGCGCTGCGAAGCAGGCGGAATGTTCTATCCTTTACACGGAAGACATGCAGGATGGACGCCGGATTGGCGATCTGAAGATACAGAATCCCTTTCGAAAACTCACAGGCTAGCTATTCAGACCTCACAATCTCCCGCAGGTTGACTGGCATCAATCCTGCCGCCCGACAGCAAGGCCCTGGAGGAATCGGTGCTCCATGCGGGCAGGTCCGCGGGTGTCCGAGGAATGCGCAGATTTTGTCCGTAGCCTCAGGCGAAAGAATATGCTCGAACTTGCAGGCCTGCTGCTCGATTTCGGTCTCGCTGTCCATAGCCAGACTGTCAGTGAAGAGCCGCTCCGCCAGCCGGTGCCGTCGGATGATGCTGCCGGCATTTTCTCGTCCGCGGGGTGTAAGTTGAACGACCAAGGTTCCATCCCCCATTGAAGCGGACACAGGTTTGAGCGCGTCATGGCACGGGTTCACGAATGGCTTATGATCGTGCGCTTGCGGCGGGTGCGGCGACGAGACCACCAATCCCAACTCGATCATCTTCTCGATCGCCATGCTCACCGGCAGCGCTCCGTGCACTTCCATGCGCTCGACTTCAGCGATCTCCCCGTGCTCTTCCAGTACCCATAGCTCTTCCAGGACTTCGTCGAGTTGTTCCTCGTCTGCCATGGAAAAAACTTCCTGCGAGGCTACCTTGCCGTGATGTAATTCAATTCGCCGATCGGCTAGGCGTGCTACTACCGGATCGTGTGTCACCATGACGATGGTGCGTCCCTGCTGATGAAATTCGCGCAGCAGCCGCAAAACAATCTCTTCGTTCTGCGCGTCGAGATTCCCCGTCGGCTCATCGGCAAGAATAATCCGCGGATCGTTAATCAAAGCCCGCGCTATACACACGCGCTGTTGTTCGCCACCTGACAACTGGGAAGGCAGGTGATGCGCCCGGTCTCCCAAGCCGACGCGGGCTAGAGCCTCGACGGCCTCCTTTTCGTCAGTCATGCTGTGGAAGTACTGCGCGAGCATTACATTCTCAACCGCGGTAAGGAATGGAATCAGGTGGAATTGCTGGAAGATGAAACCAATTTTCTCGGCGCGAACCCGATTCAACTCGGCGGCAGAAATTCCGGCGACGTTTTGTCCATCCAGCCAGATCTCTCCCGATGACGGTTGATCGAGGCACCCAATCAGGTTGACGAGAGTTGACTTGCCCGATCCCGAGGGGCCCATGATCGACAGCCACTCTCCGGGCGTGACATGCAGCGAGATGTGGTCGAGCGCGTGAATGGCCCCATCCCCGTTGTCCTTGCCGGAGCCATCTCCCGCTTCCTTGGCGGGATAGAGCTTGGTCACATCCTTGATCTGAATCATGTCACTCTCCCCTCAAGATTACCGCGGGTTGCACCCGGCGCAGCAGGGAAATCGGCAGAATCGCCGACAGTAGCGTTACCACCATGCTGCCAACCAGAACGACTGGTAGGACGCCATAACGCGGCACAACCGTGGCGTGGAAGTTCGCCCGACCGATCCAGGCAGCGATCCCGATCCCCAGCAGAAATCCAATCAATGCCCCGGTTGCTCCCAAAACGGCAGCTTCCGCCGCAAAGAATCCATTGAGCAAGCGCTCCGATGCTCCCAGCGCCTTCATGATGGCAAAATCGCGGCGCCGGTCAAAGACCCATCCCATCAAAGTGGAAAGCACGCATAAAGCTGCTGTCAGGATGATCAATGCCGCCGCCGCCAGCAGAGTCGCACGCGTTTTGCCCAAAACTCGCGCCTCGCCCTCCACGATCTGTCGCACCGGCCGCACATCTGTGGAAGGAAGCGCTTGCGCCAGTTGATCCATGACGGCTGTGATTTCACTCGGAGACCCACTGGCAGCCACTTGAATCGTGGATGGCTGTATTCCGGTCCACGACACGAAGTCGGAGAGCGAGATGTAGATGCGGCTGTCCTCAGCAGCGCCTGTCTGTACAGTGCCCGAGGGTGAGATGCGAAGCGTCTTTCCCTGAAAGGTGAGATCGAAATCTTGGCTCTTCGGAGATACCAGCGGCAGCGCCCGCACTCCCACCAGCGATGGGTGCCCCACTTCTCCCTGATTTTGGGTGAGGTCGGGATTTTCAGTTGTCGTAGGCCACTCGCTGACCGACCACCACCGATTCAACTGCTTCACCCGGTCGAAATCCGTACCTGCAACGACGATCGGCTGACCGTCGCCGGTGCGCGCGACGACTAATCCAAACGACGCAGCAACGCCGCGTCCGGCGAGCACGGAGTCTACTTGCCCCAACGCCCCAATGGGCAGAGAAGAGCCATCCTTCCCCACGAGAATAATATTTGCACCGTAATTGCGAAATTCGCGCTGTAACTTCGCCTGCACGTCAACATAAAGATTCAACATGGCGGTAGCCACTGCGGCAGCCACTACCATCGCAAACAGAGCCGAAGCCGCCCGCCCTCGACGCAGCACCGCCGCCCGCAAAAGCATGCGCACAAACATCGAAGTATGCGGAGCGTGAGTGCGGCTCGCCGCGAGATCGCGAGCTTGATGCGACATCGGCGCGCTCATAACTCACCTCGCAGGGCGAATACCGGATCCATGGTTACGGCTCGCCGAATGGCCATTGCGCTGCCAGCGAAGGTCACAATCACCGCAATTGCCAGAATTACGGGGAACAATACTGGCGAAATCGAAATTTGCGAATTGAAGATCGACTCGCCAATCTGGTGCGCCAGCAAGGAGCCAACGCCAAATCCAATCACTCCACCCAGCAGCGCGAGCAACGCCGCTTCGGCGAAAAACACCGACGCCACGGCAAATTTCCCTGCGCCCAGCGCCTTCATGAGCCCGACCTCCGCTCTCCGTTCGAAGATCGCCGTGGCCATGGCCGCCGAAACCGCTAACGCCGACGCAAACAGCGCCGCCAACGTGATCAGGAAGATCAGCCCCTCGATCCGCGTGAGTACTGCCCCTTCATTCTGCGAGACTTGGCGAATCTGCTCGGCATGCGAATGTGACATCGCCTCGGTCAACTGCAGCGCAATCGCCTGCGGATACGGAGTGCAATACCAGCGGTCGTAAACCGCGCCCGACATGCTTTTCGGATCACGTCGCCCGAAGGCATCTTCCGGTTTGGTCAAGGCGCTGACATAGACGCGCCGTACAGCACCGGGCCGGCCAATAATCTCCTGCGCCAGCCCCAACGGTGCAACGATCTGATCGTCCTCTGCCCCGCCGGTCGAGAGGACACCGTCGATATGTAGTTGCCGTCCAGAAAGGGTCAGAGTGCCCCCCGCCTTCGCGCCAAGCCGCGAGGCCAGCCGTTCCCCAATCAGAATGTCGCGCGAATTGTCATCCGGCCACACCCCCTCAACCTTCCACCACGGATGTGTATTCCGCACACCCGTAACGAAGTTCTCATTGCCGTAAGAAAGCTGCTTGGCAAAGTACGTTCCAACCAACGTCACGTCCTGCTTCGCGCCGTCGTTTTCCAGGGAAACGGTCACAGGAAGCATCGGAGCGAATGCAGTGATGTTGTTATGCCAGAAAATCCCTTTGATTTTGGGCAGGTCAGCTTCGCTGAGGAACGCGCCGTCAGTCGGCGGTTTCAGATTGACGCCGCCGATCTCAACATCCAATGTATCTTCTTGCGGGGTTACAACCAGGTTGGCGCCAATCGTCCGCAGTTCGCGATTGATCTTGTCGCCGATATCGGTCGCTACGGCGATCATCGCCGTTGCAACCGTGACGCCTAAGGCAATCGCAGCGCCGGCCAGAACTTTGCGCCGCTTCTGGCGCCGGAATGATTCGTAGACGAGCCGAATGAACATCGGCTACTGTTGCCCGAACATGCGGCTGCCGGCCGCAATGTCGGCCTCCTCAATGATGACGGCATCTGCGGTCTGTGTGGCCTTCAACGGCACCGGGTTACAGCCTCCCGCGGTTCCCACTGACTGCGGATTGATCGGCGCCGCGCAGTTCTTGCACACCACTCCGTTGCCGCTCTTGAAGAAACCGACGGAACCACAAATTTCACAAGCATCGAACACAGTTGCAATCTTGCCGTCGGGCTTCTGATACAGCCAGAAGCGAACCGCGGTCCCACCTTCCTTCGCCTGGAACCGGTGCAGGTCGCCATCCGACACCTGCGTTAGAGGAATGCTTACCTTGCCGTTGGTGAACGTAACTTCCGTTGCCGGAGACAGGCCGCTGACGCTCTTGGCGTAGACGAATTCTGCCGTCACCATGGCGATGAATAGAAACGAGAACGTGTAGACCGATCCCATCCACAGGCGCTCGCGGCGAGCCGTCCAGGCGGCTTTACGCTTCTCGGCTGGAGATGCAGAGGCATCCACTACGGGCGCGCGCCGCTTCGCCTCAAACAGCACCATCAGCGCCGCCAGAGCAAAGATCGTCACAAAGAAGAACCAGTCATTGCTGACGATGGGACCAATGATCGCCATCTCCCGTTTCGAGGAGGGAAGAACGCCGCTCTCGGAAAGCTCATGGAGTCCGGAAATTACCAACTGAGCCGCCACCAGAAACATGATGGCCGTCGTTACTTTGAAGAACTTCTGCAGGTTGATCCGGACGCTTCCTTTCACGAACATCACGCCAAACGCGATCGCTGCCAGCAGACCGAGCAGAGTTCCAAGGAAACTCATCAGTTCGGTCGAATTAAGCGATACCCCCGCCAGAATCAGTACAGTCTCAGCGCCCTCGCGCAGCACCATCAGGAAGATGAAAATGAATAGCCCAAACCAGGCGTCGTTGCCGGCCAGCAGGCCGACCTTGCCCTCAATATCTCCCTTGAGCTTGCGGCCCGTCTTCATCATGAAGACGACCATGGTGACCACGAAAAACGCCGCCACCAGCATGATCCAGCCCTCGAAAACGTCCTCGTTCAGGTGGGTTCGGGAGATGACAATCGCGACGCCAATGCTGCCCAGAAAAGCGGCGGCCAGGGCGGCGTAGACGGTCTTGCGAAGCTCCGTGCGGCCAATCTTGGCCAGGTAGGCCAGGGTGATGCCGACAATGAGGGCGGCCTCGACCCCTTCGCGGAGAGTAACAATAAAAGCCTGAAGCATCTAGAAAGCCCCTAAGAAGTGCGGGAAGCTGAAAACGATTTTGAAAATGAATTTCAATTTCAACTTCAAGGATATTCTTCAGCCGTAGGAACCGTCAATCCGCCGCCTCACAAACGGTTGTGATTTGAATCACATGGTGGAATTGCGAGGTTGAACGGTTGTCGATGGTACGCAGAAGTCGCGGGCAAAGGTCGGACCAGGCTGGTTAGTAGATAAACGGGAGACCAGCAGCCATCACCCCCCGCCACCGGCCACAGAAATCACCCACCAAGGACTCCCGCTTGTGCCCGTCGGGGTGCAATCCGATTGCGAAGTTGAGGCACAAGTGGCAAGATTGCGGCTTAGCAAAGAAGTGGAGCGGAAGTGATGCCGTTGTTGTTTGGAAACGCAGATCTCTCCAGTAAGGAGTGGGCTATCGCAGCGCTAGTCTTCCAAGGGCTGACGAATGCGCAGATCGCAGCCGACACCAACACAAAAGAGCAAGTCATCGAGCATCACCTGCGAAGCATCCTCGACAAAACGGGTTGCTGGAATCGTACAGAATTGGCGT
>DATFQQ010000468.1:0-6753 GCA_035264195.1 Candidatus Sulfotelmatobacter sp. | reverse complement strand
TAGATGTGATGAATTCCTCCTTCGGTCGCAAACGCGGCGCTTTGGGGCCCGACGAGTACGCTCTTAACGTGGGCCCATTTGCGAAACTCCTTAGGAAATGGAACTGTGTCGTCGGGTTGCGCCCACAGGAAGAGGCTGACGGCGAAAACCGCGGACCCAAGCAGCACGATTAAGGCTTTCTTCATTCTTCGACTCCGTCCACGAAGGAGTCTCAGCGATGCGCGATTTTGGTGGAAAGCTGATTTTGACCAGACGTATAAATCCTGTGACGAACTGGACAGAAGAGTTAGGTAGAGGCTCGAGTGATCTCGCGGCAAGTAAGACTAGGGGGCGATTTCTTGGCGGGGCGAGAACTGGTAGAGGCAGAATCCGATCGGCAAGCCGATAAAGATCATGTGCACCAGAAGACCTTGGACAAGGCCGCGAAGCTGGTAGGGGCCGGCTGAGTGCAGCCCACTGAGTGGCAGGACAATCAGGTTCATGACCAGGAACAATCCAATGCCAAAAAACATGCCGCAAACAATGAAGTGAGGTCTTAGAAAGTCGAGCTTCCGGCTTGCCGCACAATAGACCGCCGCGGCCGAATAAGCGATGAAATAGTGCAGAATCACGCCGAGAATCCACGTGCCAGTGCCCCCGTGAAGCGCCCCCCTTCCTAACAGTCCCGCGGCAATGGCCCGCGGTACGCCCCAACCGAAGCTTATAAACGCCAAGATCAGGTCGAACGTCCCGGCGACGAAACCGCCGACAAGAATCGGCATCAAAATCGATTGTTGGACGAGAACAGGGGACGGTTTGGTCTCTGATTGCATGCAGCTCAGTCTGCGGTTGACCTAGCGCCGGTAAAAACGGATTTTGACCAACTGGTCAAGCACGGTGACGAAGTGGATTAGGGTCAGAACGGGTTGTTGGCGAGGGCCCGCAACCGTTCTGAATATGTTCGGCTGGACTGCAGTCGGGATCCGTCTTGCAGGGTGACCACGTATTCCCCGTGGGTGCCAGACTCGAGGCACTTGATCCTGCCCAGGTTGACGATGATCGAACGGTGGATGCGCAAGAATAAGTGCGGATCAAGAGATTTCTCAATCGCATTCATGGTTACATGCAGCAGGTGACTCGCGCGTCCAACATGTAACTCCACGTAGTTTTCGGCGGACTCGATCCAATCCACATCTTCGACATCCACGAATAGAGTCTTCGCAGCCGACCGCACCGCCAAGCGCTTCAAGTATCTCGGAGGCGACGCCATGGTTTCGATCAGGCCCATGATTTGCCGGTTCAAATCCACTGCTGCGTTGGACCGAATCCGGCTTTTGGCCCGCACCAAAGCCTTCACGAAACGTTCTTCGATCACCGGTTTGAGCAGGTAATCGAGGGCGTTGATTTCGAAGGCCTGAATTGCATACTGATCGTGCGCGGTGACGAACACCACGGCTGGCATATGTTCCGCACCGATTTTCCTGACAACCGCAAATCCATCCATCTCCGGCATCTGCACATCCAGAAACACGAGATCAGGGTTGCGGTCCCGAATCGCCGCAACTGCCTCGCGTCCGTCTTTCGCTTCGCGAATGGCTGAAACGTCGGCATCCCGGGAGAGGAGCGCCCTTAAGCCTTCCCGTGCCAGCGGTTCGTCATCCACGATCAGCGTTGTCAGGGGCATAGGTTCTCCCAATTTCGGCAGGGAACTGATGGAACGGGATATTCATGGTTACGACTACTCCACCGCGGTCGCAATTTTCAATCTCCAATCTGGCGTCTTGACCGTAGAGCTGTTGCAGTCGTGCTCGAGTGTTCGCCAGGCCGATACCCTGGTCATCAGCACGGTCGCGGGGCGATAGCCCTGGTCCATCGTCCTGTACTCGAAGTTCCATCGTTCCATCGATTTTCGACGCACTGATCAGGATCCGTCCGGCGGAGGAGCTTCGTCCAATTCCATGACGAATTGCGTTCTCCACGATTGGCTGCAAGATCAGTTGTGGTACCGCCGCTTGCTGTGTCGCCGGATCTGCCGAGATCTCTACCCGCAACCGGTCCGGAAAGCGGACTTGTTCAATGGCCAGATAAAGTTGCAAATATTCCAGTTCGCGGCGTAGTGAGACTTCCTGAGCGTCAACATCTTCCAAGACGCCGCGCAAAAGATCGCTCAGATGACCAAGCATCTGTTCTGCATCCTTGCTTTTCTGCTGGCGCACCAGCACGGTGATGGCATTCAGAGTATTAAAGAGGAAATGTGGCTGGAGTTGCATCTTCAGCGCGTTCAGTTGGGCACTCATCAGCTGAGACTGTAACTCTGATGCGCGCAGTTCGAATTTAAGCACTTCGCTTGATCGTTCCTGATAGCCGCGATAGTAAAGGACTGCCCACTGGATCCCCAGCACAATCCAGTAGTTCAAAATGCCGCCATGAAAACCCACGAGCAACAACTGCACAAACGCGCCACGAAAATCTCTCATCGAGGGAAACAGATGCAGGCGCGAATACAGTACGCTTTCCAGGCTCAGCTCAAAGACTGAGAACGCTGCGCTCAGCAAAAGATGGAGAGCGATCCGCCATAGACGATTGCGACGCTCGACCGTAAACCGTCGGCCGAGCCATAAGATGGCCGGAGTCAGAAGGGCCCAAACGTAAACTCCCAGGAGCCACGCCACCAGGTAATGCCACCAGGGAGTTGGGTCGTTGAAGCGGAGCCTTTGTGTTAGACCTTGGCTGAAATAGAAGAGGCCTAAGACTGTCCACAGCAGAAAATAAAGTGGATAGTTTCGCAGGTCGCGTTTGAACGCATTGCCCATCGCGCACTGGGCTTATCTTATACCCGGGCGCTCTAGCGCTATTTGGCGAACAGACGGCAGGACGACCGTAGGTGAAACCAGATCTTCGCCCATTCGCGGGCAGCTAATGTTCTCCCAAAACGATTTTGGGGCGTTCTGTTTCAGACTTTTCCCGACTTTGGATTTCACACAGTAAAAAGAAATTACTGCTGTTCAAGTGTTTTGACGCAGATCATTGACGGAGATCAACGAGCGCGTAGGCAGCGACTGAAGCAACAAGTGCAAAAATGAAAATGGCACCATGGTAACCAGCGTTCTTTCTTGACAGAGTCCAGATACTAAGAATATGTTTCGCGCCAAGGGGTGCGCGCGCCGCGCTCAGTGAGAGTTCTGGCCACGAGGCCAATGCCGTATCTGCAGAGGGTTCCAACAACCAAGAAAATTAGTTGGGGTGGGTGAAGAGCATCCTGCCTCGAATGGGGAGATGGGTTATGAGAAATGGTCAGAAGTTCTGTGCTGCGGTTCTGGTGATGATGGCGGTGCTTTTGGTTCCTGGGACTCTGTTTGCCGACGTTACCGGGTCGATTGGGGGGGTGGTTCGTGATCGTGCCCAAGCAGTGATTACTGGCGCTCACGTAACAGTCACCAACGTGCAAACCAATCTTTCCCAGGAAGTCACCTCGGGGCCTGACGGCTCGTACCACTTCCTCGCATTACCCGCAGGCAGCTATCGGCTGACCGTGAATGCCCCGAGTTTCCGCACCTTTACGACGACAGATATCACCCTGCAAGTGAACGACCAGCTAAAGATCGACGCCGTTCTCGACGTCGGTGCAATCAATGAACAGGTCAACGTCTCCGCGGAGAGCACGCATGTGGAGACCGAAAGCACCCAATTGGGGGACGTTATCGATTCGAAGAAGATGCTCAACCTGCCGCTAAACGGTCGCAGTTACCTGGACTTGTTGGGCTTGCAGTCGGGCGTCGCGCCCGATACGTCTGGCACAATCGGCGGAGACAGGCCGGTCTCCGGATATATCCAAAATGCGGGCAATATCTCAGTGAACGGCCAGCGTGAGACGGCCAATGCGTTTCTGGTGAACGGCGGCGATGTCAGCGAAGGACGAAACCTTGGCGCCGGATTGGTTCCGAATCTTGATTCCGTCGAGGAGTTCCGGCTTATTACCAATAGCTTTGACGCGGAATACGGAAAATTCAGCGGCGCGGTGATGAATGCCATCACCAAGTCAGGCACGAATGGCTTCCACGGCGATGTATTTGAGTTCCTGCGCAACGACGCGATGGATGCGAGGAACTTCTTTACAACCAGCAAATCTGAGCTGAGACAGAATCAATTCGGGTTTACAGCCGGAGGCCCATTCTGGAAGAACAAGCTGTTCTGGTTCACGGACTATCAGGGAACAAGACGGGTGGCAGGCGCCGAAACTGGCATCGTTAGCCTGCCGAGCGTTGCCCAGCTTGGGGGCCAGTTTGATCCTTCAGAATTGAGCGGCACAGTCGATTCTGCGGCCCTTCCCGCGAACAATTGCCCAGTCGGCCCCTGCAACGACTGGCCCACGACACTTACAAATAGATTGGGCTACACCGTCAGAGCTGGCGAGCCCTACAGTTCCGGCAGTTGCAACAGTACAAATTATGTTGACGCAGTCAGTACCCCCAATGCTTGCGTCTTTCCTGGCGGCCTAATTCCGCAGAGGGCATGGTCGGCGCCGGCTCTTGGGCTTCTCAAGTACATTCCAACACCCAACGTCGATCCCAGTACTGGCCAGTATCAAGACAACAGCCAGAGGGATTCGATTACCGACAACAAGATCGGGGAGCGCGTCGATTTCAATAACCGTAAGACCGGCAACTGGTCCTTCTACTACCACTTTGACGACTCAACGGTTGCCAGCGCACTGCCCAGCGGCGGCGCAAGTGTGCCGGGTTTTCCTGCGGTAACGTCAACCCGAGCCCAGGAGTTTGTCGTAAGTAACACAAAAACACTCGGGACCAGCGCTGTGAATGAGGCGCGCGCGACGTTCTTCCGCACCGCAACTCACCTGGGCACCCCGACGGGTGGTCAGGCGTCGCTTTCCTCTCTCGGTTTCGTGACCGGTGCCGGTACGCTCGGAATTATCCCCGATGCCTTGCCCGGATTCCCGGAATACGTGCCGCAACTCTACTTCAACAACTTCGCCCTAGGCACTCCCTCTCTGATCACCTTCCAGCCCAACACCACTTATACGGTCTCGGATGGGTTTTCCAAGGTGATGGGAAGGCATACACTCAAGTTCGGAGGAGAATTCCGCTACCTGCAGGTGAACGAGCGCAACCTGGCCAGCCAGGATGGGGCTTTTGTTTTCGATGGTACGGCGAGCGGCAATGATTTTGCTGACTACATCCTTGGAATGCCAACCGGGGCCGGAGGTGGGTTCACCCAGGCAGCGTTACAGCTCCTGGATTCGCGAACGCGCTACGGCGGCGCGTATGCGCAAGACACATGGAAAGTGACGCCTAATCTGACACTAAATCTGGGTCTTCGCTGGGAAGTGAGCATGCCGTGGTATGACACCCAAGGCAAAATCCAGACTTGGGTTAAGGGAGAGCAGTCCACGGTGTTTCCCGGTTCTCCCACAGGACTCGTATATCCGGGAGATCCAGGTATTCCCAAAACTCTTGCTCCGACCCGATACAACAATTTCGGGCCGCGCATCGGCCTTGCCTACTCTCCCAGCTTTAGCGAAGGACTGCTGGGCAAGGTCTTTGGCGGACCGGGGAAGACCAGCATCCGTGCGTCCTTTGGCTTGTACTACACGTCGGTTGAGGATCTGAATCTCTTCTATGAAGTGGCCGACGCTCCGTTTGGCTTGTACTGGACCAGTCCGGGTGCCGTTGACTTTGCGGAACCTTTCCGAAATCGTTTGGATGGAGGCACCGACGGCGAAGGGCAGCGCTTCCCCTTCCAGCACCCGGTTCCGGGGAGCCCGGCAAATAAGACGCTGAGTTTCGCGGTCTACGAGCCAATGTCTTATTTCCCCGGATACGACATTCACAACAAGCTGCCGTACGCAGAGCACTTCAATTTTTCGATCCAGCGTCAGCTGAGCCGATCCACTGTGTTGACGATGTCCTACGTCGGTACGGCAGGTCATCGGCTGATCGCACAAACCGAGGCCAATCCCGGCGATGCAGCCCTATGTATGCAACTCGCTTCGGTGGGATGTGGACCGAACGGTGAACAGAACTTTTATACGGTGGGGGCAAATACGATTTATGGCACCAGGGATAAACTTTTAAATCCGAACGTTTGCCAAGCTTCCACGAGCCCTACCTTGTGCTTTGGTTATGGCAACACCTTCACCAACCTGGTGGCAAATTCGATCTACCACTCTGGAGCGGCGACGCTCGAACGCAAAGCCGGTGATGTGACATTCCTGGCTGCTTATACGTTTGCGAAAGCCATCGATGATTCTTCAGCTTTCGGCGAAATGATCAACTTCCAAAACGCCAAGTTGAGCCGCGGCTTGTCGACGTCGGACGTTCAGCATAATTTTGTGGCCAGCTATATTTGGCAGCTACCCTTCGACCGGATGTTCCCCCGCATGCCAAGGTTGACGAAAGGGTGGCAAATGCAGGGCATTACGCGATTTTCAACAGGGTTCCCGGTTCAGATGGGACAAGGAAATCCCGTGGACCAGGGGCCGTTGTGTCCGTCGGGGCTCTGCCCAGGAGACGCTTCGCTTACGGGCAGTCCGTCTACGGATATGCCCAATCTCGTGGGTCCAATCCACAAATTTAATCCGCGATCAACTCCCGGTACATTTACCTATTTCGACCAGAGCGCATTTACCGCAACTCAGTGCGCGAACGTGTCGGGGGTTTTGACTGGTCCTGATTGCGGAAGTTTCGGCACAGCAAATCGCCGGTTCTTCCATGGTCCGGGCTTCAACAACACCAGTTTCGGAATCTCAAAGATCAC
>DATFQQ010000467.1:0-7820 GCA_035264195.1 Candidatus Sulfotelmatobacter sp. | reverse complement strand
ATGTCAGGTCGAAGGATGTCCCCTCTCCGATGCTTTGTCTTACGGAGTTCGAAATTTGCAATCGACCTATTCCGAGTCTGCGCTGAATTCGCGCAATCCGGGTCGAGTTCAAACTGTGGCTTACAGTTCGCGAATTGCGGTCACGGGGTTCCGGCGCATCGCTCGATGTGCGGGAAGGTAGCATGCTACCAAAGACATCGCTCCCAGGAGCGTGACGACGGAAGCAACGGTGACGGGATCGTTGGCTCCGATTCCGTACAAGAGCCGGGCGATGATACGTGTCAGTCCCAACGCAAGCGCCAATCCCAGCATCAGCCCCACGCCTGTGAGCCACACTCCCTGCGACAGCACGAGTCTCAGCACATCGACGCGCGAAGCGCCCAGAGCCATTCGTACTCCGATCTCGTGGGTTCGCATTTGGGTTCGATATGCCACGACTCCGTAGATCCCGGTTACTGCAAGAACCAGCCCAATCAGCGCGAACATTCCCGCCAGGGTGCTCTGTATGACCGCGAGACTGCTCGCCATTTGGGTACTCTCTCGCATGGAACGCACATCGAAAACCGGCAGCCGTGTATCGATTTCGTGGATGGCGTTTTGTACCGCCGACGCCAGGTCGACCGGATTTCCCTCGGTCTCCACCTGCACGATCGTCTCGTACCCCTGCTGGAAAAAGCTCATATACACCATAGGCTCCGGTGACTCATTTACCAACATATGGGTTGAATTCCTCACAACGCCGACAACCGTGAAAAGTCTGCCCCACACCCTGAGTCCCTTTCCCAGCGGATCTTGTCCTGGCCAGTATCGCCTCGCCGCGGTCTGATCCACGATGAGTACCCTCGGGGCCTTTTCATCGTCATGCGGTGTAAACTCGCGTCCTTCCAGAATGGGGATATGCAGGGATTCGAAATACCGCGGGGCCACTTCGGCGTGGTACACCTGCAAAGATTCATGCGGGCGTGGCACATACCCTTCCGGATACGCATCGTCCCCCTTGTGGCTCAGGGTCATCGGAATCCAGTCCGTAAAAGACGCAACCTTCACGCCAGGCAAGGCCGACACGCGATCAAGTATCTTGTGACGGATCAGCTGTACCTCGTCGTCGCTGTAGCCGACAATATTCAGCCCCACGGACGCAGTGAGAATATGGTCCTGCTCAAATCCTGGATTCGCGCTGGCGATATTCCGCAGTGTTCGCAGAAATAGCCCGGAGCAGATCAGCAGCGGAAGTGAAAGCGCGATTTGCGCCACCACCAGCCCGCTGAGCAGTTTTCGGTTGCGTGAGCCGCCGGAGATGCTTGCAGACTCTGCCTTCAGTACCTCAATGGCCGGCGCGTGGGACGAACGCCAGGCGGGGAGCGCGCCGCAGAGCAGGCCGGCCAACAGAGAAAACACCGCAATCCCAATTACAACCTTATGGTCCATGCTCCCATTGAGTATGAGGGGATTCGCGTTCGCCGGAAAGAACCATGCGAATGTCTTCGAAGTCCACGATGTCAACCCAAGGGCCACGGCTCCCGCGACGGTGGAAAGCACCATGCCCTCCAGCACCATCTGCCACACCAGTTGAATTCGATTCGCTCCGAGGGACTGCCGGATCGCGAGCTCACGCCGCCGGGATACAAACCGCACCAGGGTGAGCGTAGCCACGTTCGCGCAGGTCAGCAACAGCACCACAGCGGCGAAGGCGAGCAGAACGGGCAGTGTCGCCGCCATGTATCCGTTGGCGCCGAATGGCGAGCGCCACATGGGATCCAGCGTGATCTGGTTCGCGCCCAGATGATCGTCCGGATACGCCGCGACGATATTGTGCATCACGGTGTCGAGGTCCTGGGCTGCCTGGCCACGGCTCACGCCGGGCCGCAATCTTCCGATTACGTTCAGCCAGACCGCACCACCACTGCGATGCGTCATCCGCCACGGATCCGTCCCGAGGGGATCGAGCGTTACCCACAGATCGTCACGGAGCCCAGGCATTGCTCCGACAAACCCCTCCGGCGCCACGCCGATCACGGTTATGGGATGCCGGGCGATCTCGATCGACTTGCCCACAATTGCCGGGTCTTCGGCATAGCGCGTTTTCCAAAGCGAGTAACCCAGAACCACGTTGGGAACCGCATCGAGATGCGTCTCTTCTTCAGGCAGAAAGAAACGCCCGAGCATCGGCTTGATACCGAGCACGTCGAAATAGTTTGCCGACACGTTCGCAATATAGGCACGCTCCGGCTGCGCGCCGCCGGTCAGCGTGATCCAATCGTGATGATATGCAAGTATCCCGGTGAAGGTGTGGTTCTGCTCGCGCAGATCGCGGTAGTCGAGATACGAGAAGGGCGGAGTCGGAGAGAAGTTCCTTCCCCCCCGCTGCAGGCTCACGAGGTCGCCCACGTCCCGCGCGCCAGGAATCGGACGCAACATGGTGCCGTCAATCCAACTGAATACGGTGCTGTTAGCGCAAATAGCTACTGCCAACATCGCCGTCGCGGTGATCGTAAAACCAGGACTCTTACGCAGCTGCCGCAAGGCATAACGAACATCCCGGCCTAGCTGTTCAAACCAGCCTCCGCCCCACATCTGGCGCGTCACATCCTGCACCAGAAGAATGTTTCCAAACTCCCGAACTGCCGCTTGTCGCGCCGACTCTTCCGTCTCGCCTCGCGCCACTCGATCTGCAATTGCCATCTGCAGGTGAGCATCGATCTCTTCCTTCAATTCGCGATTGCGCCTCTGAAGACCGAAGCTGGGAAACCACCTCATGACGCACTCTCCTTCGGCTTGAGGTACATCACCGACCCAATCGCTTCGACAATCTGCTCCCATCGGTCCAGATCCGAGGCCAACTGCTTTTTCCCCTTGGCGGTGATTCGATAATATCGGGCTTTTTGCTTGCTCTCTGACTGCTTCCATTCAGACTGCACCCAGCCCTGACGCTCTAATCGATGGAGAGCCGGATACAGTGATCCGGTCTCCACCTGAAGCACATCTCCGGATTGCAAACGTAAAGCCTGGACAATGCCATACCCATGCTGCGGTCCCCATTGCAGCGTCTGAAGAATGAGCATGTCGAGTGTTCCCTGCAGCAGCTCAATCCGGTTTTTGTACTGGTCTTTCTCGCTCATAGATGTAGACACTCTACTCGCGTGGCAGTAGATTGTCTACTCCCGCATCATGGCGGCAGCTCAATTCGGAGCCGCGCGTATAGGGCGGGCGGCCCATCTTTTGACGTAGCTTGTTATTTGCGGACCTCATCGCTAAAGAGGGTGCCCCATCCTTTCGCGATTTGTGCGAAAGGATGGGCAGCACGGAACTCAATCCCAATCACTCACGTGTTTCCCATCACACTCAACCGTGACTACACGCACCGACTAGACCGATCATTTCTGAGAGCTTAAAGTAGCCACAAGTGTGGCAAGCCTCCACGGACCCAGAGTCCGCTGGGGGCTTCGTATTTGGAGCTGAAATCCAGATTCTTCGCTCCAGATGACAAAGCAAGCTCTTTGACAAATCAACAGCAAGACACCCCCTGCTTCAGCACCGGCTGAAGGCGGAGGTGGCGGAGCTTGTCTGAAAGTCGGTAGTGAGTCAATTTGAATTCTTATCTGCTCCGGCGTCATCCCGAAGGCCCGCGCTTTTACCAGCGGGCCGAGGGATCTCCCTTGAGATGCAGCCGTGTAGCGGGAGATCCCTCGCTACGCCTGAAGGACGGCTACGCTTGGGATGACACCTCGTGGAATCGTTCGAATTCAAATTGAACCACTAGGCGAAAGCCAGCCTGCTTTATTAGTTCCAGTTTCAAATCTGCTTTTAACTGCAAGTTTTCGTTTTTCAAAAGAGAGGATTCTTCGGTTAGTGCGAATCGGGGATGCATGGTGATGTATGGGAGTCGGGTTCGTTCGAGGTCGGGTAGAAGACACAGTCGAAGTCTCCATCCGGAATGCTGCCAGCGATGCATCTGGCATGGGGCACAATCAAAAGTCTCGGTGGGGTGTAGTTCCGAAAAAGTTGACGCGCAAACAGCGCGGAGAAATGGCCGAGGCGGCCTTTCTCGCCGTCGCCTCCGCCTTGGGGATGCGAGTCGCAAAGCCATGGGGCGAAAGTTCACGGTACGACTTGATTGTCGACAAGGGCGGAAAGCTGCTTCGCGTGCAGGTAAAGTCGGCGCATTGCGCTGGAGAATACGGAGGCTACACCTTCCACGCGACCGGAAATAGTTCTCGCGTCTATAAGCCAGACGAGATCGATGTACTAGCCGCCTACGTCGTGCCGGTAGGCGCATGGTATCTGTTTCCGGTAGAAGAGTTCCGCAAGTACAAATCGATGAAATTGTTTCCAGTAAGTAAGCGAAGAAGATCAAAGTTCGAAAAGTTTCGCGAGGCCTGGTGGACGCTAGGAGTCGAGGCACTTCCCTAACAGGAGCTGGGACACAAACAAAAGGCGAGCGGCCGATCCTTTGTGTTCCGAAACCATCACGCCAGAGGGTGCCCCATCCTTGCGTCCTTTGCAAGAGCCTGCCCTGAGCCTGTCGAAGGGGTGGGAACCGCGGACCTATAAACCTTAGGGTTTGAGGTCTGTGCCACCCACCCTTTCGCACAGAACGCGAAAGGATGGGCACCCACTCTTTCATGGCTTGTGGCGGGGTTACGGACTACACTTCCTCCGGCTTATGGGGCTTGCCATAAAACTCGGATGGCTGGTTCTTTTCTCAATCTATGTCATTCGTGCCGGCGCGGATACCGAGCGCAAGCTTATCAATTTCCTCATCATTGTCGGTTCGACGGCGCTGGGTGTCGCCGGGACGCTCGTTGTCGAATACCTCACCGATTCGTCCCAGGAATTCGCGTTGGTGGTCGGCCCTTCTATCGGCCAACATCGGCTGCGCGATTGCGGCCGCGTGGAATTATTGGCGTGCCGGCGGAATTTACAAAGGCAAGAAAGTGCCTGGCAACAAGAATGATAAGACCGTTGTGTGAAAGCAGCCGTGACGCCGGCAATTCCCCGAATGTAAGAACCGATGGGTGGACCGGTGGCCCGGCCTTTGAGATTTTGACTTCCCTTTCCCGTTTAGAAACTGCGGGTGCCCCGTTCTCGCGTTTTTTGCGAGGGCGGGTACGATACCGCCGATACCATGGGATGTATGCCTGCCGGTTTGCATCGCACCTACGGCGCCCACCACCTGCACTTTATCACCAACTCCTGCTATCGCCGCCGCCCCTTGCTGGACTCACCACGGTCCCGTGATCGCTTCCTTTCTCTACTCGAACAAACCCGCCAGCGCTACCGCTTTGTCGTCGTCGGCTACGTAGTGATGCCCGAGCACATTCACCTGCTGATTACGGAACCCGAGCTTGGCAACCCTTCGACCGTGATGCAAGTGCTGAAACAGTGCACCGCACACGCATTGTTACCAAAGCGTAAGCGCAGAGATCCACGACAGCGCGAACTGTTCGGCGACGAGCCGCGCCGGGCGTTCTGGCAGGCGCGTTTCTACGATTTCAATGTCTGGACCACGAAGAAGCGAGTCGAAGAGTTGCGCTACATGCATCGCAATCCGTGAAGCGTGGATTAGTCGCGTCGCCCGAGCAATGGCGATGGAGCAGTTATCGCCACTACCTGCTCGGTGAAACCGGTCCGGTAAAGGTGAATGTCGGATGGGGAGAGATTTCGTTTCGAGATCGAGTGGCCTAGATCCACGAAAGGTCTCTCGCCATCGGCAGCATCGTACCCGCGCCCTTGCAACAAACACAAGAGCGGGGCACCCACGGTCTGGTAGTGTCAGCCAGATCGAAAGCCTGGGCCACCCGGCACTGCGGTTGATCTTTGCGCTACTGCGCGCAATGATCAATCCTCACTCAAGATGACATTGTCGCGACGATTCGGATCTGGATCCCTCCTCCCGAAAAAGAATCTAATTGGCAGCCGCGGGCACTAGTCATTCACAATGGGAGAAGATCATGCCATTCATTCGCAATTGTCAGTCGTGCGGACAGGCCAACCGGGTTCCGGCGTCGCATCTCTCCGATACCGGACGCTGCGGAGCGTGCAAGGTCCCGCTTCCCCCAGTCGCCGAGCCCATCGAAGTCAATGAGGACGAATTCCAGCAGGTGATTCGCGACAGCAAGGTTCCCGTCCTGGTGGATTTCTGGGCAGCATGGTGCGGACCGTGCCGCATGGCCGCTCCTCACGTCGCCCAGACCGCGCGCGACCTCGCCGGACGCGCCGTCGTCCTCAAAGTCGATACCGAAAAATTCCCCGGCCTCGCGGCCCAGTACAACGTGCGCGGGATTCCCAACTTCGCCGTCTTCTCCCACGGACGCCTCGCCTTCCAGCAGGCCGGCCTCGTCGACGCCACCACGATGCAATCCTGGCTGACGCGCGCAGCGTGAGATCTCAGCTTCTAGTTCCTAGCTGCTAGCTTCTAGCTCAGAACCCATAGCTCATTGGTCACGGCTTCACTGCAGAAAAAAGCCCCGCTCGTGCGAGCGAGGCCTTTGATGTTGATCTAGCTAGGAACTAGGAGCTAGTAGCTAGAACCTGCCGTTAGTACATGTCGCCCATGCCGCCGCCGTGTCCTGGGGCTGCCGGAGCTTCCTTCTTTTCAGGAATCTCGGCGACCAGGGCTTCGGTGGTCAGCATCAGGCTGGCGATGGAGCCGGCGTTCTGCAGAGCCGTGCGCACGACCTTCGTCGGATCGAGCACGCCAGCCTTGACCAGATCCTCATATTCGTTGGAGAAGGCGTTGAATCCGTAGTTTGATTCCTTGGACTCGAGCACCTTGCCCAGGATCACTGCACCTTCTTCGCCGGCGTTCTCGACGATCTGGCGTAGAGGCTCGGTGATGGCGCGCTTTACGATGTTGACGCCGATCTGCTCGTCGCCTTCAGCCTTGATCTTGTCGAGACTCGAAGCGCAACGGGCGAGAGCTACGCCGCCGCCGGGGACGATTCCCTCCTCCACGGCTGCGCGCGTCGCGTGCATCGCATCTTCCACGCGGGCTTTCTTTTCCTTCATTTCGGTTTCGGTCGCGGCGCCGACTTTGATCACGGCTACGCCACCGACCAGCTTCGCCAACCGCTCTTGCAGCTTCTCGCGGTCGTAGTCACTGGTGGTCTTTTCGACCTGGCTGCGAATCTCTTTTACGCGGCCTTCGATCTCAGCGTGCTTGCCTTTGCCTTCGACGACGGTGGTGTTGTCCTTGTCGATGGTGATCTTCTTGGCCTGGCCGAGGTCGGAGATCTGGACGTTCTCCAGCTTGATTCCGAGATCTTCGGTGATGGCCTTGCCGCCGGTGAGGATGGCGATATCCTGCAGCATCGCTTTGCGGCGATCGCCGAAGCCAGGAGCCTTCACGGCCGCGACTTGCAGCGTGCCACGTAGCTTGTTGACGACGAGAGTAGCGAGCGCTTCGCCTTCCACGTCTTCCGCGATGATGAGCAGCGGCTTGCCGCTCTTCGCGATCTGCTCGAGCAGCGGGAGCAGGTCCTTCATCGAGCTGATCTTCTTTTCGTTGATCAGGATGTAGGCGTTCTCGAGTGCTGCTTCCATGCGCTCCGGATCGGTCACGAAGTAGGGCGAGAGGTATCCGCGATCGAACTGCATGCCCTCCACTACTTCGAGCTGGGTTTCAAGCGTCTTCGACTCTTCAACAGTGATGACGCCGTCCTTGCCGACCTTCTTCATCGCTTCAGCAATGATCTTGCCGATGGTCTCGTCGTTGTTCGCCGAGATGGTGCCGACCTGGGCGATGTGGTCGCCTTGCACCGGCTTCGACAGTTTGTCGAGTTCGCCGTTGATGCGGTTGCCTTCTTTATCGAGCTTGCCGC
>DATFQQ010000466.1:0-42958 GCA_035264195.1 Candidatus Sulfotelmatobacter sp. | reverse complement strand
TGGGTCATCACGTGCTGCGCTTGCGCGAAGGAGGCGACAAGAAGAAGAGGTAGAGACAACTGCCATTTCATAATTTGAGCCGCGACTATTTTGCCACGGATTGTTTGCATCACATCAGGAGATAAATGTCGAAAAATCGCGATTACACTCATCATCCGAACGTGCAGATGTGAAGCGTATCGAAAGCACTCGGAATTTGAGTGTTAAGGCCTGCTTTCTGGTGGAGCCGTTATTTACTTCATCGTTGTGTCGAGGATCCAGTATTCCGCAAAACGCGAGTGGTTACTTATCTTGGAGTCCGGTTTTCTTGCTCGCCTATTGGCTATCGGCGATTCGTTTATCCGGGCGTCCTGGGCAATTTGCGGAGAGGCGGGAAACACTCTGCGGTGATGACCATAATGGGTTTGCTTCATGATTCTCGTGAAGGTGGAAGGATCCTATGCTTCAACCTCATCGGCGATGTGGCCCAAGACCTCCAAGCCGCAGGGAACAGGACTCATCCTTACACGATCCACTGCAGCAGCATCTCCCCTCTTGGACACGTAATAGAGAACTGGGACTGCCATCCTTGACAGAAGGGTTGACGCCACTTCTCCAGCCATCAGCGAGAGGGCCAAGCCCTGAAAAATCGGATCGAACAGGATGACGGTCGCTCCTACAACGACGGCGGCTGCCGTCAGCAGCATCGGACGGAAGCGTACCGCGCCGGCATCGATGACGGCCTCCTCCAACGGCATACCTTGTGCACGACGTAGTTCAATGAAGTCGACGAGGATGATTGCGTTACGAACGACAATTCCGGCGCCGGCGATGAAGCCGATCATTGAGGTCGCGGTGAAGAATGCCCCCATAAGCGCGTGGGCCGGGAGTATACCGACCAGGGTCAAAGGAATGGGCGCCATGATGACGAGCGGCGTGGTGAACGAGCGGAACCAACCCACGACCATCAGGTAGATCAGGACAAGCACCGCCGCGAATGCCAAGCCCAAATCCCTGAAGACCTCCACTGTAATCTGCCACTCACCATCCCATTTCATCGAGAAACGGTCGGTGCGCTCCGGCATCGCGGTGCCTTTGTACTGCTTCACTGTATAGCCATCAGGCAATCTAAGTTTTTCAATGGCGTCGCTCATCTTCATGATCGCGTACGCCGGGCTTTCTTCTCCTCCCGCGACATCCCCCGTGACATAAACGACTAGCTGCAGGTTTTTACGGTAAACGCTGGTATCGATCGTGGTCTGGTGGAGGGTCGTTACTTCCTGCAGAGCAATCTGTTCACCGGAAGGCGTAGGCAGCTTCATGTTGCCGAGGTCGTCGATCCCCGAGCGATGCGGGCGCGCCAATCGCACCTCGATGGGAATGTCTTCACGCGAATGAGAATCATGCAACAGGCCGGCCTGGGCTCCGCCGAGGCCGATCTGCACGGTATGCGTGACATCGGCAGGCGAGATGCCATGCAGGGCAGCCTTCTCCAGATCTACCTTCATGTCGTACTTCGTTTGTGGATCTTCGATATACCAGTCCACGTCTACGACGCCTGACGTCTGCTGAAAGATCTTTTTGACCTGAGCGGCCAGTTCGATCTGGCCTTTGTAATCGGGCCCATAGACTTCGGCGACCAAAGTTTGCAGCACCGGTGGCCCCGGCGGGACCTCCGCGATTTTGATTCGCGCGCCAAACTGACTGGCAATCTTGTCCAACTCCGGCCGCAATCGTCGTGCAATGTCATGGCTTTGTGCCTTGCGGTGGTGCCGCGAGAGCAGATTCACCTGAATATCGGCTTGATTGGGCTGATTGCGTTGAAAGTAGTGGCGCACAAGACCATTGAAGTTATACGGACCGGACGTTCCCGCATAGATCTGATAATTGATAACTTCAGGCTGCGTGCCCAAATATTGTCCTAGTGCCTGTGCCACATGAGTTGTTTGTTCCAGCGGCGTGCCGTCCGGCATGTCAATGACGACCTGAAACTCGCTCTTGTTGTCGAATGGCAGCATTTTGAGGCGTACCCATTTCAAGGGCACAAACGCAATCGCGGCGAACAGCAAAACCCCGACAGCTGCAAGAAACATCCATCGGCGACAGGCATTGAGGATCAGCGGGTTCATCATCCGGCGATACGCACGAGTCGTCCAGCTTTCGGCCTGAAGCCCCGAATGACCAACAACTCCTCCGTATCCGGCCAGGAGCCTCGATGCTGCCCACGGTAGGACGATGAAGGCTACAAGCAGCGAGAACAACATCGCGGCCGACGCACCCACAGGAATCGGTCGCATGTATGGACCCGCGAGCCCGCGCACGAAGGCGTTGGGCAGGACGGCGGCAATCACAGCAAAGGTTGCCAGAATTGTAGGGTTCCCGACCTCGTCGACCGAGTCAACCACGATTTCCGTCACTGATCGTGCTCGACTTTCCGGCAACCTGAAGTGTCGAGCGATGTTCTCGACTACTACGATAGCGTCGTCAACCAGGATCCCGATTGAAAAGATCAGCGCGAATAATGTGACCCGGTTCAGCGTGTACCCATACAAGTAAAAAACGCCAAGTGTGAGGGCGAGCGTCACCGGCACAGCCAACAGAACCACTGCCGACTCACGCCAACCTAGCGCCAGCGCAACCAGCAATGTCACCGACAAAGTCGCGATCAACAGGTGCACGAGGAGTTCGTCGGACTTGTCCTTTGCCGTCTCTCCATAGTTGCGCGTGACCGTAATGTTGAGGTCGTTCGGAAGCACGTAACCGCGCAGCGCATTGACATTCTCCAGGAGTCGCCTCGAAATATCCGTTGCGTTCGTACCTTTGCGTTTGGAGAGCGCGATGGTCACCGCGGAATACTCCGCGCCAGGGCTCTGGTCTGCTCCACCTCTCGCATTCGCAAACAAAACGTAAGTGTCCGGCTCTGCCGGGCCGTCTTGAATTTTATCGGCTACGTCACGCAGGTAGACCGGACGTCCGGCATGAATTCCGACCACGACCTGATTCAGATCTTCGAGACTGATAAAGAAAGTGCCCGCCTCGACCTGGAACTCGCGATTGGCGCGTGCGAAACTCCCGGCTTGGCTGCGGCTATTCGTGTTCTGGAGTTGAGTCACGATTGCGCCCGGGGTGAGGCCATATGCTGTGAGCCGTTGCGTATCCAGCACGACTCGTACTTGCCTCGGCTCGCCTCCGATGATCGTCGTCTCAGAAACGCCGTCCAACGGCTTAAGAGAGTTTTCGAGTTCACCTGCGATTCGGCGCAGACGGTATGAGTCGTAGCCTTTTCCCCACAAAGTCAGAGCCAGGATCGGTACATCATCAATTGAGCGGACCTTAATGATCGGTTGCGAGACGTCAGGCGGGATGCGATCTAAGTTGGAGTAGAGCTTATTGTAGGTCTGCACGATCGCATTTTCTTCTTTAGTGCCGACGTAAAAGCGAACGATCAACATGCTTACGCCTGGATGACTGATGGAGTAGACGTACTCAACACCCGGCACGTCGCGAAGCAGCTTTTCAGCCGGAAGGCTGACCCTCTGCGCGACTTCGTCCGCGGACGCACCCGGCATCTGAATGAACACGTCGAGCATCGGAACGACGATCTGCGGTTCTTCTTCTCGTGGAGTTTGCAGAATGCTGAAAGCGCCCAGGAGTAACGCAGCAGCGATCACGAGAGGTGTCAGCTTCGAATCGATGAAGGCGTGGGCAATACGGCCGGCCAAACCGAGGGCTCGCGACGGCGCGATCCTGAACTTGGATTGTTTGTTTGCCATTATTCGCCCTCGATGCGCTTGCTGTTCAGGTTTCGTTCCCCCGGATTGCCTACAAACCTCTCGCCACCCTGGAGCCCGGACAGCACCTCGATTTCGGATCCGGAGGGTTTTCCCAAAGTGACGTAACGGAGGCTCGCGACCTTGTTCTGGTCCAGCACGAAAACGCCCTGCAATTGACCGCGTTCGACCACTGCCGAGCGGGGGATCAGCAGCACCGGTTGTTCTCCACGAGAAAACTGCGCCCGGCCAAACAGGCCCGAACGCAGCCGCGTGTCTGCAGGCAACTCGATTCTTACTAGGAACGCGCGACTCGCGGGATCAGCGGCGGGCACAATCTCTACTACCTTGCCTTTTAGTTCTGCGTTCTGCAGGGCTTCAATTGCAATCGAAACCTGCCCTCCTGTTCTCGCATACCGCATATCGCTCTCGTTGATAGCGACTTCCAGTCGATAACGACGCGTATCCTCAACCGTGAAGATTGGCATGCCGGGAGAAGCCAATGTCCCAGAATCAGCTTTCTTATGCGTAACAACGCCGGCGAAGGGAGCTCGAATCCGCGAATACCCCAGTGACGTCCGAGCCTCGTTCAATACCGCTCGCGCCTGCTCCTGACCTGCTTGTGCTATGTCTCGACGCGCGAGAGCAGCTTGATGACGGGCATTCACTTCATCGAATTCCTGCTGGCTCACCACCTTCTCTTCGTACAGGTATTGGCAACGCCTCAACGTTGATTCCGCCAGGACCAGATCGGAATCCGCCGCTACGAGTTGCTGCTGGGCAGCAAGATCCGCTGCAATGGCGCGGTCTGCCACGGCTCGCGGCTGGGAGTCGTCGATAACGGCGAGCACTTGACCCCGATGAACCTGATCTCCCTCGTGAGCTCGGATTTCAACGATGTTGCCCATCATCTGGCTCGCGAGATCGCTGGTCTGTGCCGCGCGTACTGTTCCTACCGCCTCCAGCACGTCTGGGATATTGGCTCGTTTCAGCGCAAGCACAGAAACGTCTCGTACGGTTTCTGCGGATGGTAGTTTTGCTTGCCGCTCACTTGAGCAACCGCTGAGGCCGAACGCAGCGGCTACTATCAACGAGCCGAGTTTTAGTCCTGTATCTTTAAGGTTCATAGCTTCACCGAACGCGATTGCGGATTTGAGCTACCACTGGCCAATTTGAGCGTGATCGTCACTCCTCAACTGTGTGAGAAGGAAGGCTAGGCTCCTCCACACTGCAGCTCTGTGCCTCAGGCGCGGATCGCAACTACCTCCAGGTACTCCGCTGCAACTACAGTGAGTTCGTTGCCTCCGCGATTGTGCGCGGACCACAATGATTCGAGTTCGTCGCGCAAGCTTTTTGCCGAATCTTCATCCAGCGATCCGAAGGCTTGATTGGTCGGCCCGTAGTACTGGCGAAAGAACTCCACAACTTCAGCTGGCGGGAACGGATATGTAAAGCTGTAATGGCGTCTTGTCATCTTGAGATCTGAGAGCCCGTGACCCAGCCTCTCCCGCACCACGGTCTCATCACCCCACAACACCGGAGCCGGCATGCCGGATGGTGCGATAAACTTAGCGAAGGTTTTGAACATTTGTCCCACGAACCCTTCCCGCGTCCAATTACCCATAGCGATCATGCCTCCGGGACTGCATACTCGCAGCAGTTCGCGAGCCACTAGTTCCGGACGTGGAGCAAACATGGCTCCGACCAGAGTAGTCACAACATCGAAGCGGGCATCTTCAAATGGGAGAGCTTCGGCATCGCCTTCCATAAAACGAGCATTGAGTCCTTCCGCCTTGGCGCGCGCCTGCGCACGTTCTATTAGGTTTGACGCGATGTCCACCCCCGTAGCGTTCACTCCGTCCCGCGCCGCCCATAGCGCGACCTGACCAGAGCCGCAAGCCACGTCGAGCAGCTGGCATCCTGCGGGAATGTCGAGTTGTTCGTAAAAAGTGCGTGCACCCTGTTCCATATAGCGCGAGAAGCGATCGTAGTCTCCCGCCATCCAGGTTTCTTTCAGCCGCGTCTTCAAGCTGTCGATGTCCGGTACAGTCGTGATCGTAGTCATCGTTCCTCCTCAAGTGCGTTTGTTTCAGTCCTGACAGCCACACTATCGCGCAGCGTTTGTCTGCATACTTGTCCGCGCGTCTGCCTTCCTTGCTCGCGGCGCGGTTGCCGTATGATGATTTGCTCAGGAGTCTGGAGGAGTTTGCCGGGAGGCCGTATGGATGTGCTTTCCGAAGTGCTGAAAGTGGTGAAGCTCCAAGGAGCCATGTTCTTCAACGGTGAATTCTCCTGCCCGTGGAGTTTTTGTTCGCCGGCATCCGCCGCGATTGCGCCCCATTTGGTGCCAGGCGCGAGGCACGTTATCGTTTACCACTTGCTCACGGAAGGGCACGCCGCTGCCCGGCTCGTCGACGGCGAGCGCATTACTCTTGAAGCCGGCGACATCGTCATATTCCCCCATGGCGACGCGCACATTCTCGAAAACGGCCCGTCAGCAAAATCTGTGGATATGGCGAAGGAAATAGCTCGAATTGTCGCCCAGGGATTGAAGCTGTCACGCTCGGGCGGCGGGGGGGAAATTACGAAATTTGTCTGTGGCTTCATGGCCTGTGAGCCAAGACTGAGCCAAGTCTTTCTTAGTGGGCTGCCGCCGGTGTTCAAGGTCAGCATTCGCAATGATGCCGCGGGTAGGTGGTTGGAAAATTCAATACGCTTCTCGGTGAATGACGCCGATGCGTCCCGCGCTGGCGGAGAGGCAGTCCTGGCAAAACTGTCAGAGGTTTTGTTTGTTGAAACACTGCGGACCTACATTGCGCATCTTCCACCTGAGCAAACCGGCTGGTTGGCGGGCGCCCGTGATCTGGAGGTCGGAAGGTCGCTGGCGCTAATGCACCGGCACCCTGCCCAGCCGTGGACCATCGCTTCTTTGGCAAAAGAAGCGGGAGTGTCACGATCGGTTCTGGCGGAGCGCTTCCGCCATTTCCTCAACGAGCCTCCAATGGCCTATCTCACGCACTGGCGACTGCAATTGGGAGCGCAGATGCTAGTCTCGACCAGTTACTCAGTGGCACAGATCGCATCCGAGGTTGGCTATGAGTCCGAAGCCGCTTTTAACCGGGCATTCAAACGCGAATTTGAAAACCCTCCCGCGCGTTTTCGCAGTCAATCGAAGTCTATCGATATGAAGCGAGCGGCCCCGGCAGGAAAAAATTAGTCCGAATGAATAGTTACACATGTCGGTGCTGTTTTCGCGCTTCATCTAGCGCGAAAATTGAGTGCGCGCTACTGCAGCTCATGCGGGGGTCCGGCCTCGCCATCCGCGATGCGCTCACACTTAAGCGCCGCGAAATTCAGTATGACGTGGCGAAGGACCTGCACCGCATCGTGACCTCACGGCAGAAAACGGGCACCCACGTATCAGTACCCATCCCGTCCGAAATTGCAACAGAGCTGTTAACCGTAGCCAATGGAAACTCGGAATACGTTTTTTGGATCGGAAAGGGTGAAAAGCACTTGGTACGAAATAAGAGACCTCACTTCGGACCAAATGTTTCTTTCGATGCTTTGCCAGCGAGGGCCGCAACGTTGGCACCACGGATATCCTTGCGCTGGCGCGAGCGACGTGAGTGCAGTTTCCCGTCCGTTCGCACCCACGCTCATTGACTGGGAACTCGGGTCAGTCTCCCTGCTGCAGTCTTTGTGCCGTGCCTTCGCCCGAATTTTGATTTTGGTTTGCGGTGGAGCTGCTTCCGCCACCACAACTCAGGAGAGCAAGTGAAACAACAAGCAAAACGCAGCCGCTGCAAACTACCTTCACTGTACTCATGGTTACAACCTCCTCGTAAGGTGGAATGTTTGTGCTCCGCACAAGGGGAAGTATCCAAAGACAGACAACGAGGGAAGGATTCTTCGAACGCTTCGTACTTCGAGGTCAAGACGCTACGGCATTGACTATTCCTGAGGAATAGCCGAACGTGATGTGCCACTGCACTGTAGTGCCATCAAACGTTCTGCGCCACTCACTCGACCCAGAACCATACAGTGCAATGGCAAGGCATGGCATTCTCCTTGAAGCTTGTGGACGGCAGCCCACGTAAACAGCAGACTTTCGCTAGAAGCGAACGGTAATGTTAGGAAGAACCGGCCTAAGTTTCGGAACACTGGCAACAGGAAGCAATCGAATTACCGGTTTGGAAGAGAATATCCCGAACTCGCTCGATCGTTCTTCTGGCTTCGTGCCCAGGCACCGCACTGCGAGAACAGGGGCACCAAGTACGGCTGATTCCTACACAGTTTGTGAAGCCTTACCGCAAGTCCAACAAGAATGATTTTCTCGGTTCAACGCTCTTGACTCTCCTAGGGCCTCTACTTGTCCCCAAAAAGTTGACACAGCATTTACTTACTGGTGAAAATTCTCAACCCTTCGCTTGGTAGATTCCCAACAGTTGCGCTAAGCAGGATTAGTTTTGGACATCAAATCTCCAACAAAACAAGGAATCATCATGACGGAAGGTAAGCTTTCCCGCCGTTCACAATATCTAAAATGTCTTCCCCTGTTACTCACAATTACAGGACTCGCGCTAGCCACCCTGGCCCAAACTCCAGCACCTCGAACCTCGACGCTGGCCAGCAGACTTCGGCAGCAGCCACCGGCATCTTTCAACAGCGAACCCTCCGCCAAGCTCCCAAGGTTCATCGCCCACCGCGACTATCTCGCTGCCGATGGGCCACATAGTATCGCCCTGGGCGACGTGAATGGTGATGGCGTCCTTGATCTCGTACTTAACGATGGCAATTCGACCGGAATCAGCGTGCTGCTTGGCAATCAAGATGGCAGCTTTCAGCCATTCGCTCTATTTGATTGCGGCTGCTCATTTCCCTTTGACGTCGTGCTTGCCGACTTCAACGGCGACGGCAAGAGCGATGTGGCGGTCACCAGCCCCAACGGCGTCTCCATCATGCTCGGCGACGGCGCTGGCCACTTCGGCAATCCCCTGGTTCTCACCGCCGGTATCTCGCCGGAGCGCATTAGCGCAGTCGATCTGAATGGTGATCACAAACTGGATCTCGCCGTGACCAACCTTGGCTCAAACACCGTCTCGATCTTTCTCGGGCACGGCGACGGTACCTTTGCGCCGGCCCCGGACATTCCCGTCGGCATGGGCCCATCAGGAATTGCAGTCGGCGATTTCAATCGTGATGGCAAACTCGATCTGGCCGTGGCTGACTCCGGCGTGATCCTGGGACACAACCAGGGCCCGAACGCCAATACACTGGCAATCCTGCTGGGGGATGGCAAAGGCGGCGTGAGTTCCACAACCTTCATCCCGCTCGAGAAGACTCCGCAGTCGGTTCTCGTGCACGACTTCAATAAGGATCACAAGCTGGATATCGTCGTCAGCAGCTTTGCGAAAGGCGATGTTTCCGAATTTCTCGGAAACGGTGACGGCAGCTTCCAGCCCGCCCGCGTTTTCCATGTTGGTCCGCATGCGGACGCCATGCGTGTCGCCGACTTCAACGCCGACGGACACGATGACTTGCTGGTGATCAACGGCACCTTGAACACGGTCACCATCTTGTTCGGCAATGGAAGCGGCAACTTCGGTCCGGCAACGAGCGCACCCTCCGGCCGCACGGTAGCGGCGCTCGCCACGGGAGACTTCAATCACGATGGCAAGACCGACTACATCACCGCCAATTTCGACTCCAACACGGTCTCCGTCGTGCTGGGGAAAGGAAATGGCAAGTTCCTGGATATTGGACACGGCCTTCCGCTTGGCACCGACTTTCCAAACCAGACGATCGTTGCTGATTTCAACGGCGACGGACTGCCCGATCTTGCTCTAGCAGATACCGGATCAAACACGGTTGGTCAAACAATTGAGATTCTGCTCGGGAACGGCCACGACGGCTTCGGACCTGCAAAGGCATTCCCCGCTGGAACCCAGCCGGAAGGCCTGGTTGCGACCGACTTCAATCACGATGGACACCTCGATCTCCTGGTCTCCGACTTCGGAAGCGTTCCGAACGATCACGGCAAAGTTTCGATCTTGCTGGGCAATGGAGATGGCTCCTTCCAGAGTCCGCGTAGCTTCGCCGCGGGTGATTTCCCCGTTGGCATCGCCACCGGCGATTTCAACGGCGACGGTAATCCAGACGTCGTGGTCGCCGACTTCGGAACCACGGCGGGCGTGCCTGCTATCTCATTGCTGCTCGGTAACGGCAACAATGGATTCGCGCCGGCGAAGACCGTGATTACCTTTCCTACTTTCACCCAGATTCAGCACATACTGAGCGGTGACTTCAATCACGACGGCAAGGAAGACATCGCCTACATCTCTTCGCTGAATGACAACCGCGTGTCGGTTCAGTTCGGCAATGGTGATGGGACCTTCCAACCGCCCGTCGCAGTGACGATCCGAGATGTTTTCAGTACGATCTTTTTTGCCTTCGCCACGGGTGACTTCAACAACGATGGCATTCCGGACTTCGCCGTCGAAGAAGGCGGAATCATCGAAATTGTCTTGAATGATGGCGCGGGACACTTTACCTCTAAGGGACAATTCTCCGAACAAAGCGGCGCCGCCTTCGGCTTCGTTCCCACGCTGGTGGTAGCGGACTTCAACGGAGATGGTGTGCTTGACGTTGCCGCTCCCGACGGCTTCGCCGAGACGATGGCAGTGCTGCCAGGCAATGGCGACGGAACCCTCGGAACGGCAACACTCTTTGGGGGCGGCCTAGCCGACTCCGCGGCAGCCGTCAACGTCGCCGGTTTCCAGCCGAGCGTCGTGCTGGCGACACCCAATCGGGTCGTCGTGGTGAAGAACACGACTGCCTCGAAGTAAAGTACAGATGAAGAAAGGAGTCCCCACCAAGCCGGGCTTGTGTGGGGACTTTCTCACGATTGGCATCAAGCTCGGTGAGGGCTGGGTGTGGCGCACGGCTATTTGGCAGTTTGACTTTGTTACGAGAGACGAAGAAACAGTTTGATAGTAGGAAAGATATAGCGTTTGAGCGGCGTTAGTTCCTTACGCAACGGCCATCCCAAATTGTATTGTGCGGAGCCCGTAGAGGGATACAGCACGCCTCCCCAGCCTCTCCCGATTTAAAGTTCATTCTTGGATACGAACAATCCAGAACTCGACGTCACAATTGCCGACTACTCATCCACAATCGTCGGATTTCCTGCTCACCGATGAATGACGGCGAAGCTTGGTTCTGATGAGGAACTTTCTACGCTAAGCTTCCAAACAATGATTTAACAATCTCGAGACAACTGCACCGAGTCCCAACCCGACTTGCGCGACTCCAATATCCATACGAGCGAAGCGGCTTTCGTTGGAGAGTCGCTCCTATGGAGAACAGCGATGTGGATGAGGTCATGTGCCATTTGTAAGGCTCTATTGGAAAAGGTGCGCTTGAGCGATTTCGTGCGTTGTCAGTGTGGGTGGGAGTGGCAGGGCTATACGGATCGAAAGCCGGCCGTGACTCCGTAAACAGCGCTGCGGGAATCTTGGAAGGGAAGGCAGGCAGACTGTGGGAAAAGTAAATCGAATTCTGTCCCCTCAATGCGTGTCGACTGCAACAAACCCGTTTCTCAGTACCGATGTGCTCCTACCTAGCGGTCAAGATCGCGTTTGTTCCTTGACCCGGTACAACAGGGAGCTCCCATATGTTCGGTCTGTAGATCGGGGCCCGAAATCGTGTCCCAGTCGAGGCCTGCACTCTTCCGTTACCGGCCTCGATCCGCGAGGATTGCGGGGCTGACGTCGGTACTCAAGACAGAGTTGATGCCGATGTTGTCCTGCGTGCTTGCCGCAGGAAGCGCCAAGCCCTCCAGAACTACTAGAGTCAGAATCAGGACCATTTTTTGGAAAGTGGAGACCCATTGGTAAACGCGTCGCTCACTTCGAGGTTGCTATGTACAAATCCGATTGCAACCGGAAATACGAGTACACCAGCGTCCCGCCTTCCCCAGATGCAAACACAGACGAGATGTCAGGAATCACGCCCGCAGGGTCAGGGGGCGCGAGTTCACGAACAAGGTCACGTTTCCCGCGGCTTTGCTCAAGTCGATAAACCTTAACCGGAAGGTGATCGGAACGCGCGACATAGAATTGCCGCCCATCTTGACTCCACCCAACCGGCGTATCTCCCTTTTCCGAGCCCTTCAGGAGTGATGGTTTGTCTCCGTTAAGGGCATAAACCCAAATCGTCCCCTCTTCGTCCATTGCAGACAAGAGTTTGCCGTCCGGCGAAATTCGCGTGCCGCTAGTTCCTTCCGGAGTAATGGGTTGGGCAGTGCCCCCGTTCAGGTCCTGTATCCACGATTGCACGGCGTGCCCTGGTTTGCTGCCTACGAAGACGATCTGCCGTCCATCCGGAAACCACCCCGCCGAATAATGAGCGATGGCGTCCTGAGTAAGGTTTCTAGGTGCGCCTTTTCCAATAGGCAACAACACTAATTGCGGAACTACCTCAGGTCCGTTTGCGAAGGGAGCAATCGCAAGGGCCCAATTGCCATCAGGCGAGATTGCGCTGCCATAGCCAGGCCCTACTTCGATCGGAGGCGAACCGTCAATGTTGCGAACGTACACCTCATAGTCCCTCCCGGCGGCTTCGCCTTCCACCGTCAGCAATACGCTTCGACCATCGAGCGAGAGATCGTCCGCCCGCGAAAAATCCAGCCAGGAAAAATCTCGATCTACTCCCGAAACATTCGTAAGAACCTCATAGCGTTCCACATCGCGGGTTAGCAGCAGGACTCGCTCACGCGATACATCATGAAGGGTCAGTTCGCTGGACTCACTAGCCACCCGATGAAGATTTCCGGTAAGGGTCAAACGGTAGACTGAGCGCGGACGCTCACGTTCTCCCTGTGCCTCGCTGGCAGAAAACCAAAGGGAATCTCCGGAGGGATCCCACGCTAAGCCGCGGACGCTGAACCAGAAGCCGCCCAAGACCCTCTTCTGTCCGTTGGGGTCGATGATTTCTACAAAACCTGCGTCGTCTCCTTCCAACGGATGCTCTAGAAAAGCAATTTCCCCGCGTGGAGAAACGCGAATGTTGCTCAGCCAATGTCCGCCCGTTACCGCGTAGACGGAGATGCCGATTGGAAACTCCAGGCTGCAGCGCCTTCCCTCCCAATGCACAATCGCCAGATTCTTCCCTTTTTCGTCCCAATCCGCATCCTGCACATTCTCAAGAATCTCCCGTGGCGATCCTCCGGCGATCGGCATTGTGGCCAAGGTTCCGCGGCTGGCCCAGCCGACGCTGGCACGGCGGTTCATCAGTATAGCCAGCTCACCTTCAGGCGAGACAGAGAGAATGTCAGCATCGGGTATCGCATATGGGCGTGCGCCAGGACTGTCACCTTGGGTCCAGAACAATTGCACGGGCTTGCCGTTCCAGGCTGCACCATAGACTATGCTGTGCCCGTCGGGCGCGAACCGTGCAGAGCGGATTGCGCCCTTGCCAAAAGAAATCCGACGCAATGTGTAAGTTTTCTGTGCTGGCCTGACCAAGAAAATCGACGCAACCGCTACGGCGACAACTCCGATTGCAACAGCAAAGGCAACCCTGATGCGAACGCGCAGGCGTTGTGGAGGCTTAGGAGGTTTGATGGATATCTCCTCGCTGCCGGGCTTCGCCGCCGTGTAAAGAGATAACTCCGCCGTTACTGCCTCGGTGTGCACGGGAGCGATAAAACGGTAGCCTCTGCGCGGAACGGTTTCAATAAACCGCGGGTTTTCCGCTGAGTCTCCTAGCGCCGTACGCAGCTTCGCCACGGCTACGTTAACCGCTTGGTCGAAATCTCCGTAACTGGTGTCACGCCAAATTCGAGCGTGCAGTTGTTCTCTGGTGACAAGTTCCCCTGGATGCTCGAGCAACACCTGAAGAACCTTAAAGGGTTGGTGCTGCACTTTGATTCTTACGCCCGATTTGCGGACCTCTCCGTCGTCCAGATCAACTTCGTACAGCCCAAATTGGACAGGTGCATGCCGAGAGGGCCCCATGGCCTCGGGAGTCTATCACTTTTCTCCTTAATTGGAGGAAATCTCGCCAAGAACGGACTGAAGAATCTTCGAGTTAATAGGAAAGACTTGGTTCATTCAGAGACGATGAAGGAAAAAGAAGCCAAGAATTGAGCTTCCGCGTCTCACCCCATGACATTGTCACTGAAACAAAAGTGGAATTGTCAGAGTCGTCGAATCCAAAAGCGTCGACCTCCGTTTTTCCGGTACGACCGGGTGAAAAGGATCGAGGATTGGTACTTCTCATTTTCAGGCATGGTTCTAGGATATTCGGGCGCGGCCAGGGATTCAGGACGAATAGATCGTAGTACTTGTAGCGAGGTTACACGAACACTCGGAGGACGTTGTGACGATCAAATCTATTGCGCTGTCTGACGCGGGAAATGGGCGCTCCATTCAGGGGCCTATGACCGCCACATCTGTCGAGGGGATGCTTCCATTTCCTGGTGATCTCCCGACTCGCGAACGAATTAGTGAACTCAATCTGGACGATTTTCAGGTGGCACTGTTGCCCCTTGAGGTTTCGGTAACTCGGGAGAGAACCATTCGCGCCGCGAAACGCGATACCAGTCGCCTCTTAATTCTCTCCCTTACGTGGAAGGAACTCATGTTTAAGCTCGACACCTCCATCCGCGATTCAGGTCATTCCAACAAAACGAATGTCCTGCGATTCGGTGAGGTCACGATCGACTTGGCGTCCATGGAGGTTCGTCGATCCAACAGCCCGGTGAACCTGACTGCCATGGAATTCAAAGTCCTGAAATACTTTGTTTCGAACCCGAACCGTGTGTTTTCGCGGAACGACCTACTGGATCAAGTCTGGGGCTATGAGAACTACCCCTGCACCAGGACGGTCGACAATCACATCCTGCGCTTGCGGCAGAAGCTTGAGCCCGATTTCGCAAAGCCCGTTTATTTTCAAACTGTACATGGGATGGGGTACAAATTCACTCCGTAGTCCCGTTCTGGCTCACGGCGCGAGGTCGGAAGCCTCTGTTGATGGCGCCTGGATTTGCCGATGTTGTTTCGTACCTTCGTCTCTACGCTTGCTACTTTGCGCTCGGCAGAGACAAAGGCATGCTCGTGAGAACTCCTGTGTGTTGCTTGCGCTCGAATGGCATTGAAGTGATCAGTAATTACCGATTTCAAATAAGAGAGCGACAACGTGATATGTGATTTTGGATATGTCTGTCGGGGGAAACTTGTGAGAACTCGTGATCTGATTCTTGGAACGCAAGTAATGAGCGAGGAGCATTATGTCGGAATGGAAAATGACCTACCGGGGAATTGTTTATTCGTGGCACTGCGACCACATGGGGCACATGAATGTAATGTCGTACATCGGCAAGTTCGATGAAGCCTGCTGGCAATTGCTGGCGATACTGGGTCTCCATCGATCCCGGTTCAAACAAGATGGAACTGCGATGGCTGCCGTAGAACAGCGCGTCCAGTACAAGCGCGAGCTACATGCGGGCGATGCGATTACGATCCAATCGGCGCTCCTGGAAGTGAAGGACAATTCCATTCACATGCTTCACAAGATGGTGCATGATGCTAGCGGGGAAGTCGCGGCCACAACCGTGGTTGTAGGGGTTCATATTGATTCCAAGATTGGCAAAGCAATTCGACTCCCCAAAGATGTGCGTCAGAGGGCCATCGAAATGAAAGAGCAGGAAATGGCCGTACTTCAAGAGACGTGCGGATAAGTTTGTATTGCGGAAGACAATTCGTGTTTCCGTCACAGTCCTTACTGAAAAGAATTTCTGTGCGATCTTTCCGCGCGGACAAAGGAGAACTCAGTGCGGTTTGTCATCGCCTTGCTCACACTAGCGTTTGCAGCCTTTAGCACGACTCCCGTTTCTCAAAGTCAATCTCAAGCGCCGAGCCCCGGAAGGCTTGCTTCGGTGGAACCTAAACCATCGACAGATTCACCTATGGAATTTCTGCTCAGATCAGCGGCTACTGATTTTCATGCCCACCGCTCTCCCGTTGTTGAACGCTTTCGCGATGTTCGCTTTGGGCACGTCCTGACTCCGGCCGGAGCAAAGCAATGCCAGCTATGCGGTGAATTTCTGCCGCAGCAACGAGGGGGCAAGGCTCAGTGGACGCCTTTCGTTACGATCAAGACGTCCGGCTATGAACAATATCTTGGATTTCAAGCTGCGAGCTGGTGTCACGGTTCACAGTTCGTACAGGATAGGGACGAGGATTTGTCCTCAACGTTGCAGAACCGACTTGATTCGATAGGCTCAAAGAAACTGCCCAACAACAATAGCCACGACGTACGGTAGAAGACCCTCACAGCGCCACCGCGCTCAGAATCCCCGTGTCGGATTTTGAGTGCTATCCGGATTTATCGACAGGTAGCAGGAATGGACGTGAATTTCAAAACTAAAATTCACTGGAAGAAGCGTCGCGCCTTACCGGGTTGTGCTGGGTGGAGCCGTCGCGGGTTTAGCGACTCCGACTCGCGTCATGTTGAGATTCGTGTGGTGCAAGAAATAACCTTCCCCAAATCCATCCAGCCGGTTGCCATCCGCCGATAGAGTCAAAGCGTAGTTCTGCTGGTTGGGGCCGAGCGATCGCCGCAGTGTAACTGTTCCTCCATCGATGCTGCCAGTGACCGGCGTGTCGGGTTCCGATTTCCCGCTGCTGGTATGCCAAGTACCTTGTAGCGTCGATCCTGATTGGCGTAGGGTAATCTCCCCTTGGAAGCGATCATCAAAGTGGGTGAAGCTCCAGGTGCCCGACAGGTCCTGAGGCCCTTGGGTGAGTACAGGCGCGGGGTTGCTCATGTCGTCCGTGGTATAGACTTTCTTGGTGGCCGTGCCGCTCGTATCCTTCTTCTGGCGGTTCTGACGTGCAGCATCGCCGAGAGACTGACCGGCGCACAGCGCGCACATGAGTAACAGCACCAGCCCAACGCCCGGCACTAGCCTCCAAGTGCTCACATTCCCCTCCGACACAGGCCCACGATTTTCCTTCCAAACGGTACTATGGCCCCTCGCAGATCGTTAATTACGCAGGTAATGGCGGGCGTGCCGAATTCTAGTTTTGGAAGGCCCGCCCTTCTCGTGAGAGCGCCGATTGAGGGATTTTGAGCGTTATCGAGATGTATCGCCAATATCGTGAAAGGCCTTTATTCACGCGTCACGGAGACGAAACATTTCTGGATAAGATTGTGTTTTCAATCGACCGGGACTTCGACCTTCCTCATAGCAATCGCGAGAAGGAACTGATTGCGGCAGCGCCTGTGAGTGATCACGTGACCAAGTTTGTCTCAGTCGAGTCAGTAGATGTGCGTGACCGGGGGAAAGAGCATGCCGAGAAACTTTTTGCATTCTCGCGGTCCTATTACCTGGAGTTGATCCGGTTATTGTTTAAGAATCCAGGAGTTGAAATCCGGCGCTCAAAACCCCGCCCCAGAGGACTTCATGGCTCTCCGGAGGGCACCCAACTTCTCAGTTGGGCTATCAGGTGACGGCCATTGATCTCTCGGAGCGCTTCGTTCGACTCACCAAGACACGCGTGCCGGGCGCGACCGTTCGAAAGATGGACATGCAGTTTCTTGATTTTCCACCCGCGAGTTTCGATGGACTCTGGGCTTCCTTCAGCCTTCTTCATATTCGGGCTAGCGATGTCAACCAGACTCTTTCCGGTTTCAAGCGAGTCTTGCGCCCAGGGGGACTGTTTTTCACTGCTGTCCATCGGGGAGAGCAAGCTCGTTGGGTAAAAACCACAATTTCCGGGATGGAGCGCGATACCCTACGTTCAGGAATGGATACAAAAACGAAATCGAAGATATCGTGAAGTCTGCTGGATTTACCATTCTGAGAAGTCGGCCCTTTATCAGAACCGGTGGCCGTTACCCATTACTCAGCATTTTGGCCCACACGTGAGCGGGTACCAAGAGCGGAATGGCTCCGGCATCGTTGGTCACACTCAGACTGTGATCCACTAGCTCGGCTCATGCTGATGAGAGATTCGGTAGCCAAAGCCGCGGGATAGTCAAAGCCATCTTGACTAAACGATTAGAATGGTCCAAGGTTGTTTTGCGGGCTGCTCATTTCGATCTTGACAAATAATCTAGCAGCGCATATAAAACGCCAGTAATAATCGTTTAGAGATCTGTATAGGCTCGGCATAGAGAAATAGAAAGGGTCAATGAACGCAACGAAGGATCGATTCTTGTTCTCCTCGGCGCCCGACAGTTGGGGGGTGCTCGATTATCCGGGACCCTCCTGGGAACAATCCTACGAGAAGATGCTTGATGAAATGGCAGACGCCGGATATACCGGCACTGAGCTGGGCCCTTATGGTTTTTTTCCTCCCGACGCTGAGGTTCTCAGGTCACAACTTGAAAAGCGAAATCTGCATTTGGTGGGTTCGTTTGTGCCGGTGAGGATGGGAGACTTTGCAGCCGGGAAGGAGGTTCTGGAGAGAATACGCAAAGTAGGAAAGCTGCTGGCGGATTTGCACGCTCCCTTCCTTGTGATGGCAGATGACCAATCAACAGAGCGGGATGCTTTCTCTGGCCGGGCGGCCGAACAGGGCTGTGCCGTATTGAGCGCGGAACAATGGCGCCATGTCGGAAAGATCGTCGCCGACGCCGAAAAGGCCGCGAACGAATTCGGCCTAGATCTTGTATTTCATCCTCATGTGGCAACTTACGTGGAGACGCCCGAGGAATGCGAGAGGTTCTTCGATGCCACGTCCCACACCGACATTGGGTTGTGCCTTGATACGGGGCACTGTGTGTACGGTGGCGGCTCAGCCGCCCGAGAGGCGACGAAGTACAAGGACAAGTTGCGTCTCGTGCACATAAAGGACTGCAACGCGACGGTGCTGGACGAAGCGCTTCGAGAGAAGTGGACGTTCGAACAAGCCATCGAGCACAAGGTGTTCACCGTCATCGGAGAGGGTGATATAGACTTTTCGGATTTTTTTCACACTCTGGCCCGGATTGGCTACTCCGGGTGGTGTGTTGTAGAACAGGACGTCAAGTTTGGTGACACGACGATCCGTCCGGCGGAGAGCGTCACTGCGAGCTTGAAGTACTTGCGGAGTGTTGTGGGCACCCTCGATTCAGAGAAGGCGACAGCCTGATCCGACGAGAACAAACGGATGAGAGTTCCTCGAAAGGCGTGATGCGGAAACTAGGAGTCGGTGTACTAGGGGTCGGTGAGATGGGCCGGAGGCACGCCGAAAATCTTCGGCGGTTGGTGCCGCAAGCTCAACTCATGGCCGTGGCTGACGTTGATGCAGGCCGCGCGCGCCGCACAGCTCAGGAACTGGAGATTGAGAATTCGTACGGCAGCCTGGAAGCGATGCTGGAATGCGAGGGACTCGATGCGGTAGTCATCTCGACTCCCGATAAGTTCCACGCGACAGCCGTCAAAACCGTCGCCGCAGCAGGCAAAGACATGCTCTGCGAGAAGCCACTCGCCTTAACTTTACCCGATGCGAGTGAACTGCTGGATGCAGTGGCGAAGGCAGGAGTCCGCCTTCAGGTGGGTTTCATGAGGCGTTATGACCCAGCATACGCCTCGGCAAAGCGGCGCATTGAAGCAGGAGAAATCGGGATACCGCTAATTTTCAAATCGATTGGACGCGACAAAGACGCTCCTCCGCTCGCAGCGTATAAACCGAATCTGTCCGGAATGTTGTTCTACACCAATACCATTCACGACTTCGATCTGGCCCGCTGGCTGATGCAGGATGAGGTTTCGGAGGTCCATGCGTACACCACCGTCGCGATACGGCCTGAGTTAGCACAGTTTGGAGACGTCGTCGCCGGAGTCGTCAACCTCAAGTTCGATCGAGGCGCGATCGGAAATATCGAATCCCACTCTCAAGCAGTGTATGGGTATGACGTGCGCACCGAGATCGTTGGCTCAAAAGGATCAATCTTTGTCGGAAGCCTGCATCACACCCCTGTGACGTTTCTGACCAACGAAGGCAGCGCACAGCCGATCGCAGACCACTTTCTTACTACGTTTGCGAGTGCCTATATTGCTGAGATCCAGGACTTCGTGGACACGATCTTGAACAATCGGCCGCCTCGCGTGACGGGGGAAGACGGGCTGAAGGCGTTGGCGATTGCAGTGGCAGCAGAGGAGTCTCACTTACAGGCCAAGCCGAGACAAGTATCGCCTGTGGCTGTTGCAGCAACGCTCTGATTCGCAATCCATCACTGGACGTTATTGGAGGGATAAGTGAGTACCGCGATCTCCTACAAAAGTCCGCTACACGAGATGGCCCAGACTACCCCGACATGTCTCTGGAACGATTCGGCGTCGGTGCAGGAGTTGTCTTATTCCATCGAGCACGGCGCGGTAGGAGCCACCTGCAATCCGGTGATTGTGCTGGGCGTTCTGAAGAAAGAAATAAACGCATGGAAAGGGCGTATCCAATCTCTCATCCGCGAGCATCCTACGGCAACCGAGGATGAGATTGCCTGGCAGTTGGTCCGGGAAATTTCGGCGCAAGCCGCCGCATTGCTGAAGCCTATTTTTGATGAACAGCAAGGCAGGAATGGCCGACTCTCGATTCAGACCGATCCACGCTTGTTCCGGGATAGCGACGCAATCCTGAAACAGGCGATTGAGTTCGACCAAATTGCGCCAAATATGATCGTGAAGATTCCTGTTACACGTGCAGGAATCACGGCAATCGAGGAAGCAACGTATCGGGGCATCAGTATAAATGCGACTGTCTGTTTTACCCTGCCCCAGTGTATTGCCGTGGCCGAAGCGGTAGAGCGCGGATTCAAGCGGCGCGAACGAGAGGGAAAAGAGATTGCGACGATGGGGCCAGTATGCACCATCATGGTGGGAAGACTCGATGACTGGCTGAAGGTTCTATTGGAGAAGCACAACTTATCGATCGATCCCGGTTACCTGGAATGGGCCGGAGTTGCGGTCTTTAAGAAGACCTATCAGATTTTCAAAGAACGAGGCTACCGACTTCGGCTGCTATCGGCAGCATTTCGCAACCATATGCATTGGAGTGAATTGATAGGGGGTGAAGTGATTATTTCTCCACCCTACTCGTGGCAGGTTCGCTTTAATTCGAGCGATATCGAGGTCCGGTCGCGGATTGACGAGCCAGCTGCGAGTGGCATGGTTGAAGCGCTTTTGGCCAAGTTTCCGGACTTTCGCCGCTCCTATATGGAGGATGGTCTTTCGATTGAGGAATTCGATTCGTTTGGTCCAACGCTCCGCACGCTTCGACAATTCGTGGCTGCTTGTCACGATCTCGACGCCCTGGTGCGCGAATTCCTGCTTCCGAATCCTGACGTAACCTAGCAGGCGTGGCTAAACGTTTTGAAAAGCATCCAAACCCTGATATCTTCCGTCTGTAAACATGTCTTCTTCAAAACGCAGCAAACCACAAAAACCTGGCAAGGCCGCCAGTATCTCCGACGTTGCACGTGAGTCCGGCGTATCGATCTTCACCGTCTCCGCGGTGATCAACAACAAGAGTCACGTCGGCAAGAATCTTCGCGAGCGCGTCGAAAATGCAATTCAAAAACTGAACTACCGCCCAAATCTTATTGCCCGCAGCCTGATTAAGCAGAAGACGCAGACGATCGGCATGATCGTGCCCGACATCGTGAACCCATTTTTCCCGATGGTGGTTCGAGGTGCGGAGGACGCGGCACAGAAGCACGGCTACAATCTCCTGCTTTGCAACAGTGACGACAGTCTGGCGAAGGAAGAGACTGCGATTGAGTTGTTGCTTTCGAAGCGAGTCGATGGAATTCTGCTCACCAAAGCCGCCGGAGAATTTTCGCCCTCGCTCCGCCAGATGATTGAAGGAGTGAACATACCATTTGTCCTCGTCATGCGTACTTATCCGACTTTGACTAAAGATGCGGTCGTCAGCGACGACTACCAGGGGGCGTACGAGGCTGTGTGTCACCTGGCGCGGTCGGGACGCCGCCGCATGGGGCTCATCAGCGGGCCTCTAAAAATCAGCAACGCCAAAGAGCGCTGGCGCGGCTTTCGCGATGCGCTGGAACACGCGAACCTGCCTTTCGACCCCGAACTTGTCGTCGAAGGTGATTACCGCATCGAATCAGGTTTTCGTGCGGGCCATGCCCTTCTCTCACATCGACCCGATGGAATCTACGTTGCCAATCATCTAATGACCATTGGATTATTGCAGGCAGTTGAGGAAATGGGACTGAAGTGTCCTGAAGATTTTGGCTTGGTCAGTTTCGATGATTATCCGTGGCTGGGCGTTTTCCGGCCACGACTGACGACCGTAGAATTGCCGAAGCATCAATTGGGGAGTGAAGCCGCAGAGCTATTGATCCAACGGATCGGCGGCAATCAAGGCAAGCCGGTCCTCAAGAAGTTATCGCCCGAACTTCGGATCCGCGAGTCATGTGGATTTGCGCAGTTTGTGTCCGGCGAACACCGCCGTCCAGGCGCCCCCGAGCCCTCGACTATATCTCTCTGACTCGGCAGAGCGGACTCATCTTGCCCACATGAACTACGTTTCGTTGAAATTGAAGAGTTTCGGCCGAAGCGTAAACATTCGTGTCCTGTAGCTCGCATAAATCAGGCCTACTCCCAGCCAAGCGAGGCCCGCATACTTAGTCCACGGCTGTAATCCCATCAGCAGAACGAAACAAAATATAGCGCCAAATGAGGGGACGAATGCGTCCACAAAGAAGTTCCGCCGTGCTCGTGCTGCCGGCGAGTACCAGAAATGGAGCATGGCAACCAGGTTCACTGCCGTGAACGCGAGCAAAGCACCAAAGGTAACGATCTCTGCGGCTCGTTCCCACGGAATGGTCAGCACAGCGACGTAGGCCAGAATCCCGACGATCCACTCGTTGAAGATCGGACTTCCCGTTTTTGGGTTTAGATACCCGAACAATTTCTTGGGGATTACGTCATCCCGGCCCATGCTGTAAAGGAGTCTTGCTGCTCCGACGTGACCCGCAAGTCCGCACGCCATACTGGAAACCAGGAGCACAGTCCCATAAGCAGTGAAGAGCAGAGGTCCGCCCGCAACTCGAGCCACATCCATGAACGCGGTTTCAGGATTGGTGAGCGTCGCATGGTCGGGCCACACAAGCTGCGCCATGTACACCTGCAGTCCACTGAACAATCCGGTAAAGAGGCATACGAGCACAGCAGCCAGTAGTACGTTTCGTTTTGGATTCTTCACTTCTTCGGCGAGGATAGAGACTCCGTCAAATCCGATAAAGACCAGCGCGGCGAAAGAGGTTCCCGTGGCTAGCGCGCGTACGTTGAAGGTTGCGGGATTGTAGATCGGTTGCAAGGAGAACAGTCCGCTGAATGTCTGGTGAAGCACAACATAGCGAAAGGCCTGAACCAAAAATATGCCCGTCACCAGCAGCATGAATCCGAGCAGCACCTCATTGGTGCGCGCGTTGAACTTGATTCCCTGTACCGTCAACAGAGTAATGAATCCCACAGTAAGCGCAGCCAGCAGCGCAAACGGAACCTGCGGCAACATGCGATGGATGGCCAGGACGGCATAGAGCGAGTTCTGGATCGGTTGGAACAGATACTCCAGAAACATTGCCCAACCTAGAATGAAGCCCAAGTGTGGATTCAGTGTCCTGCTAATGTAGGAATATACCGATCCGGAAGAAGGGTAGACGTGGGCCATTCGGCCAAAGCTGATGGCTGTGACCGACATTGCGACCATCGCGAGCAACAGCGTGGTTACAGTGTGCCCGTGGGACAGGACCTGCGCTTCGCCGAAGAGCGGAACCGCAGCGATCGGCGACGTGAGAATGACTCCGTAGTAAACAAGGTGCCACAGACTCAGCACGCGCTTGAGATGAGGTTGACCGGATGTTCCCGGCGGCGCCGCGGTGATCGTTTGCACCCTGATTTTCTCTCTTAGAAGAAGTAGCGTTCTTTCTTGCGGGCTTCCTCGTACTTCTGCCGCGCGATTGCTGTGGCCTCATGCTCAGACACTTCGGCGATGGGAACGTCCCACCAGGACTCGTAGTTGGGAACGCTTTGTGCGTATGCCGTCTCGATAACGACCACTGAAGTACGGGATTGTTTCCGTGCAGCGCTGAGAGCAGATTTGAGATCTTTGCCGGTTCGTGCCGTAGCTGTCCAGGCTCCTAGGCTCGCGGCGTTTGCCACGAAATCGACGGGCAAGATTTCGCCTTCATATTTTCCGTTCAGGCGATGGCGATACTCTGTTCCCATTCCTTCATTACCGCAGCTGCGGCTGAGTCCCCCAATACTCGAGAAGCCATGATTGTCGAGCAACACGATGTTCAGTTTGTAATCTTCCTGAATGGCGGTGACGATTTCCTGTGCCATCATCAGGTAAGAGCCGTCTCCAACCAACACATAGACTTCACGATCGGGATGGGCCATTTTTGTTCCCAAGGCCCCCGCGATTTCGTAGCCCATGCAGGAGTAGCCGTATTCCATGTGATATCCGCCAGGCTGGCTGGTGCGCCACAGCTTGTGCATGTCTCCCGGCAAACTGCCGGCAGCGCAGACTACGATGTCGGAAGGTTCCACGAAATCGTTGACGACGCCGATGACTTCAGCCTGAGTAATGGGTGGATCTTTACGCAGGTGTTCGACTCGATGAACTTCCTTCTCCCAGCTGGCGCGCAACGAAGAAATCGCTTCCTCATAGCTATCTTCGACTTGATAGCCGGTCAGCGCTTGCCTCAGTTCACAGAGCGTTGCCCGCGCGTCACTCGTGAGCGCGAGAGCTGCGTGTTTATAAGCGTCAAATTCACAGACATTGACGTTGATGAAACGCACGTCAGGATTCTGAAACGCGGTCTTCGAGGATGTCGTAAAGTCACTGTAGCGAGTGCCGACACCAATGATCAGGTCAGACTGCCGGGCTAGGATGTTCGCACTGGAAGTGCCAGTGACCCCAACAGCTCCTAAGTTTTGCGGATTGTCATAACTCAGCGAACCCTTGCCCGCCTGCGTTTCGCACACGGGGATTCCCGTCGCCTCGGCAAAGTCGGAAAGGGCCTCACATGCTTCTGAATAGAGCACACCGCCGCCCGCGATGATCAAAGGTTTCTTCGCAGCGCGAATCCAGGTAACGGCATGTTGTAAGACTTGCCGGTCGCACCGCGGACGCGGAATCGTCCAAACTCGTTTTTGAAGAAATTCGTCGGGGAAATCAAAGGCTTCGGATTGGACGTCCTGTGGCAGGGCCAGTGTGACGGCGCCAGTTTCTGAGGGAGAAGTCAGCACGCGCAGCGCCTCCGGAAGCGACGTGATCAATTGCTCGGGACGCTGAATGCGGTCCCAGTAGCGCGACACGGGCTTGAAGCAGTCGTTTACAGAGATGTCTGGAGTCGTGTTGGATTCGAGTTGCTGCAAAACCGGAGCCACATTACGCCGGGCGAAGATGTCGCCGGGCAGAAGGAGGACTGGCAGGTGGTTAATCGTCGCCAAAGCGGCGCCGGTGACCATGTTGGTAGCTCCCGGGCCGATGGAACTCGTGCAGGCCACCATGCTCCTGCGAAAAGTTGCTTTCGAAAAGGCGACTGCGGCGTGCACCATCGCCTGCTCGTTGCGGAACAGGGAATACTTGAGATCCGAATCCTGCTCGAGAGCTTGCCCCATACCGGCGACGTTCCCGTGTCCGAAGATCCCAAAGCAGCCCGCAAAAAAGCGTTCCTGTCGCCCGTCTCGCTCGACATATTGATTCTTGAGGAAGCTAACAATGCACTGTGCGACTGTTAGGCGTTTCGTCATAAGGCTTGGCCCGATTCAGAATACCGCCAGCTTCCTTTCTGGGTCTTGCGCGTTCAATCGACGGTGCAGAACCGGCTCTCCGTCCTCTACACGCTTTCTCCATTTTCATCTGCAGAAGATGAACTAGTCACGCACCATCGGCACACGGGGATCAGTGCCGTTCCATGAGGAACGAATCCAGTCGTGTTGCTTGTCTTCCGTGACAGACAGGGCGCGCGCGGATCCGGCAAGAAAATTCAGATAGTAGACGTCATAGCCAGGGCCGGCAACTACTGAATGGTACCCGTTGTGTACGAGGATCGCGTCGCCATCACGCGCCTTCAGAGTGCGTTCGCCTATGTCTTCTCCACCATACAGGTGTTGAAGTGCAAACCCGCCGGGCTGCATCCGGTAGTAATAGATTTCGTCCAAGTCCACCTCAGTCGGCGGATTGTGCACATCGTGCTTATGAGGAGGATAGCTCGACCAGTTCCCGCCAGGTGTGTAGACCTCGATCACCATGAGCTTGTCTGCTGGAAATGCGGGAGAAATCACATCGACGATCTGCCGCGACGCGTTTCCGCCACCGCGGAGACTGCTGGCGACATCGCGCGGAGTTATTAGCCGGGGTTGCAGTTGTGCACTGGAGGGAACACGGCACTCGGCAATCTCACATGCGGTCTCGGCTTCGAATGAAACTTCGGTCTGTGCCGGGAGATAAAGTGTGTAGGGAAGTCCGTCGAAGACCGTTTTGCGCTTACCCAAGTGAACCCGCCCCTGACCCCAATCGGCCACACAGGTTCCTCCTAAGATCACAAAAGCGGCTTCCTCGCTGGCGGTTCCTCTGTCAATAACGTCGCCAGGCTGTAATCGACGGACGAAGAAACTCATCCACTCCCAGTTGCCGTGTTCGCGGGGCAAATGGAGCAGTTCTCCGCTCTCCTGGGCTGGTAGATCCAAGGAGTGCACAAGCAAAGTCTTTTCTTCCGGGCGTATTCCCATAGGTAAATGCGAGCGATCTGTCTAAACGATTTGACACTATCGCAAAGCTGGCTTTCTTTGTCAATCCCGATCTGATTCCCCAGTGTCTTCACGTCAGCCTGGCTAAACGGGCCTTTTAATACACCTGTAACAATAGCAAGTAAATGTGTGGCCAAAGGGGTGTTAGAGGAGCCCGTGGGGCGGCTCGCAAAACTTTCTTCTTGACCTGATGGATGAGTCATTGATATAAGCGCTCCGTATAAACGTTTTGACGATTCTCTGAATTCAAGAAGCAATCGGCGTCGGAGGAACCATGAAAACGAATTGTCGCGAACAGTGCGGAACAGGCGCGGCAGTAGGAATAGACGTCTGTGAACTTGCGAGACATGCCAGCCTCGGGTTGATCGTGTTGATGATGGTCGTCGTTGGGGCAATCGGGCCTTTGCAAGCCAAGGTGGACGCCGGAATTTCTGGAACTGTTACGGATGCGAGCGGGGCTGTGGTTTCCGGCGCAACTGTGCAAGCCAAAGCCCTGGAAACGGGACTCGTTCAGAAGCGCCAGACAAACGCCGATGGATTCTACGCGTTCATCGACCTGCCGCCCGGACACTATGACGTTGAGGTGAGCCAATCCGGCTTCACTACATTCCGTCAGACCGGCATTCTTCTGGATGTGAACTCCGCCAAGGTTGTGAATGTGAAGTTGAATGTGGGCCAGATCAGCGAGAAGGTGGAGGTTTCCACAGACGCCGTGCAGTTGGACACGGCGAGCACGCAAAACGGCGAGGTCATCCGCGCACAGACCATAACCGCGGTGCCGCTGGTAACGCGGAGCTACACGGACCTTCTCGCACTGCAACCTGGAGTTACGCCCGTGTCATCGGGCCTTGCCGGTGGTCAGGGAGGCCAATTCAGTTCCACCGGTTTCACCTTCAACAACGTGTCTGGCGATTTGAACGCGGGCAATGTTTCCGTTAACGGACAGCGTGAATCCGCGAATGGCTTCCTTCTGAACGGAACGACCGTGCAGGAGTTCGCATTTTCGGGAGCCGGGATGATACCCAACCTGGACTCTATCGCAGAGTTCCGTATCGTCACCAACAATTTCGACGCGGAATATGGAAACTATGCCGGTGGCCAGATCAACGTCATCACGAAATCGGGAGGAAACAAGTTTCACGGCAGCGCCTTCGAGTTTCTCCGCAACCGCTCATTCGATGCCAGAAACTATTTTTCGTCGACCAGAGACGATCACAAGCAGAATGAGTTCGGAGGCACCTTGGGTGGTCCCATCGTGCACGACAAACTGTTCTTCTTTGGCGACTACCAGGGCAACCGAGTAATCATCGGACAGAGCGGTTCCACCGGGACCTTTGTCGTGCCCACCGGAGCGGAACGCAATGGCGACTTTTCTGCCCTGGCTGCTTCCATGACCGGCACAGTGCAGGGGCCACAATGGGCGCAGGATCTCTCCAACACGCTTGGCTATGCAGTGACCGAGGGAGAGAACTACTATTCACCCGGATGCGCCAACACCGCGACCTGCGTTTTTCCCGGCGCACAAGTCCCGTCCTCGGCTTTTTCAGTACCTTCCAACAATTTGCTCCAGTTCATTCCTCCCGGAAATGCCGGCGATGGCGTGTTCTCTCCCGTAGCCGCACCCATACGTCTGACCGACAATAAGGCGAGTGGCCGCGTCGACTATGACTCTCACCTGGGGCTGCTCACCGGGTACTACTTCTTTGACCAGTTTCGCCAAAGTACGCCAAACATCTTTCTTCCCGGATTTGGTAGTGACAACACGGGGCGCTCTCAGATCGTGGAGTTAGGCGACTCGAAGACGCTAGGGAACGCGTCAGTAAACGATCTGCGCCTCGGGTTTACCCGGCTTCGATTCCTGATGCACAAACCCACAGGCGGGGACAACGTCACGCCAAAGTCGCTTGGGTTTGAGGAGGGACCGGGTACGCTGGGCATTTCGCCGTCCCTTCCCCAGTACGCGCACGTCCCGAACATCCATCTCAACAATGGTCTTTCATTCGGCGCATCGGGCGGGGCTCTGGGCGTTACTGAAACGACGTTTCAGGTGATCGACAACTTCAGCAAAGTTATCAGCACTCACACGCTAACCTTGGGTGGGCAATTTCGTTACAACCAGTTGACGGAATACAACGGAGGTTCAAACGGTGATTTCACCTTCAACGGTTCTGAGACCGGAATAGATTTCGCCGACTTCCTCCTTGGTGCGCCGACTGGGTATTCGCAAGGCCAAGGATATCCTTCTTATGGACGCACGCGATACATCGGCTTGTTCGCCCAAGACAGCTGGCGTATCAAGCCGAATCTAACGCTGAACTACGGAGTGCGATGGGATGTGAGCCGGCCGTGGTCTGAAAAAAACGGACAGTTGGAAACACTCGTGTTAGGTCTCCAATCAACGCGATTCCCGGGTTCGCCCACGGGATGGGTATTTCCGGGTGATCCCGGTATTCCCAGCACTCTTGCTCCAACTCGATATAACAACATTGCTCCCCGTTTGGGGCTCTCGTATTCGCCCTCTGCGGACAGTGGCCTTATGAAGACGTTGACCGGTGGGCCAGGCAAGACCAGTATTCGCATCGGATGGGGAATGTTCTACAGCACATTCGAAGGAGCCACGAACTTCAACGAAATCGGAGATGCTCCGTTTGGCGCCTTTTACGGCAGCCCCGTGCCTCCGCAATTTGTGACACCGTTCGTCGATCGTGGAACCGGACACGTCGAGGGCCAGCGTTTTCCCGTGCCTCTTCCCACGACGGATACCCGGATCAATTGGGCGAACTTCCTGCCCATCGGCACTTCGCCTGCTTTCTGGCACAGAAACGTACTGCCCTATACCGAGGAGTACCAGTTATCCGTGCAGCGGGAACTTGGTTCGCAGACTCTACTCAGCGCCAGCTATGTGGGAAGCCAGGGTCATCACTTGCTCTCCTCGCTGGAGGCTAATCCCGGCGATCCGGCTCTTTGCCTGAGCGTTCATGACGCAACCCAAGTTGTCCCTGGCACCCAGACTTGCGGACCCAATGCGGAAACCGGGACTTTCCAGCCAGTCAGCGGCGGTACCGTTGTTGTTCGCGGACCGTACGGCGCGAACTTTAGCAGTGACGGGTATTTCATGACCATCGGGAGGTCTGGTTACAACTCGGTGCAACTCAGCCTTCGGCAACGGATCTCACGGTTGGAATTCCTGGCCGGGTATACCTATTCCAAATCCCTCGACAACGGGTCTGGGTACGGAGAACAAATCAATTTTGTCCGGCCTAACGAAAGATCGCTTTCGTCATTCGACACTCGACACAACTTCGTTGTCAGTTACGATTACCAACTGCCTTTTGATCGCTTGGGTGGTCCGAGCAGGCTGGTAAAGGGATGGAGGTTGAGCGGCATCACCAGGTTTGCTACTGGGCTTCCTGTTACGCTGGTTGAAACCGACGACAATTCTCTTCTGGGTACCGCTGGCGCCGGGGCAATCTCGCTTCCTATTGATGTGCCGGCGTTCACAGAAGGGTCACTTGACATCCGTGATCCCCGTTCAGCGACAACGCCATACTTCAACACAGCCTTGTTCAGTCCAGAAGCCTTGGGAACCTTGGGCAACGCGAGGCGACGGTTCTTCACCGGGCCGGGAATTAACAATTGGGATATGGCTCTGCTGAAAGACACTCTCATCAGGGAAGGGATGAATCTGGAGTTCCGGGCCGAACTGTTTAACACCTTCAATCATGCGCAGTTCGGCTTGCCCGACGGGAACATCACCGATGCACAGACGGTCAGTCCCGACACGGGGCGACTCCAGGGTTTCGGCACGATCACGTCGGCGAACCCTCCACGGATCATGCAACTTTCGTTGAAGTTGCTGTTCTAAGTGCCACCGAGATGGCTCGATAGGCGGATGGTCCGTGAAAAGGCGGACCATCCGAGAAAGAAGTCTTGTTTACGTTTCCCTTGTCGTTCGCGCTTGTGGTTCCGTACAGTGGGATGCTGACTATCGAGGGTCCACATGAAGCGAATTAAGAAGATTGGTTCCAGGCGGGCCTTCCTCAAGGCATCGGCTCTCGGACTAGGGGTGCTTGGTGCAGGCGTATCAGCTCTCGCGTCCGACAGCGCACAACTTTCGGTTTCGCCGAGCACTCCTGCGCCTACGGGAGGACCAGAGCCTGCGTCGGACATTGCAGTCTGGTTGACAGACAACAAACGACGGTTCAGCGCGGGACGATCGATTCCATGGCAACCCGCATCTCTTGCGCCGTCCACAGATTCTGTTCGCCTTATCGAAACGAATAAATTCCAGGAGGTTCTCGGGTTCGGGGGATGCTTCTCTGACGCAGCTTGCTACGTGATCAATCAGTTGAAGGCCCCGGCCCGTGAGCAGTTGCTTCACGAGATGTTCCATCCATCGGAAATGGGATTGAGCGTGAATCGCACTTGCATCGGAGCGGCCGACTCCGCAGCCACGCTTTACAGCTATGACGAGGGAGAGCCTGATCCTAACCTGGAGCGCTTCTCCATCGATCACGATCGCGAATATATTCTTCCGTTGTTGCGGCGCGTGCGGGAGATCAACCCCGAGACGTTTTATTTTTCGTCGCCATGGAGCCCGCCCGGGTGGATGAAGTGGAACAAGTCGATGTTGGGCGGCTCGATGAGCCGTCAATATCTCTCTTCGTACGCTCAATATTTTCTCAAGTTCCTGCAAGCCTACGCTGCGGAGGGCGTTACGATCCAAGCCATCACCACGCAGAACGAAATTGATACGGACCAGCACGGACAAATGCCGGCGTGCACCTGGTCGCAAGAGTGCGATACGGAGTTCATCGCTGAGCATCTCGGGCCGCTCTTCGAGAAGACAAATACGTCCACCAGGATCTGGATCCTCGATCATAATTTTGTGTATTGGGGGCGGGTGATTTCTCAGCTCGATGATCCTGATTTTCGCAGGTATGCGAATTCTGTTGCCTGGCATGCCTATACCGGCGATCCCAGTATGGCTAGCAAAGTTCACGCGGCTCATCCAGACGTGGAGATGTACTACACCGAAGGCAGCACCGATTACAATGATCCGCATTATCAAGACGACTGGACGAAGTGGAGCAAGACCTACACGGATGTGCTGAACAACTGGTGCCGTGCGGGAGTGGCCTGGAACATGGCGACCGATGAACGTGGAAAACCTAACATCGGACCGTATCCGTGCGGAGGAATTTTAATCATCAACCCGCACACACAAGAAGTTACCCGCAGCGGCCAGTACTGGGCCCTTGCGCATTTTTCGCGAACGATCCGTCGAGGGGCTCGGCGCTTCGAGTCGCAGAGCCAGGCAGCGAATCTGTCTCACGTTGCGGTCGCAAATCCTAGCGGCCAGAAGGTACTTATACTCACGAACCTTGGGGCTGCGCGGACAGTTCAAGTGAATCACGGACTGAGATCGGCCCAGATCCCTATGGAAGAGAACTCGGTTGCATCTCTGGTCTGGAACTGATTCCACTTAAGTCATGCAGCGTCGTGAATTCATAAAATCCGCTCTTGGCAGCGCTGTATTGTGGAAAGCTCCGAACCTGTTCGCGGTCCAGTCTGCTTCCCAATCGCGCGTTGCAGATCCGGCCGTGAAGCGCGTCCTGGTCATGTTCAAGTGTCATTTTGACGCGGGTTTTATTGACACGCAGGCCGCCGTCGTTCACCGCTATTTCAAGGAATACTTTCCGCGCGCGATGGATCTCGCTGACGAACTGCGGCAAACGGGCAGTCACCGCTATGTCTGGACCACTGGATCATGGCTGCTTTACGAATACCTGGAGCAGGCAACGCCTGTGGAACTCGCACGAATGGAGAGGGCAATTTCCGCCGGTGACATTGCGTGGCATGCCCTCCCGTTTACATGGCAGACCGAACTAATGGACGCGTCGATGATCTCCGGGAGCATTGGCTTGTCCAAGACCCTCGACCGCCGCTTTGGTAAGACGACAACTGGCGCCAAGATGACCGACGTTCCCGGCCACACGCGCGGATTGATCGCTCCGCTGGCCGCCCAAGGCGTGAAGTTTCTGGATATAGGCGTAAACGACGCAAGCACACCGGCGGAAGTTCCACCTTTGTTTCTCTGGAAGAATCCCAGCGGTGCGACGCTCGTGGTCATGTATCACCATGGATACGGTGATGTGGTACGTGTGCCGGAATCCGATTTGGCCATCGCCATAGTTGTGCGCGACGATAACAGTGGGCCGCATACGGTTGAGGAAGTTCGCGAAGCTTACAAAACTCTGAGTGCCGAGTTTCCAAACGCTCAGATTATCCCCACGAACCTAACTGAGATCGCCAACGCTGTCGACGCTCATCGCGGCTCTTTGCCAACTCTCACCGGGGAAATCGGCGACACCTGGATCCATGGTGTTGCCAGCGATCCTTTGAAACTCGCCAGGTATCGCGAAGTTGCTCGCTTACGACAAGACTGGATCGCGCATGGAAAGTTTGCCGCGGGTGATACGACGGACATCGCATTGCTCCGCAGTTTGCTTCTGGAGGTGGAGCACACATGGGGCACTGATACGAAGACATGGCTCGATTTCGATCACTATGTCCCTAGCGATCTTGCAGCAATGCTCGACACCAAGAACTATAAAGTCGTGCAATTCAGTTGGCAGGAGAAGCGCCAGGATCTCTTTACCGGAATCGAAACGCTTCCCATTTCACTCCGCGACGAGGCGCTGGCGGCTGTGCGTAATCTCGAAGCTGGAGCGGTCACACCACAGGTCGCGCATACAAGTGAGCCTTCTGTTCGACCCGACATCGAGACAGAGCAATTTGTCGTGCGGGTTGACCCAAAGAGCGGAGCGATTCATCAACTGTTTAACAAGAAAACGAAACGGGAGTGGGCATCCGACGATCATCCCCTTGCCCTGTTTTCCTATCAGACGCTTTCACAGCAAGACTACTCACGTTTTTTTTCCAGTTACGTGGTGAGCGAGGAGGATTGGGCAAAGAAAGATTTTGGGAAGCCAAACATAGAGCGTTTTGGCGCGGAGAGCCGGGAATGGTTACCATCAGTTACCGACTTGCAGGTAGAGGAAGACCAGAACAAGTATCGCTTGCTGGCGCGTCTTGAAATCAATGATGCAGAAGCGCAGCGCAGCGGGCGCGCATCCTTTCCGCAGAAAATGTATCTGGAACTCCTTCTGCCAAAGTCAGAACCGGTCATCCATCTGAATTTCTCCTGGTTCCAAAAGCCCCCCACGCGCCTGCCGGAAGGTCTATGGCTGAGTTTTCATCCTATCGCCCCGGACCGAAACGGATGGAGGTTGGAGAAATCCGGTGAAGTTGTCTCCCCTTCGGACGTCGTCCGCTCTGGCAATCGCCATATGCACGCGCTCTCAAGAGGCTTCGGCTACGAAGATGACAACGGGACGTTTCTTGTTGACACCCTGGATGCGCCGCTAGTGGCGCTGGGATCAAAGTCGCCCTTGTATTTCTCACACGAGCAGCCTGACCTGTCCGCGGGCGTTCATTGCAACCTCTTCAACAACGCATGGGGAACCAACTACATTATGTGGTTTGGCGAAAACATGAAATTCCGTTTTCTCCTTCGCGCCTAGCCTGCTCCGTGCAGGCGAAGGAGATCAAGCGTTTGGTAGGGATCGCATCTTTGAGTTGAATTCGCCCAGATCGAAAAGGATCACCCATTGAAGAAGCGAACCAAGGCGCTGTTTTGGCTGTGCCTCATCATTGTTGGTGCCTCTGCCGTTCTAGTCCATTCGGACGCAGCAACAGTTGCCCTCAAGCGTCGCACAGTGGTCGTCATAAGCCTTGATGGTTTTCCTGCATACGCGCTCGATGATCCGAAGCTTCCGATTCCGACGCTCCGGAAACTGATCCGGAAAGGCGTCGTCGCAACGTCAATGCGACCAGTGAATCCCACCGTAACCTGGCCGAACCACACCTCTATCGTCACCGGTGTTGAGCCCTCTGAACATCAGGTTCTCTATAACGGCCTGCTGCTGCGTCGCGAGGCCGGCGCGAAGCCCTCGATCGAGCCTTGGCGAGACAAGGAACAGATGGTGCATGCGCAGACCATTTACGATGCGGCTTACCAAGCAGGGCTGACGACCGCTCAAGTGGATTGGGTCGCGATTTACCGAGCGAAGACGATCACTTGGCAATTTCCCGAACTGCCTGATCCCGATGGCGTGATCGAACGAGAACTAATTTCGAATGGAACGGTTACGGCCGAGCAGTTACGCACCTTCGAAGCCAGCACCCAGGCTTGGCAAGATGACATCTGGACCGCGGCAGCAGAAGACATCCTGGACAAACACAGACCCAATCTTCTTCTTCTTCACCTGCTCACGCTCGACGATACGAATCATGAATATGGCCCGATGACGAATGCGAGCCTTACCGCTATGGCATTTCTGGATGCGAAGGTGAAACAGATCATCGACGCACTTCGCCGTGACGGTCTCTCCGAGAATGCAACGCTGATCGTCGTTTCCGATCATGGGTTCCGAACGTACAAGCGCAAGATTCAACCCAATGTGCTGCTGCGCCAGAAAGGATTGATAAGCGGAGGCTCGGATAAACCAAAGAGCGATGCATGGGTTATGCCTGAGGGAGGCACTGCGATGGTTTACGTGACGGACCCATCCCGCCGAACGGAACTGCTCCCCGAACTGCGAACTATTTTCACTGGCATGGAAGGTATCTCGGCCGTATACGGCACTGAGGAATTCGGGAAACTCGGATTACCCACGCCTGAGCAGAGCGACCAGGCGCCCGACCTTCTGCTTGCCGCAGAACCCGGCTATATGTTCACCAATGAGTCGGAAGGGGACTTCATCACCAACGCAGCCGCGGGGGGTACTCACGGCTACCTCAATACAGATAGCCAAATGCAGGCAATCTTCATCGGATGTGGATCGGGCATTCCAAAAGGCATCCGGCTCGGCGAAATTTCTAACCTCGACGTTGCCCCAACAATAGCGGCCCTGCTGGGGATTGAAATGAAAGGGGTGAAGGGTCACCCCATTGAGCAGATCGTGAATGGCCTCGCAGCCCGATGATTCCATGCGAGAACCGTTTCCTGACGATCTGTCCCATGCCAACTTTCGGTTGGTCGGTTCATCCACCCAGGGATTCCCTGGGAGCCCTATGCTTCTTTAAGCGGTCTTCCACGAGTTGAAGGGCCAAAACAGAGGACCACCACGACGGCAACGATGAGAACCGGATCGATGATCAGAAACAACAATGACTTACCCAGGGTCGCAAAGAAATGTCCAAAGACCAAAAGCATGGTCACGGCGCCTACTCGTCCCCAGGCAGACGCGATGCCCATTGCCGTCGCGCGAATCTCGGTCGGATAGAGTTCGGGAGTGTAGGTGTAGATCGCAGTGGAGCCAAGCGAGATAAAGAAGACTGTTAATCCGGCGAACGTCATTATCTGGACAGGTGATCGCGAGTGCGCAAACAGTGTCCCAAATGCGGTGATTGAAACAAACGAGAGCAAGATTGCGTATTTGCGATCGAGCCATTCCACTACGTACCCTCCCAAAACATACCCGGGAATTACGGCGGAATAGATGACGACCGAGTATCGGAAAGAGTTCACAATGGAACGCCCTTCCGCAGACAGTATTGTCGGGAGAAAAATCTGATAGATGTAAAGTACTCCGTATTCCGCAAACCACACGGCCCAGAGTGTGAGCGTAACAATTCGGTACTCGGCTCCCAATAGTTCGCTGGGGTCTACCAGTCTCGTAGGCAGTTCTTCTCCACTTTGAAGTGGAATGACTGGCGCCAAGGATTGACCGCTCGACTTCGAGACCTCACTCTCAATTCGCGCCATCACGGCTTCGGCGTCGGACGGACGACCGGCTCGAATCAACCACCTGGGCGATTCGGGTAGCACCGATCGCATGACCCCTCCGATGAGGGCGAACGGAGCGGTAAGGAATAGCGCCCAGCGCCAGCCCATGGTCGGAATGATCACGAGAGCCCAGATCGACGAGAGCGCAATGCCGGCTCCGAAGAAAGCCATCATCCACCCAACTAACTTTCCTCGTGTTCGTGAAGGCCACAATTCCGCCAGGTACGGGGGGACAGTCGAACTCTCCGCTCCAACGAAGAACCATGTGAAGAAGTTCAAGAAGGCAAATACGCCGACCGTGTTCGACAACCCTCGGGATGCAGAAAACACAGAGTACAAAATAAGTGTGAACAGGATTGTCTTCTTTCGGCCGATGTGATCCGCGACAAAGCCGCAAATCGCGGAGCCCACAAGATAGCCCGACAATCCGATGGCCGAAACGACTCCAATCGTCTTCGCATCGAAATGCCACGTGGTGCGAAGTGATGCAAGAACGAAACCAGTCACCGCCGTATCTAGTGTGTCGAACAGCAGTGACAGCGCGGCAACGATGAGTATCTTCGCGTGGAATCGGGACGCTGGCAGACGATCAAGGCGATCGCAGACCTCTCGAAGCGTGAATTGTTCCGTCTGAACCTGCATGTCGTGAAAGGGTTTCAACTCGATTGCGATGCGAGAATTGTGTAATAAGTCCGAGAAGAGAAATAGCTCCCGCGATCGGCGCGTTCGTTAAGGTCAGCGAGAAACGCCTCAGCCTCCGCTTCCGAGAATGCCCCGATTCGCTTAAAGTGCTTAAGCGACGGCTCCACAAACCACGTGTACAGTGTGTCACGTTCCTGCGCCACCTCAACTTCGGGCAGAATGACAATGTGATTGAAACCCAGCTTGCGAAGTTCACCTGGAAGCTCTCGGATGATGAGCCCATTTCTCAGTTCTCGGCAGGCGAGATCGCTGAATCGGCGCCCTAGTTCGTTGTCCGACGTTTGCACGACCAGCGTCCCCCAGTCGATCTCTGAAATACATATCAGCCCCGAGGGAGCAAGTACTCGTTTCATTTCAGCCAGGGCTTTCCATGGATCGGGAAGGTGGAGAAGCACTTGCGTCGCAAGGACGCGATCAAACGTTTCAGCTTGAAAGGGAAGTTCCAATGCACTTCCCACGCGGAACGATAGATTCGCGGCGTTCTCCGTAGAACGCTGGACAGCTTCGGCAATCATGGTTTCACTTAGATCTAAGCCGACGGCCTTCCCCGGAGAGACAAGCGGAGCCAACAATCGAAGGAAGTCGCCCGTCCCGCATCCCACGTCGAGAACGTTCAGTCCTGCGCGAAGAGCTAGGGGAGCAAAGAACTGTACTGGAGATTTGCGGGCGCGCTCCAGAAGCCGGGCACGGGTGGCATCCAAAAGGTTCACAAAGAAGCGTGGATTTTCCGTCTGATCTACCTGAATCCATGCATCCGCATAGGCAGTTGAGGGGATCAACGGTTGAGCCAAGCATCCTCCCGGAAGCGGTCCAGATCGGTGAATAGCCAGCCCCGAAATTCGTTCAAGACACCGAATGCGCTTTCAATGCGGACGCGCTCGACGGATTGACGGTCACTTTCCCTTAGAACTGTAAGGAAACTTCGCCTCTTATCTGTGCACGACGCCATGTGACCTCAAGGCTGCACAGTGAAACTGCCCACGCTCGTAACGGATCCGCCAGCATTCGTAACCTTAATTGGGCCCGTGGTCGCGCCCGTCGGTACGACCGCAACAATAGTATTGGTAGATGTCACAGTAAAGCTAGCGGAAGTTCCGTTAAACTGCACCTTCGTTGTGCCCACAAAGTGACTGCCAAAAATAGTTACCTTCTGGCCCGCTGGCCCGCTTGTAGGCGAAAACCTTGAAATGACGGGCGCCGGCTTGGGCAATGCGTGGTCAATTTGCACGACGGTACCACCACCGTCATGAGTCGTATACGGACCGCTATTGTTCGTGACGTAGAGACGACCGTCAGTACCTTGCAAAGGCGCACTGAGAGGCGCTCTTCCATCGACTGCGTCTTGAAATACGGCCACCTGAGTGACAACTCCGTTGGGTGTGAGTTCATAGACCGAGCCACAGAGATAGCCACTCAAGCAATCTCCAGTCCCCGCGTCAGCGGTGGTTCCATAAAAGTTCCCATCGCTGGCCTGGATCAATCCGCCTTGTGGGTACCATCCGTTGTAAGCACCGTTGGGATTAAAGTCGAACACCTTACTGAAGACTCCGTGCGGACTAATGCTAAAAATTGTGCCGCCGTTGGCAGGCCCTGAAGTTTGTGCTCCGCCGAGTGTGGCGGTGCCATAGAGAGTTCCATCGCTGCCTTGAAGCAGCACTCCGGTAGGAAGCGCTCCATCAGGATACTCGGGAGGATTTGAACTGCTGACAAACGAGTGCAGCACGGTCAGGCCTTTGGAGTTGATGAAGCGAAAGACCGTGCCCACTCCGTACGTTCCTCCATTCACGGTTGTTCCGTAGAAGCTACCGTCCTTAGCTTGAGTCAGCCCGGCAAAGGGATTTCGTCCGTCAAGTACATGAACACCGTCGAAGAAATGCAGAGTGGTGAGAACACCGCTGGGCGTTATCGAGAAGATGGTTCCCTGATTATAGAAACCTTGTACAAAGCCACCCTGATTCGTCGTGCCATAGAATTTGCCATCGGCAGCCTGAATCAATCGGCTGAGCGGAATGCCGCCTTCGTTGAAGCCAGTGGCTGCGCCCATGAATTGGTGCATCAGGGTGAACTTGCCCGAAGGCGTGATTTTGAAGATGGTGCCGCAACCCAGTACGTAGCCGTTACAAAACGCTTTGGGATTCCCCCCGGAACTGGCCGTCCCGTAAAGATTGCCATCTTTTCCCTGAACCAAACCGGCCCAAGGATAGAGTCCGTTGACAGCTGTGTTGGTGTTCTGGTCATAGGTGAAGCTGTAGATCACGCTTTCCACGCCTGCTGGTGTGATCTTGAAAATCGTGCCGCATCCCACGACCGCGAAGCCGTTGGAACACGTGCCACTTCCTCCGTTCGCCGTGGTTCCGTAAAAGTTCCCGTCGGCCCCTTGGATCAGTTCGGAGTAAAGGACTTTTCCTCGAGAGTAGCCGCTGGGACCGACTCCGTCGTAGGGAAACTTGTAAAAGATATTTACAGCAAGTGGATCGGAAATCTGCCGCCCATTCTCGTGCAGCAATTGCGCTGTGGAGCACTCCACCATAAGCGCGATTGAAATGATCCCGAACATAAGCTTCGTTAGCATGACTGTAACCTCTCTGAATTTCTTTTCTTTCTCTCAATGAGCGGAAGTGGACAAGTTTTTTCTGATTTATGGCTCTGTGCTTGGCTTCTGCCCCAACCGTTTCGCGCACATATTTCCTCACCCACACCCGCAGGTCAAAGGGACTTTGCCTGAAACGTCGCCGGCGACCCAAGTCACTGATAATAGGTGTGTTGACTCCGCTGCTGGCTCGCCCCAAGGCTTCGGGCATGGTAGACTTACGCGCAATTTAGGACGCGGATGCAGTGGACCATCTGGTTCAGTTACCTGCTGTTTTTCGTTTCGGGGCTTTTGAAGTTGACCTGGGACGCCGGGAACTGCTTAAGCACGGCACTCGCGTTCGTCTGCAAGAAAAACCGTTTCTCGTGTTAGTCGAGTTGCTTCGGCGGCCCGGAGAAGTCGTAACCCGCGAAGAGCTCCGCCGCCAACTGTGGGAGCCGGGCACTTTCGTCGACTTCGACGAAGGCGTCAACTCGGCCGTCAAGCGCCTCCGGGCTTGTCTGGGAGACTCGGCGGACAAGCCGATTTACATCGAGACGGTCGCTCGCTCGGGATATCGGTTCGTTGCGCCGGTTATCACACTCACCCCCACAGACAAAGATGTTGGACAGGAGAGTTCGAGTTCTCCTGCCACTCAAGAGCGGGGGGTGGCGGAATCCGAATCCCGATCCGAATCAAAGAACTTTCTTGACCGACGCTCGTGGTTTCAGATCGCAGTCGTTGCGGGTGTCCTATTAGCCTCAGTGGCAAGTTACTCGATCTGGCGGCGCCGTGCTAGAGCCTTACCTGCGGATATTCGATCCGTCGCGGTCCTGCCGCTGCGGAACCTATCAGGGGACCCATCACAGGACTATTTTGCCGATGGAATCACGGACGAGATCACGACCGTATTGGCAAAACTGGCCGGTCCGAGGGTGACTTCTCGAACCTCTTCCATCCAATACAAGAACACACACAAATCAGTTCCTGAGATCGCACGCGAACTTAACGTGGGAGCTCTTATCGAGGGGTCCGTTGAGCGATCAGGCGACCGCGTGCGAGTGCGTATTCAACTGATCGAAGCCTCCAGCGATCGCCACCTGTGGGCGGAAGAATACGACCGGCAGCTGAACGACGTCCTTCAGCTTGAAGGTGAACTCGCACAAGACGTCGCCCGAGAGGTGCAGCTGCAATTAACCGAACCCCAGCGCCAGGAATTCGCTCATGCCCACTCCGTGAATCCTCGAGCGTTCGAGAACTACTTGCAAGGACGTCAGTATTGGTCGTTGCGGACCACCGACAGTTTGAACAAAGCAGTCGAATACTTTCGCCGGGCCATTGAAGACGATCCCGGCGACGCCCGCAGCTACGCGGGGTTAGCTCACTGCTACATCGTGATGCCAATGTTGACTGGACTGCCGCAGTCGGAAGGATTTGAAAAGGCTCGCGACGCCTCGGCTAAGGCTCTGGCCCTCGATGATTCGCTTCCCGAAGCGCATTTAGCCAGCGCCGAAGTGTTGCTCTATCATGACTGGAAGTTCGCGGATGCAGAGAGAGAATTTGTCCGCACGTTGCAACTGAATCCAAGCTATTCGACCGCTCATCAGTGGTATGCCGAATATCTTGGCCTGATGGGTCGCTACGACCAGGCGATCGAGCAAGCACGACACGCAATCGTCCTCGACCCGCTTTCACCGATAGTTCACCACCAGGCGGCGAACGTTCTCCGCGATACCGGTCGGTACGAAGAGGCCATCGCAGAGTACGACGCGGCCCTGAAGATCTCCCCATCCTTTCAGATTTCCAATATAGAAAGGGTTCGAGTCTTTATCCTCGAACATAACTATCCGGCGGCGATTGATCAAATCCGCTCTGTCATCGGCAGCTACGCCGCCGCACTTCATTACGATCCCGCGATGGTCGGCGCGGTTGAAGGGCTACCCGCTGCGTATAAAGCAGATGGGGAGAAAGGATTCAATCGTCAGTGTGTGAAGATCGATCACTACTTGGCGCGCCCCCACTATTACCTCGCGAGAGACCACGCCCGGTTGGGTGATCCCGACTCCGCACTCGCAGAACTAACCCGTTCCTATCAAAGCCATGACCTTGAGATCCTGTGGATTCTAACCGACCCTGATATGAATCTTCTGCGCCCTGATCCGCGCTTCCAGCGCCTGGTGAAAGCGATTGGTTTTCCCAACTAGGACTCTTTGGTGAGCAACTCGACAAGTGGTCATAGCTACATGGCTTCGAATGTTCTTGTAGCGCATAGAGCAACTTGCGAGGATGCCGGGTGCTTTTAGTCCCGGTGCCACCAAGGCACTTGCATGCGTTTTCTCCACCCTGTCGAAGTCTCGTTTCCAGTCAGTCAGTTCTGCCAGTCGTCTGACTTGATTCTCACCAATCACAATCGAGCGAAGCTAGTAGACGCAATCGCCGCGAGGCGGAAGGTCACCCTGGAGCCGTGGAGTGGACACAAGATGAAAATCCATCAATGGATACCGGAATCACTGATTCTCTTTCTATTGAGCGCTGTCTCAATTTCACAAGCGCAACAAAAGGGGCAGTACGTGCCGGGACAGTACGGCCTCAACGCCGGTGTCGCCATAATGCCTCCCCCGGGATTTACCTTTGCCAATCTCGATTTCAACTACTCGGCCAACGCGTTGAAAGACTCGCGTGGCTCCGCAATTCCCGTGAAGGGAACATATTCATTCTGGTCGGTCGAGAATATTTTCATTTACGTACCGGAGAGCAAGATTCTGGGCGGCAAGTTCTCTAGCTGGGCAGCGGTGAATTGGGCAAACGGTGACGTGACGGCGGACTTTCAGAGTGCTAAGTTCGGTATCAACGCCGGAGGAGTAGGACTCACTGACACCTGGGTACAACCGTTCAATCTCGGTTGGCATTTTCCGCGGGTCGACACTTGGGTTGGGTACGCCTTCGTCGCTCCCACAGGACAATTCTCTCCCGGATCCACCAGCAATAACGGCTCGGGATATTGGGGTAACAATTTCGCTTCGGGAACAACGTTCTACGTCACGAAGAACAAAGCGACGCAGATGAACTTGGCTACTAACTGGGAGTTTCATGGCACGAAGAGGCAAACCAACATTATCCCGGGTCAGGCATTCACCATGGAATGGGGAGTCGGACAGATTATTCCTCTCAAAAAGGATCTCAGCAGACTCGCTCAAGTCGGAGTAATCGGCTATGACCAGTGGCAGGTCACAGCCAACCAAGGTTCGACAGCCAACTTTCCTTTCTATTCAATGCACGCCATTGGCCTGCAGACGAACTTCATTGCT
>DATFQQ010000465.1:0-21621 GCA_035264195.1 Candidatus Sulfotelmatobacter sp. | reverse complement strand
CGAGTCCGGCGAGACCGCCTCCGATGATAGCGACAGTGGGTTGGGATGGGGTGGACATTAATATCGACAGAAGGGCTCAGTGTCATCCTGAGCGAAGTAGCAGTTCGCACAGCGAACCGCTACGCAGTCGAAGGATCCCTTTCGGTCCCACATTGACGTTGGCTCCGCAAGGCAATTCTGCAAATGGACTGGTTGCATCGTGAAAATTCCTTTAGTCATCCTGCTTCATCGCACAATGATAGGGATCCTTCGACTCCGTAGATACTTCGCGTTGGCGAAGTATCCACTCCGCTCAGGATGACAGAATCAGGCTGGGTGTTTCACGTAAGCCTTTTGAGGAAGCCTTTCCCCAGGATGCGCAGCTTTTCCCATGTGCTGAGAGCGACTTTCGCAGTGAAGACGTCGTATTGCTTCAGTGCGATTTTCTCGAGCAAGCCGCGATAAATGTTGATCAGCACCCACAATGCCGGCTGGCTGTCTTCTGCGATGTATGGGATCAACTCTTCTCCAGAAGCGTAAAACTCCCGGGCGCGGTCGGCTTCGAGGGCCAGCACCGGGCGAAGGCGCGCCGGGTCGGTCGAATTGAGCACGTCGGAAACCGACAGTCCAGATTTTGTCAGATCCTCTTCCGGAAGGTAGACGCGGCCTAGGCTCGCATCTTCCTTCACGTCACGAATGATGTTGGTCAGTTGGAAAGCTAAACCGCAACGCTCAGCTAACGGCTCGGCGGCAGGGTCACGATAGCCGAAGATGTGAATACAGACGAGGCCCACAACCGATGCGACTCGATAACAATAAAGCCGCAAATCTTCGAACGTCTTGTATTGAATGGTAAGGCCACTCGTCTGGAGCGCTTCGGTTTCCTCAACGTCCATCGCCGTGCCATGCGCCAATTCGTCAAGCAAACCGGCTGGAATGGCATAACGGCGCTGGGCGTCAGTCAAAGCAAGCAGAATCGCATCATCGGTAGGCTGGCCTTGCTGCGCCCGGTGCAGGGCATCAAGCCACGTATCGAGTTGCTGTCGGCGTTCAGGCGGGCTCAGCTTGGGATCGTCGGTGATGTCGTCGCAGCGGCGCATGAACGCATATACGGCGCACAGCGCCTCTCGCTTGCGCCGCGGAAGGACCAGGAATCCGTAATAGAAGTTCTTTGCGTTCTGGCGGGTGATTCCCTTGCAGACGGAGTACGCCATGACCAGTTGCGGCGGGGCAGGGGTCCATGGAATCGGGACTTGCTGGGCGCCGGCGGACGTCACTGGGCTGCTCCGTTCGAGCGAATCTGATTGTGCTGGCTGCCTATCGCTCCCCCGAACAGCTTGTCCAGGGCCGCTTTGCCGACCAGAGCGAGTTTTCGCGTCTTTGAGATGGCCGGGCGATTTCCGAGAACGGCATAGCCTTGGTTTTCGATCGCGTTCAGAATTTCGAGGCCGCCGCGGCTGAAGAGATCGAGATCGATGGCGAGTTCGCGGTCAACTTTTCCGATCAGGGGAAGACCTTGATGGAACCAGTCACGGGCACGCTCGACTTGAAACTTCATCATCACGCAGAAGGCTAGAGTGTTCTGATTGCGCGCGATGTCCTCTTCACTTACGCCAAAACGGCGCAAATCCTCAAGGGGGAGATAGACGCGTCCCTTAGCGTAATCAACGCTGACATCCTGCCAGAAGTTGGCGAGTTGAAGAGCCGTACAGGTGAAATCGGAAAGGCGCTGTCGCTCTGCGTCGCGATATCCGCAGAGATAGAGAACGAGGTGACCGACCGGATTGGCCGAGTAGTGGCAGTAGCCCAAAACGTCGTTGAAGGTTTCGAAGCGAGTGACAGTCTGATCCTGGCGGAAGGCGGTCAGAAGATCAGAAAACTCATGCTGCGGGATGTCGAATTGCCGGACGGTTTCAGCCAGCGCGACGAATACGGGATGCTTCGGTGCGCCTCGGTAGCACGCTTCCAGTTCTCGCTGCCACTGGTCAAGCAATTCCAGAGAGGCGGCGGTATCACCTACTTCATCGCCGAGGTCATCGGAGATGCGGCAGTAGGCGTAGACGTTGAAGAAATGCTGGCGCAATCGCTTGGGCAGGAACCAGCTTGCGACCGAGAAATTCTCGTAATGCGAACGAGCCAGCCGGGCGCAGTATTCGCGGGCGTCGTCGAGCGTCGGAGCAGTCGCGGGAATAGCATAAGCGGCAGGGAGGCGACTCCAGCCGAGGGCGGCCTGCGGTGAGAGCGAATTTTGCGCCGCTGCTTGTGTCATCCCGGATCTCGTTTCACTGCCGTCACACCAATTCTGCTGCGCACATCTTAAGAACCCAAAGGCAACAATTGCGGGTAGGGATCCTTCGACTCCGCCTGGCGCTTCGCTTCGCTCACCGCCAGACTCCGCTCAGGATGACAAACATTCAACATCCGACAACTCAATGGCCGGGGATAATGGCTGTTTTAATGTCACCACCACGATTCAGCATGTGACGCAGCACCTGCTGCAGGCGGGACAGGGGCGCCTCACCGGTGATGTAGTCGGTCGGACGAATCTTCTTGGCGGCGATCAGACCAAAAGCCCGGCGGACCGTCTCCGGGGTGTGATGGAATGTTGCCTTCAGGGTGATTTCGGAATAGTGCAGGCGGTTGGTCTCGAGTTGGACCTTGGTTCCGCTGGCGCAGCCGCCGAAGAAGTTCACCGTGCCACCCTTGCGGACCATGTCCACAGCCCATTCCCAAGCCTCGGGCTTTCCAACGGCTTCAATCACAACGTCGCATCCGCGCTTTTGCGGAGAGAGCGCGCGGACTGCGTCTACGACATTCTCAGTCTTCGTCGTCTGAATAATCTCGTGTGCGCCCATCTGACGGGCTGCTTCAACCTGACCGTCGCGCTTAACGACCGAAATCACATTGCAACCGATAGCGCGCGCGACCTGAACAAACATGAGGCCGATCGGGCCACCACCAAGAATGGTAACCGTGTCTCCGATCTCCACGCCGGTCTCGTGCAATCCGCGAAGGACGCAGGCCAGAGGTTCGGTCATTGCGGCATCTTCGAAAGTGACATTGGCGGGAATGACCAGCATGTTGGCTTCAACGATGCGCCGCGGGACGCGGATATATTCGGCATAAGCACCGTTATTGAAAAGCAGGTCTTCGCAGAGATTTTCCTGGTGTTTGGAGCAGTAGAAGCACATCTGGCACGGGGCGGAGTTGAGCGCCACGACGCGCATGCCTTTCTTGAAAGCAGCGACCCCGACACCCACTTCTTCAATAACGCCGGCCAATTCGTGGCCGAACAGAGCCGGAGGGACAATCATGCGGGCGTGGTAACCCCGTTGATACACCTTGAGGTCGGTGCCGCATGTTAAGGCGACCTGGACCTTGACCAAGACCTCGCCGTCGCCAACGCGGGGAATCGGTACCTTCTCGATCTTCAGGTCTTCTTTGCCGTACAGGACGGCGGCCGTCATTTTTCCGTTCACTGCAAAGTTCCTTCTGAGTTCGACCGAGGCTCGCAGGTTTTAAAGCCTTGCGAAACTTGATGTCACTCAACGCGGCTCCGAAAACGCCGCTCTCTCGCCCACACTGCCGCGGCTTCAAACTACAACCTGGTCAAAGCCTTACGATGCGCTGAAACTGCCTGTCAAACGCTGTAGAAATGTGTGCTCCGGATAAAAACCCACTGCAAAACGAGATGACGCGAAGCCAGCGGGAAAAATCTAGCTTTTCCATGTATTGCCAGGTTGAATCACGACCTTCATGGAAGAGGGTTGCGGGTGGGCAGCCAAATCCAAGGCTTGAACGCTCTCTGTAAGCGGGAAGCGATGGCTAATCAACCGTTCCAGATCCATCTCGCGATCCATCACAAAACGAACCGACTCCTCTTGCAGATCAACTGAAGCACTGTAGGAGCCCAACAAACTTTTTTCGTCCACGCAGATGGCTGCAGGATCAATCACAGTCTCGCCGTGCTGTGTCTGCGCAAATAGCAATATTCGGCCTCCGGGACGGGCCGCATCCATCGCCGTACGAATCAAGGAATTGCCGCCAACTGCAAGAATCACTGCATCGGCGCCTCGACCGTGAGTTAACTCCCGGACGCGCTCTACCACATTTGTCCGCGAAGCATCAATTGTAAGGTCTAATCCGAAACTTGAGCCTATTCTAAGCCTCTCGGGATACAAATCGGAAGTAATTAAGGTGACGCCCGCCCGTTTCGCCAGAACACTCAGGATGATGCCGATGGGGCCCTGGCCGATCGTCAGAACAGTTTCCCCGGAGTGCAGGTTGAGTGTGTAAACGCCTTTCAGGCAAGTATTTACAGGTTCGACAAAGCACGCCTGCTCGAAAGAAACGTTATCTGGGATACGGACGGTTCCGTGGTCGACGATCCAATCCAAGACGCGGACGTATTCAGCAAATCCGCCGCCGGAGGGCTCAAATCCCGCCGTGCACCCGACTTTCTTATAGGTGGAGCACTGAGCGAAGGTCTTGTTCTGACAATAAAAGCACTCGCGACAGGGGATGTGATGAAAGATCATGACACGATCGCCGGGGCGGTATTTCGTGACCTCAGCACCAACTGCGGCGACAACACCGGAAGTTTCGTGACCAAAGATGCGTGGAGCGGAGTGAGAGCCGGTTGAAATCTTCTTGAGATCGGTTCCGCAGACGCCGCAGGAATGCACGCGTAAGAGCATTTCTCTGGGACCGATGGAAGGTACCGGTACGCTTTCCAGGCGGATGTCGTTGATCCCGCGATAGACCGCGGCCTGCATGGTGGCTGGAATGGGATGAGCGTCGGTTTCGACCGAGTATTGCCCGGCTATGGCCATGAATGAATTGTTGACCAGTCTTAGATGATGATAGCAAGGGATTTGGTGCAAGGGGAGTTTACGGATGGTTGGGGTGGATTCCTTTGGGTGGTCGGCGGGAGTTCTCCGCGTTCTCAGCGGTCAAAAGATTTTACCGCTGAGGTCGCGAAGAACGGCCGCAGAGATCGCCGAGGACTGCGTCGATGACCTCTAAATTACTCGAACGGTGGGAATTGCTTTTTCGTGCTATGCTGCGCTCAAATCTGCGTCCCAGGAACAGCCCGTGCTGAGTGAGTTGCGGCTCGAGAACTACGCGGTCATCGACAATCTGGTGGTGGAGTTTGGGCCGGGATTGAACCTGCTTACGGGAGAAACCGGAGCGGGGAAGTCGATCCTGATCGACGCTCTGGCGCTTCTGCTCGGCGATAAAGCCTCGAGCGACGTGATTCGCTCAGGGACGGAGAAGGCGGTTATCGCTGCCGTGTGTGAAATAGAGGACACGGTGGAGAAATCCGTCCACAAGATTCTTGATACGAACGGGTTGGATGAGTCTGATGATGGCAGCCTGATCTTGCGTCGCGAGATTGCTGTGAGCGGCAAGGGGCGCGTGTTCGTCAATAATCAGCCTGCCACCGTTTCCGTGCTGAGGCAGTTGGCGCCGCATCTGGCGGTCATTCACGCGCAAAACGAATCAATCCTGCTTTTCGATGGACCGGCTCGTCTCGAACTGCTGGATGCTTTCGCGGGAAGCGTCCTTGAGCCAGTGGCCGAAGCTTTCGCTAAATGGAAAGAGATTCGATCGCGGATCGACGAACTCGAGCGCGGAGAGCAGGATCGTTTGCGGCTTGTCGATTTGTGGGTCTTTCAGAAGCGCGAGATTGAAGAGGGAAAGTTGCAGAGCGGCGAAGATGAACGACTGGAAGCGGAAAAGCGGGTCCTCGCCAATGCCGAGAAGATATACAGCGCCGCGATGAATGCGTTTGATCTGCTCTATGAAGGAAACGGATCGACCGCCTCAACGCTGCGAGCCGCGCAGAAACAGGTTGAGGAGTTAGCTCGCTACGAGCCGAAGTTCCAAGAGGCGCTGGCCGCTTTGCAGTCAGCGCGGATCAGTGTGGAAGATGTCGGCGCAACGCTGCGTGATTATGCGGGAGGCATTCAGGCTTCGCCGGAGCATCTTGCCGAAGTCGCGGACCGGCTTGCGTTGATCGACCGGCTAAAGCGGAAATACGGTCCCACGCTGGATGAAGTGATTCAGTTTGGAACGGATGTGTCCCGCAAATTAGCAGAAGTCGAGAACAAAGACGAAATTCTCCGGCAGTTGCGCGGCGAGTTGGCTTCGGCGGCAGACGGGTATTTGCGGGCAGCCAGGGCATTGTCGAAGAAACGGAACGAGGCGGCGCGAAAGCTCGAAAAGCTGGTTGAAGCCGAGATCAATGATTTGGCTATGAAGTCATCGTTCCGGATCGACCGGACACATTCCGAGGAAGAGCAGGGCTGGACTGCAGCGGGCATCGATCAGGTTGTGTACATGATCTCTACGAATCCGGGTGAACCGATGCGGCAGCTGGAACACATTGCGTCCGGCGGAGAGTTGTCGCGGGTGATGCTGGCGTTGAAGGCCAGCGTGGAGGCCGGGAAATCGCCACTTCTTGCGCAAAAAGCACGGGAGAAATGGGGCACCCACGATTCGGTTTCTCGTAAGAAACGAGAGAGATGTGGAACCCAGAAGACTATGATCTTCGATGAAATCGACACTGGAATTGGGGGGCGGGCGGCCGAAGCGGTGGGAAAGAAACTGAAGTCGTTGTCGAGGTCGAACCAGGTTTTATGCGTGACGCACCTGCCACAGATTGCCACGTTCGCCGATCAGCATTACGTCACCGAGAAGAAGGAATCGGGCGGGCGGACACGGACCAGCATACGTCCGGTCACGGGCGAGGAGCGCACTGAGGAAGTGGCGCGGATGCTGAGCGGAGCAAAGCTGACTGAGACTTCCCGCAAGCACGCCGAACAGATGATTAAAGCGAACGCCTGACAATGCTTGGATAGAAATTCAGTCTGTAAGGCTGGGAACGATTGGGAGAACAAGAATCAGCGGGTCAGAATCAGGATCTCTTCCGGACGGCTTTCAGCGATTGTTGTCTTGGCGGAATTGTCGGCGACTTTGATCGCGAAGTTCACCGTAATCGTCGCCTTCGATTCAACAGCATGACCGTTCTGCATGATTGGTTTGAAGCGCCACTCGCGGACGGCCTGCTGGGCGGCAGGGGCTAGGATTGCCGGTCCGCTCATTACGCGCAAGTTCTCGATAATCCCGTCGGCTCCAATCAGAGCCTGTAACACCACTGATCCCTGCACGTTCATATGCTGCGCCAGCGGCGGATAGGAGGGTCGGTTGGCTTCGGCAACTGGTTCGTGCTGGGCTGCGTTGGTCGCAGCTTCGATCTGGGGTGCAGATTTCGTTCCGGGAGTTGCGATTTCCAGTTTGGTGGCGTTGCTTCCCGGACGAACGTTGCTGTGCTTGCCGCCCGCCACGACTTCTACATCGAGCGGAGGAAGGATCGTCCGGTTCGTTGTTACGGCTGGAGCTTCTTCGGGTCTCCCCTGGGCTACAACTGCCGGGGCCACCTGTTTCTTCGAGGTGTGAGGCTGAACTGTCTGGTTGGGCTGCGCAGCGGGGCTTACTGGAGTCTGAACGGTGGCTGGAGTTTCAGGAATATAAGTTTCAACCGTCGCCGAACCGTCGCCGAACCAGAAATCGCGATCTTTGATCAGAACGGCGGCCAGCGCAGCCAGCAGCAGAACCAGAGCGAGAAGGAGTCTGCGGGTCTGTTGGCCTCCCACGGCGACAGCGGCCTGGGGATTGGCGGTCCGTCTTGAGCTTAGTTCCAGCATTTTCTTCGTTGACCTGGGGGCCTTGGAAGACGCCTACATGGTGCAACAGAGCGCGGATCGCCACAATGGCACGGGGAGGGTAGGGGGAGGCACGATAGGGCCATGCGGTGCCATATGTGTTTTGAGGCTCTGGTGCTTGTGATCTCCGTCACAGCATCGGTGTCTTGGTCCCCCTACATTCAGCCCATGACCATGACGAACAATCGAGCGGCTTGGATTGAGGGGCCTTCAGCGCAATGTGAAATAACGCCGGAGCCTGCCCTGCTTCCCTGGAGGCTGATCTTGCTGGGCGCCCCGGGAGTAGGTAAAGGTACACAGGCTGAGTTACTCCACCGACGTTTGCGGGCGTGCCATCTCTCGACTGGAGACGTTTTTCGAGCCGCGGGTGCTCGCGCCGAGTGCGATCAGAGTCCAGCCATGAAAGAGGCGTTGGGTTACATGCGTCGCGGGGAACTCGTCCCCGACTCCACCGTATGGGCGATGGTGCGTGAAAGGAAAGGCTGCTTGCAGTGTGCTGGGGGATTCATACTCGATGGGTTTCCTCGAACGCTGGCACAAGCCGAATCCCTCAAAGAATTGATGGACTCAGAAGGCCTGAAACTGACGGCCGTTGTGAACTATGAACTTCCATTTAGCGAGATCGTGGTACGCCTGGGTGGCCGCAGAACCTGCGACAAGTGCAAGACGGTCTATCACGTCACGGAGCGTCCTCCAAGGCAGGAAGGGAAGTGCGATCGTTGCGATGGCAAGTTATTCCAGCGCGAAGATGACCGGCCAGAATCGATCAAAGTGCGGCTGGAAGCGTACAAGCGAAGTACGGCACCTTTGATTGAGTTCTACCGGAATCTGGGCCTCTTGGTTGAAATAAGAGCTACAGGGATGCCGGACGACATCTTCGAACACACCTTCACCCAACTCGAGGCCAGACGAGTTCGCGAAGTGGCCCAGAGGGTTCTAGTTGCCCACGCCGACCGCTGCGAGTGATAAGGTTCGCCGGGGCGAACGCTGGCCCTGATTACTCCACCAGATGGAATGTGTACGCCTTTCCGGTAGAGCCACTCGCGGACGATCCTGTGAGTCCAGGGGCTAGAAAGGCATATTCGCCCGGAGGAGCCGTGTCCGGAACAGTAATCTTATAAGTGCGCTTGGCAATCCGCTTCTGCTCAAAAGGGATCGCATCCTTCGTCGAGCCGCCTGATGAGTGGAATACACCGCCGGTCACGGTCCGAAATTCACGGGCGTCACTTTTAACGTGCAGCCGCACCAGTTGGAAGTCAGCGGCTTCTACTCCGTCGGGGGTCTTGATGAGAAACTCCAACGGAGTGTTCATCTTAGTTGCGCTGGCCGGACCCTGTAGTCTTCCGTTCACGTCGCCTTTGACGATGCCTTGACTCGCGAACGATTTGAGAACTCCGCCGGTCTTCCAATTCACGGGTTCGGTGGCGATGATGGTCCAAACATCCTTCACCCTGTGATAAACGCCGATTTCGAGATCCTCGTACTCATCGGAGGTTTTCTCGGCGGGAGGTGCTGCGTTCTTGGCAGCCATGGCGGCAAGTACCTTGTCCGAGAGGCCATCTTTTTTGAGAGAGACCAGGGTGTCAGGATTCAGATCGTAGTGTCCGGGTTGGCTCTGGATCATCGACACAATGACGTCGTCGCCGAGTCCGGCTTTGGCCATCTTCTGGATCGATTCATTGGTCAGCGGTTGCTGGGCAGTCGCAACGATGCTCAGAGCTGCGATCAAGACTGCGACAAGCAGGTAAGGCCGCATATGTATACCTCAAGAATGTTGAGATCTGGGACCGCACGTGGGGGACGGAGAACGCCGAAGCAGACTCCTTTGCTCTAGGCCCGTCAATGATTAGGTCGTCGCGGAGTGACGATTCGTCCCAATCAACCCCGATTTTCGACGGATGGCTGCTAATCGCAACAATTTCTTTGGTTTACGTTGACCATCCCGGTTCTTTTTCAGTACTTTAGTGGTATCGCCACAATGGGGATCGTGTACCCTAAATGAAGGGATTGTGGTTGGCTTGCACCCCACGGGGAGGAGTTTCCGGGTTTCTCCGGTGACGGCAAGCGAGATACTCAGGGGACGGTCAAATCGTGACTGGAATGCTAGCGAATACCGAGGGAAAGACTTTGTTGTTGCTCAAGCCGCGTGGCTTTTGCGCGGGAGTGGTGCGTGCCATCGATGTGGTGCGAATCGCGCTGGAGGCATTCGGACCGCCGATCTATGTGCGGAAGGAAATTGTCCATAACAGCTTTGTGGTGGAAGAATTGCGCGGCAAGGGCGCCATTTTCGTCGATAGCGAGGACGAAGTACCAAATGGCGAACGGATTATTTATAGCGCGCATGGCGTCTCGCCCGAAGTGCGTGAGCACAGCACCAAGCGAGGGCTGCGCGTGATTGACGCCACTTGTCCTTTGGTGACCAAGGTCCACGTCGAAGCCGTGAAGTTTGCCAAAGAGGGCTACTCGCTAATCCTGATCGGGCATAAGGACCATGACGAGGTCATCGGAACTCTGGGCGAAGCTCCACTCGTGACCCAAGTTGTGGGATCGCCTGAGCAGGTCGCGTCGCTGGACGTGCCGGATCCGAATCGGGTGGCGTATTTGACCCAGACTACCCTGAGCCTGGATGAGACCAAGGACATCATTGCAGCGCTGAAAGTGAAGTTCCCGAACATCAAAGGTCCGGCAGCGCAAGACATCTGCTATGCAACTGAGAATCGGCAGGTAGCCGTGAAACAGGTTGCATCGGAGTCGGATTTGCTACTGGTGGTGGGTTCGGAGAACAGCTCCAATTCGAATCGACTGGTCGAGGTGGCGCGCAACCTCGGTACGAAGGCACACCTGATTGACAGCTGCAACGACATCGAGCCGGAGTGGCTGAAAGGTGTGAAGACCATTGCACTTACGGCCGGCGCTTCAGCTCCGGAACATTTGGTGGAGGAGACAGTTTCATTCCTGCAGGAAAAGGGGTTCGCCAACGTGCAGGAGTTGGAAGTGATGCCAGAGAATGTACGGTTCGGATTGCCGCCTGAGATTGTGGAAGCGATTGCCTCTGCCCCGGCAAATTAGTTATTACGGCGTTGGTCGCAGCGTCTCGGCTTGCGCTAGACCGACCTTGTGGTGAGGGAGACGTAGCAAGCTACATCTCTACGGAACGATCTGTTGGAGTATATGCATGGACAAGAACTCCCCCGATGCCAATTTAGCTGCCGAAACCCTCGGTTCTAATCCTCAGCTTCGATTCGGAAAAATTGAAGAATTAGGCAGCCGCGTGAGCGCGGCGATCGCTGCGGCGCGGAAGTATCTCTTCTCACAGCAGCACGACGAAGGGTACTGGTGTGGGGAACTTGAAGCGGATACAACTCTCGAGTCGGACTACATCCTGCTTCACACGCTACTTGGGACCGGGAACCAGGAACGTTTTCAGAAAGCTGCGAACTGGATTCTTCGGCATCAGAACGAAGACGGTGGTTGGAGCATTTACGTCGGTGGGCCTTCTAACATCAGTGCCTCGGTGAAGGCGTACTTCGGGCTGAAGCTGGCTGGGTACACGGCCGACCACCCCGCTTTGGAGCGCGCACGGAAGAAGATCCTGGAGATGGGCGGCGTCACCGAAGTCAACACGTTTACCAAGATCTATCTTTGCTTCTTCGGGCAATACGATTACGACGCGGTTCCTGCCATCCCTCCGGAGATCGTGCTGTTTCCGAACTGGTTCTGGTTCAACATCTACGAGATTTCGTCGTGGTCGCGCGCCATTCTGGTGCCCCTCTCGATTTGCTACGCGAAGAAACCGTTCAAGAAGATTCCGCGGGAGATGGGCGTCGAAGAGCTATTCGTTGGGGGCATGCATAAGTCGCGCATGCACCTGCACTGGGCGAAAAAACTGGTTTCCTGGCGGAATTTCTTTTTGGTGATCGACCGCGTTACACACTGGTTTGAGCGGGTGCACGTGCGGCCCTTGCGCTCCGTAGCCCTGAGAAGCGCGGAGAAATGGATGCTCGAGCGCTTTGAGATGAGCGATGGGCTGGGCGCGATTTATCCGTCGATGATGAACGCGATCATCGCGCTGCGCTGCCTCGGGTATTCACTGGATGATCCGCAGGTGATTCGCGCGATGGACGAGTTCGAAAAGCTTGGGATCGAAGAAGAGGACACGTTCAGGATGCAGCCTTGCATGTCACCCGTGTGGGACACCGCGTACGCGCTGTTTGCATTGGGCGAGGCGGGTGTTCCGGCCAAGGATCCGCGGATGGTGAAGTGTGCTGATTGGATCCTGCAGAAACAGGTGCGGAACGTTGGCGACTGGAAGGTAAAGAATCCGGATGGGCAGCCGGGTGGCTGGTATTTCGAATTCAACAATGAGTTCTATCCCGACGTTGATGACAGCGCGATGGTCTGCTTGGCGCTGAGCCGCGTCGAGCACCCCAATGGACGCTACCAGCGCGAATCGGTGCAGCGGGCGATCGACTGGATTCTTTCCATGCAATGCAAGAACGGCGGATGGGCATCATTCGACAAAGACAACGACCGCATGGTGTTCCAGTATGTGCCGTTCGCCGATCACAACGCCATGCTTGATCCGGCAACGGTCGACATCACGGGACGCATTCTGGAGATGTTGGCGACGTATGGGTACGACAAGAATCATCCGGCGGTGAAGAAGGCGATCAACTTTATCCGTAAAGAACAGGAGCCGGATGGAAGCTGGTTCGGGCGCTGGGGAGTGAATTACATCTACGGCACGGCGCTCGTGTTACGCGGGTTGGAAGCCATTGGTATGGACCTGCACGAGCCATGCATCCAGCAGGGCGCAGAATGGATGCGCATGGTGCAGAACCCGGACGGCGGTTGGGGAGAGACAGTTGGCTCCTACGATGATCCGACTCTTCGCGGACAGGGCGATAGTACGGCTTCACAGACTGCCTGGGCGATTCTCGGCTTACTGGCTGCCGGCGACACACGCAGCGACTGCGTTGCGCGCGGCATTGCTTACTTGATGCGAACGCAGAGAAGCGATGGCTCGTGGGACGAGAAGTTCGACACCGGAACTGGGTTTCCTCGCGTGTTCTATCTGATCTATCACTTGTACCGGCAGTATTTCCCCCTGCTGGCGTTGACGACATACGCGAAAGTGATGGAGAAGACCAGCAATTAGCAGTTGGCAATTAGCACTTAGCCAGTGAGGGTTGTCTGGAAGAACGGAAAATGATCAGTGAGCGGCAAGCATTCCGTTGAGTTGGAGTTCTTTGGCATGCCCGGGATGGACACGATTCTGAAGCGGTTTGAACAGCCTGACGAAGTGCGTACATTCGAAAAAGGTAAATTCGAAGTCGTGCACCTCGGTGGCATGACCATCGGACGAGCCACTTACCAACCGGGATGGAAGTGGTCGCTTCATGTAGGACCCGCGGTGGGTGCGGCTCGCTGTAACGTCGAGCATGTTGGAATGGTGCTCTCCGGATGTGCGACGGCGGCCATGGAAGATGGAACTATCCACGAACTACGCGCCGGAATGCTCTTTTACATTCCACCCGGACCTCCCGGTCATGACAGTTGGGTGATCGGCGACGAGCCGTATGTTTCCCTGCATTTTCTTGGAGCGGCTCACTACGCGAGCAAATAGCTTGGTCTCGCGGTCGGGACCGGCAGCGATGCGTGCGATTTCCGCGAGGGTTGAAACTGGGCTTTGAAAGCTTTCGTCACAGGCGCCACCGGATTCCTCGGTTCCCACGTAGCACGCGTTCTTGCGGATCAAGGCGCCAATCTGCGGCTGCTTGCGCGTCCGACCAGCAATCTGAAAAATCTGCAAGGACTCAATGCCGATACGACAGTGGGCGACTTGCGCGATCCGGCGTCGTTGGAGAAAGCCATCTCGGGATGCGACACCGTTTTTCACGTGGCAGCTGATTACAGGCTCTGGGTACGCGATCCTAACGAAATGTATCGGTCGAATGTGGAGGGGACTCGCGCGCTGCTGGATGCTGCGAGGAAGAACGGCGTGCGGCGCGTCGTTTATACGTCGAGCGTGGCAACGATGGGGTTCACTTCCGACGGCCGACCGGCCGATGAGGAATCGGCGGTTTCCCTTGCTGACATGATCGGCCATTACAAGCGGTCGAAATACATGGCCGAGCAGGTGGCGATGGAGGCTGGGCGCAGCGGGATGCAAGTCGTGACGGTCAACCCGACGACGCCAATCGGCGAGCAGGATGTGAAGCCGACTCCGACGGGACGTATCGTCGTGGATTTCTTGAAAAGAAAGTTTCCGGCCTACGTCGAAACGGGGCTCAATCTGGTGGATGTGCGGGAGTGCGCGTGGGGACACGTTGCCGCGATGGAAAAAGGAAAGAGCGGCGAGCGTTACATTCTCGGCGGACAGGATCTGACGTTGAAGCAGATACTCGACAAACTCGGCCAGATTACCGGTCTGCCATCTCCGACAATCAAACTGCCTTACATATTTGCTTTTGCGGCCGGTGTTGTGGATGAGGCCATCACCGGAATGCTCCTGCGCCGCGAGCCGCGCGCGACCGTGGATACGGTTCGCATGGGTAAAAAGAAGATGTTCGCGAGTTCAGCAAAGGCCGAGCGCGAATTGGGATGGAAGATTGTGCCAGTGGATGATGCTCTAAAGCGGGCGGTGGATTGGTTCAGGGCCAACGGATATGCCTAGTATTGCTATCGTGGCAGCGCTTGAGCGGGAAGTCCGTCCGTTAGTGAAGAAATGGCGTGTTCAGAATCGGGAGCATGATGGTCGCCGATTGCGTTTTTTTCAGAATGACGAGACCGTCTTGGTTTGCGGTGGGATTGGCGCGACTGCGGCCCGGCGAGCTACCGAAGCCGTCATCGCACTTTTTCATCCCAAGCTGGTGTACTCGGCAGGGTTCGCAGGCGCCCTTGACCCGGCAATGAAGGTGCCGGATATCTTGCGGCCCGCTCAGGTGATCAACGCAGGTGACGCGAGCAGCACCAACTTAGGAGGCGGCACGGGTATTCTCGTGAGTTTTGGTTCGGTCGCAAGTCCAGAGCAGAAGGCCAAACTGCGGGATTCGTTTGGTGCCAAAGCCGTAGATATGGAGGCTGCCTCAGTGGCGCGAGCGGCTGAGGCCCGAGGGGTTGCGTTTGGTGTAGTGAAGGCGATTTCTGACGAAATCGATTTCGAATTCCCGGCGATCGAGCGGTTTGTGGATTCAGAGGGCAGATTTTCCGAAGGTCGTTTTGGAGTATTCGCGGCTACGCGTCCATGGCTTTGGCCGCGCGTGATTCGGCTCGCCAGAAACAGCAGTCGGGCTTCGCAAGCGCTATGCGGATATTTGGATAAATTGACAAGCGTTTCTAAGTCGGTCGTCGTGGAAACAGAATTTCAGTAATCAGTAGGACCACGATGAAACAGATTGGCGATTCCAAGTCGTCGAAATCTGATTACTTAAGTGCAAAACTTTCATTGGCAGAGTGGGTTCGCGTAGGAAATTGCGGGGTCCAATTCATCTATAATCGCGAAAGGCATTCTCCAAAAATCCAATGCATTTGTTCCCCTTGCTGGTAGTGTTCGTCGGCGGCGAAGTCGTCGATATGATTTCCAACAGCGGCCCCATCGCCAAGCTGATTCTGCTCTCCCTCTTGGCGTTCAGCGTGATCTCCTGGGCTATCATCCTGACGAAATGGAGTCTGCTTAAGCGCGCACGAGCGCAGAGCGGGCGCTTCGTCCGTGCCTTCCGCAAGGCGCAACGCTTGCAGGACATTGCAGCTGTAGCGGATCAATTCAAGCCTAGCCCTCTCGTGGGAGTATTTGAGGGCGGATACGAAGAATACCGCCGACAGGTGGCGGCGACTGGTGGGATACGAAGCCTGGTGTCGATTCAACGAGGCATGCAGATCGGTGCCTCAGAGGCAATTACTCGTCTCGAGCGGAACGTGCCTTGGCTGGCGATTACCGCCGCTGTAACGCCATTCGTGGGGCTGTTCGGAACTGTGTGGGGAATTATCGATGCCTTTCACGGTCTCGGGACCGCGGGGGCGGCGACGCTGCGTGCCGTTGCGCCGGGTATCTCCGAAGCTCTGATCACCACCGCTGCGGGCCTGGCAGCCGCGATTCCAGCCGTGATCGCCTACAACCTGATTGGGGCGTCCATTCGTGAATTTGCTGCGCGCGGCGATGATTTTTCGCTGGAAGTGCTCAACGCCGTGGAGCATAGCCAGGCGCAGAGTGCGGCTGCAGTTGCCGCCGATGTGAGGCGCTGATGGCGTTTACGACTTCTAACGGTCGCACACAAACAGCGCTCGCAGATATCAATATCACCCCGCTGGTGGACGTTGTTCTTGTGCTCCTCATCATTTTCATGGTGACGGCGCCGGTGCTGCAGTCGGGCATTGACGTCGCAGTGCCCAAGACACGAACCGTGAAGCAGATCACCGAAGAACGTCTAGTAATCACGATCAATAAGGATCAGCGCGTATTCCTCGGGAACGACGCCATCAACATCAATGAGATTGGAAACAAATTGCGGCAGAAGATCCGCGATCCGCGGAATCAGTCCATCTTTGTACGTGCTGATGAGAATGTCCCGTTTGGGGCATTTGCGACTGTGATGGATGCAGTAAAGCAAGCTGGATTTGCCAACGTAAGTATCGTCACCCAGCCTCTGGAGCAAAGTGGCAAGCACTGAGATTTATTTCGAGCACGACCGTTGGGGACGCGCACTGGCGTGGTCGGCGGGGTTGCACGTTGGAATTACTCTCGTGTTGTTAGCTTACTCTGCGATCTTTTACGGTACTCGAGGCGATACCTGGGGAGTCGGAGGCGGTGGGGAGGCGATTGGGGCGACACTGGTAAGCACCGTTCCACTCGCGGTGGCTCCCTCACAGACACAGAATGTGCTGGCGAATCAATCGAAGGGACTAACCGAATCTCAACCCAAGATCGAAGAGAAAGTGCCCGACGCAATCGAAATTCAGGGCAAGAACGCCAAGATAAAGCCCAAGAAGAAACAGGAAACCGCGTCTACCAAACAGGCTCAGCCTGCTCCGGAACCGGAAGACAATCGCGTGGCATTTGGCGAGGGAGGTCCGGTCAGTGGCCCATACGGGACCTTCAGTGCAAATGGAGCAAAAGGTGGGTTCGGAATTTCAGGCGGTGGCGGGGATTTCGGTACGAAATATGCCTGGTATGTCCGGGTGATCCAGCAGAAGGTATCGGATAACTGGATGAAGTACGAAGTCGATTCGAGGATCAATTCGGCGCAGCGTGTTTACATCACCTTCGATATCGCGCGCGATGGGCACCCGGGTAACGTTCAGGTGGAGCAGTCGAGCGGCGTGCCGTCGCTAGATATTTCAGCGGTACGAGCCCTGCAGCGTATTGATACATTCGGGCCGCTTCCTCCGGATTACTCGGGTAACAAGATTTCGGTGGAGTATTGGTTCGACTATAAGAAATAAGTTGCTGTACTTCTGGTTGTTATCAGTTGGGTACGAACGCGTGAAATGAGCCAAAACGAGTAGAGAATGGAAAATCGGGTAATGAGTCGAACTAAAACGATGGGTAATCTGTTGCAAAGGCGATTTTATCGGCATACGATATTGAGTTACACGAAATCTTCTCCCCTGCGAATGGACGAGGCCCACAGATCAGTCACCGGGCGACGGCCAAGCGGTTCTTACGGCCTCACGCAATGGCTCGTTCTGCTGTGTATCTGTTTCTTCACATCAGCGCTTTTTGGGCAGGACTGGGTTAAGACCGGGACAAGCCTGGGAGTCGACAAAGTTCGGCTCGCGGTTGCCGATTTCAAGCCGGCAAACAACGATCCACAAAACGCCGCCCTGCTCAAGACGTTCAACGACACCCTCTGGAATGACTTGGATGTTTCGGGAGTAGTTGAACTGGTTTCCAAGAGCTTCTATCCGTTACAGGTTCCAGGACAACCGCCTGAGGTGAACTTTATAGCGTGGAATGCGCCGCCGCCGAACGCCGCAATGTTGGCTTTCGGGAATCTGGGAGTCGCCAGCGGCAAGTTAACAGTACAAGGCTGGCTCTACGACGTAAAGAATACCCAGTCGCCCGAGGTTCTCGGGAAGCAATATTCGGACGCGGCGAGTGATGCGGCTGCCAGAGTCATGGCGCATAAGTTTGCCGATGAGATCATCTTCCGGCTGGGCGGAGGAATCCAGGGGATCGCCGAGACGCAGATTTACTTCGTCAGTGATCGAACCGGACACAAAGAGATCTGGGCCATGGACTACGACGGTTCGAACCAGCACCAACTCACGCATCTGGGTTCGATCGCTCTGTCTCCGCGAATTTCACCAGATGGATCGCGTATCGCATTTAGCGGACTGACCAAGACTGGTTGGGAGATAATGATGTACTCCCTTGAGATCAATAGGATGGTCGGGTTCCCGCACATGGGTGGCACCAATCTGTCGCCCGCCTGGTCCGGAGACGGGACGAAGCTTGCATTCTCCTCGTCGAAAGGGGGAGATCCAGAAATCTACGTGGCCGATGCTTCTGGAGCGAATGCACGGCGTTTAACGACCGACAAGGGACCCGATGTTTCTCCGGTATGGAACCGCAAAACGAATGGTCAAATCTCATTTGTCAGCGGACGCACGGGGTTGCCGCAGATTTATACGATGGAGTCAGACGGCACCAATCAGCAGCGCATGACCGATCAGGGATATGCGGTTTCTCCGAACTGGGCGCCGAACGGGCAGTTTCTGAGTTTCGCATGGGTGAGGAAATATGGGCCCGGCGAGCCGGGAGCCTCTGATCTTTATCTGATGGATATCGCGAGTAAGCAGTGGGTGCAGCTCACGCACGACGGTGGACGCAATGATTTCCCATCGTGGTCGCCGGACGGACGACACATGGTGTTTCAGTCGAATCGGTCAGGGAGCTTACAGATCTGGAGCATGCTCGCCGATGGATCCAAGGTACAACAATTGACTTTTACCGGACGTAATACACAACCGAATTGGAGTTGGAAATAGTAAATAACTTCGTCTGGCCCTAGGGGCAACTTGGGGTCGCAGGAGGAATAAAAGTGAAGCAATCGAGTATGAGATGGCTCGTATTGATAGTTGCTCTTAGCACTGCTTTGATGCTGGGGGCGTGCGGAAAGAAAAAGACGCCGCCGCCACCGCCGCCACCACCACCGCCGCCGGCTCCGACAGCCTCGATTTCTGTGGATCCGAGCAGCATCCAGGCGGGTCAGTCCGCGACCTTAACCTGGCAGACCAGTAATGCCACGGATGTATCGATCGATGGTATCGGCGCTGTGCAGCCGAATGGCTCGCAGAGCGTTTCTCCCAGCGATTCTACGACCTATCATCTGACTGCGAAGGGTGCGGGTGGTACACAGGACGCTACGGCTCGCCTGACCGTAACGCAACCGCCACCGCCACCAGTTGCGGCCACTCCGACGGTGACTGATGAGGACTTGTTCTCGCAGAACATCAAGGACGTGTACTTCGACTATGACAAGTCCAACATCCGGGCTGATCAACAGGGCTCAATCCAGGCCAATGTTCAGTTCCTGAATCAGCATCCCAACATCAACTTTACGATTGAGGGACACTGCGACGAGCGCGGATCGACGGACTACAACCTGGCCTTGGGCGACCAGCGCGCGAGCTCAGTCAAGAACGCACTGACCGCGGGTGGAATCAATGCGAGCCGCATCAAGACGATCAGCTACGGCAAGGAGAAACCCTTCTGCACAGAGAGCAACGAAGCTTGCTGGCAGCAGAACCGTCGTGGTCATTTTGTTTATCAGAAGTAGCGAACTCAAGGGGGATGCCACGGGTGTCCCCCTGTTCTTTTTTTCAGGTCGGATCCGCGAAGTGCTGGGCTTCGACGAGCTTCCCCTTCCGGTTGTACCTTCCGGTTCTGCCATTCCTTTCCGTACGAAATCCGCCTCGTCTATGGGAAAATCAATGCATCTAAATTGAGGTATTCAGGGAACCGTTTATGAAACCACATCGTGTATCCGCTTTGGTTGCATTGCTTGCGATGCTTTGGATAGGGGCTGCCCCCGCGTGGGGCGTCAATAAGGAAATGGTTCAGCTGCAGACTCAGGTTCAGCAACTGCAGGAACAAATGACTGCCATGCAGCGCAGCTTCGATGAACGCATGGGCGTCATGAATAACCTGGTGCAGCAGGATGCGGACGCCGTTAATAAGCTGGTGGCTGCGCTGAACAATCTACAGACCACATTGCAGAAGCAGCAGTCTGACAGCGGTACGAAGACTGAACAGCTTTCAGGGCAGATCCAGTCGCTGAATGACACCCTGGACGAACTCAAGGTACGTTTGGCCAAAGTCTCAAAGCAACTGGAGGACATGCAGGCGTCACAGCAGAGCCTTGCTGCACAGCAGGCGACGCAACAGGCTGCGGCGGATGCAGCAAAGAACGCGCCGCCTCCGGATGTGCTTTATAACAACGCGCTTCGCGACTACAACGGAGGCAAGCCTGATCTGGCGTCGCAGGAGTTTTCCGATTACGTCAAGTTTTATCCCAACACCGACCTGGCCGGGAACTCCTATTACTACCTGGGTGAGATTCAGTTCAAACAGGGAAACTATCAGCAGGCAGTGCAGAGCTACGATCAGGTCCTGCAGAATTTCGCCGGCGGAAATAAAGCGGCATCGGCGCAATTGAAGAAGGGACTTGCTCTGGTCGAGCTAGGCAAGCAGGATGACGGAGTCAGTGAGTTACGCCACCTGATTCAACGGTATCCTCATTCACCGGAGGCGCTGCAGGCACGCGACCGACTGCGTAAGCTGGGAGTTTCGACGCGCGGGTAGCCGGCTAGATCGATTTATGAATGGCTGTATGCCATTCCGCTTTGTCATCCTGATGGCGCCGTTTTTTGGCGCCGGAGGACCTATGCAACTCTGCCTGCAGTACTCATGAGGGCTGGCGAACTGCATAGGTCCTCCGGCCTGCAAAAAGCGCAGACCATCAGGATGACAGCGCGATGGATTACATCAACAGCTAAAATCGTATTATGTTCGCCCTTTCCGGTCGACGATCCTCCCGGCTGATATGGTTATGTGTTTTCTCGGGTTTACCTTGGTTTCGGCTGCCGAACGTCTCGCTTCGCGTCGGCGGGCGGACGAATGCGTTCGCCCCTACACAGAATCCTTGATCATATTTGGTGGTGCGCCCGGTGCCGCTGGTGATGTTTAGCGGCTCGATGGGCGTGATGGCGGTGAAGATGATGCCGGGTCCGCACCAGAACTGGGGATGAGGTATCGGCCGATGCCGATAGCAAGAATGCGAAGCAGATCATTAGAAGCCCACAGAGTCGTTTCATCGTTTCCTCGCCAACTTTTTCTGCGAAAGGCTATTCTCTTCGAACTTTGACCGGGATACACTTGCTTCTGAGGGGCGGCTCTTCATTTGTCATAGTGCCCCCACCTCGTAGGAGAGGGAATTATGGCACAAAGCAATCTTGATCAGGATACGGCAAAGGGTGCCATGGAAACTGAGAATCATGAGACACCCGGGAACATCGGCTTGCAAGAGCAACTGGGACACCGAGACCAGGATCCCATGCTGAAAGATGCTGATACGGATTTTCCCGAACCCGGCGAAAATCCGGAACATAGCGGCGAATCACGGCGGAAGAGTGCATAACATCTTCTGGTACAGAAGGAAAAGGCCTCCAGAATCGGAGGCCTTTTCTGCTGGTCCTGAAACTTGAATTGCCCTACCGCAGTTCTTCCATACAAGTGTCGAGTACTTCCTTTGGCGGACGAGTCATCGAGTCGGGCAGTGTGGCCAAAGGCTCGTCGACTACGTTCAGCAGATCGATAAAGTTGGGCGCTTGCGTGTTCACGTAGAACACTCCTGTCAGTACTTCGCCCTTGTCGTGAGCTTCGGTAAGACGGGTGATTGCTCGAATTTTGTTG